>NZ_CP073105.1:933733-1244977 GCF_018138085.1 Stutzerimonas stutzeri
ATCCTGATCATCCCGCTGCTGGCGAGCCTGTTCACCGGGCTGGTGATGATCTACGTGGTCGGCGCGCCGGTGGCGAAGATGCTCGCCGGACTCACCGAGTTCCTCGACACCATGGGCACCTCCAACGCCATCCTGCTCGGGCTGCTGCTCGGCACCATGATGTGCGTCGACCTGGGCGGGCCGGTTAACAAGGCGGCCTATGCGTTTTCGGTCGGGCTGCTCGCCTCGCAAAGCTACGCGCCAATGGCCGCGACCATGGCCGCCGGCATGGTGCCGCCCATCGGCATGGGTATCGCCACCCTGATCGCCCGCCGCAAGTTCGCCCAGACCGAGCGCGAAGCCGGCAAGGCGGCATTGGTGCTGGGCTGCTGCTTTATCTCCGAAGGCGCGATTCCTTTCGCTGCGAAAGACCCGCTGCGGGTGATTCCGGCGAGCATTGCCGGCGGCGCGCTGACCGGTGCCCTGTCCATGGCGTTCGGCGCCAAGCTGCTGGCGCCCCACGGTGGGCTGTTCGTGCTGCTGATCCCCAACGCCATCAACCATGCGCTGCTGTATCTGGTCGCGATCCTGGCCGGCAGCCTGGTGACCGGAGTGATCTATGCGGTGATCAAAAAGCCCGAGGCACAGCCTCTGGCGGTCGGCGCCACGGCCTGACGCGAGGCCAAAAGGCTGAACTAAGGCGTGCCTGTCGCATCCACTGATAGCGGGTGAAGATCGCACGACATCCACCCGCTTTTGTTTCAGAGAAAACGAACCGGCTGGAGATTGTGATGAGTATCGAATACGGCCCCCGTCCTTTACGGATTACGCTGACCGCTCTGGTGGTGCTGGTGCTGGGCGCGCTGATGGCGCTCGGCGGCGGTTATCTCGCCGCGCTGGGCGGGTCATGGTATTACCTGATCGCGGGCATTGGTTTGCTGGTGGTCGCCGGGCTGCTGTTCGCCCGACACCGCGCGGCGATTTGGCTGTATGCGGTGCTGTTACTGGCGACGTTGGCCTGGACGATCTATGAGGTTCGCTTCGACTGGTGGCAACTGGCGCCACGAATCGACCTGTGGTGCATCCTCGGCCTCTGGCTGATCCTGCCTTTCGTCAACCGCTACGTCAGCGACCGGCTGGTCTGGCGTGACGGCGCCAGCGGACTGCTCGGCATCGGCCTGGTGGCCGGCGCGCTGATGGCGGTGTTTTCGTTGACGCAGGACTATCACTCGATCAAAGGCGAGTTCAGCGATGCGCAGATGCAGGGCCTGAACCCGCAGGGGCAGGCAGGGCGCACGACCAGCGAATGGCCGGCGTATGGCGGATCCGAGCATGGCGACCGCTATTCCACCGCCGACCTGATCACCCCGCGCAACGTCGACAAGCTCAAGAAAGCCTGGGAATACCACACGGGCGACCTGCCCGGACCGACCGATCCCGGCGAGTTCACCTACGAGGTGACGCCGCTCAAGGTCGGCAATAGCCTGTTCATCTGCACCCCACACAGCATCGCTATCGCACTGGATGCCGATACCGGCGAGGAGCGCTGGCGTTACGACCCGAACATCAATCGCAAGGCCGAGTACTACCAGCACATGACCTGCCGGGGCCTGGCCTTCCATGATGGTGTGCGCTATGCCGCCGCGGCGTCGACTGACCAGCCGGACCAGCCCGCCGCACGTTGTGAGCGCCGCCTGTTCCTGCCCACAAACGATGCGACGCTGGTCGCCCTGGATGTCGACGACGGCAAGCCTTGCGAGGACTTCGGCGATGCCGGTGTGATCGACCTGAAGGAAGGCCTCGGCGAAGGTGCCCTGGGCGTCTACCTGCCGACGTCGCCGCCGGTTGTGACCGAGAAACTGGTGATCGTCGGCGGCTCGATCACCGATAACGGCGCGGTGGATTCGCCCGGCGGCGTCGTGCGCGCGTTCGACGTTCACAGCGGCGACCTGGTCTGGTATTTCGACCCGGGCAATCCGGACGCCTCCGAGCCTTTGGCACCGGGAGAAACCTATACCCGCAGCACGCCGAACTGGTGGACCACGTCGGTAGCCGACGAATCCCTGGGGCTGGTCTACATCCCCACCGGCAACCAGACGCCGGATCAGTGGGCGAAACCACGTACCCCGGAAACGGAGCGCTTCACCGACACCTTGGTGGCGCTGGATCTGGAGACCGGCAAGATCCGCTGGGAATTCCAGACCGTGCATCACGATCTCTGGGACCGCGACCTGCCTTCGCAGCCGACGCTGGTGGACATCGACCGGCCCGAGGGCAAGGTGCCGGCCATCATTCAACCGACCAAGCGCGGCGACCTCTACATCCTCGACCGCCGCACTGGCGAGCCCATCGTGCCGGTGGGCGAAATCCCGGTGCCGCAGGGGACCGACTACGGTGAATTCACCGCACCTACCCAGCCCGTCTCCTCGGTCAGCTACGCCCCGGACGAACCGCTGCACGAGCACGACATGTGGGGCGGCACGCCGCTGGACCAGATGATGTGCCGCATCCAGTTCCGCAAGCTGCGCTACGAAGGCGACTTCACCCCGCCGTCCGAGGGTGGTTCGTTGATCTATCCGGGTAACGTCGGCACGTTCAACTGGCCCTCGGTGGCGGTGGATCCGAGCCGGCAGGTCTTGTTCGGCGCGCCGAACTACCTGGCCTTCGTCTCCACCATGGTCAAACGCAGCGAAGTGGCGCCGGACGAGCGCACCGGCGGCGGTGAAACCGGGCTGCAACCCAACCTGGGCGCGCCGTACATGGTCAGCCTCAAGCCGTTCATGTCGGTGCTGGGCCTGCCGTGCCAGACCCCGCCGTGGGGCTATGTGACCGGCTTCGATCTGCGCACCATGAAGAAGGTCTGGCTGCACAAGAACGGCACCAGCCGCGACAGCACGCCAGTCCCCATCCCGCTTCCGGTCGGCACGCCGGCACTGGGCGGCCCGATTGTCACCGCAGGTGGCGTGGCTTTCATGAGCGGCACGCTGGATTACTACCTGCGCGCCTATGACTTGCAGACGGGCGAGCAACTGTGGAAAGGCCGTTTGCCGGCAGGCGGCCAGGCCACACCGATGACTTATGTATCGGAGAAGACCGGCAAGCAGTACGTTGTGCAGATGGCCGGTGGGCATGGCTCGTTCGGTACCGAGATCGGTGATTCGGTCGTGGCCTTTACGCTTGATGAGGAAGGGGAATAAGGGGGCGAGGGCCTTTGGTGAGTTCCCGGGATGGCTCGGCTCGACTCGACGAAGAGATTCGCCGAAAGTCCGCCCCTCACCCTAGCCCTCTCCCCAAAGGGGAGAGGGGACTGGCTTTGTGCAGGCCGACAGGCGGTGAGTCAGCTTGATGTCGTATGTGTTGATGCTGGCTGATGTGCAGGCCGGCCTTACCCGGTTGGGGACAACCGATGATCCTCCGGTGCGCTCAGCTAAGTCGCCAGGTTGCGCATAACCGCGACCGTCGGCGCGTTCAGCCAAAATCCGAGGTCCGGATGACGGCGATGATTCGGCGCGCTCAATCCTGAACCCTCTCCCCTCCGGGGAGAGGGTTGGGGTGATGGGTCGGGGTTCGTGCCAGCTCGGGAGTTCAGTCAGAGCGCAATCTCAATCTCCAGCGCATCGGGGGTACTGATGCGTCGAACAAGCCACGACCGTCCAGCGCGCTCAATCCTGCCCCCTCTCCTCTCCGGGGAGAGGGTTGGGGCGGGCTTCGTGCCAGCTCGGGAGTTCAGTCAGAGCGCAATCTCAATTCTCCAGCGCATCGGGGGACTGATGCGTCGAACAAACCAAGACCGTCCAGCGCGCTCAGTCCAGCCCCCTCTCCCCGCTGGGGAGAGGGCTGTGGTGACGGGAGCGGACTTCTACCCAGCGCATGACCTCTGCCAGAACGCCATCCATGTTCTCAAGCACATCCATATTGTTGAATCGCAGCACCTCGAGGCCCTGGCGCCTCAGGTAGGCGGTGCGCACGCGATCCTTCGCCAGTCCGGCCTCGTCATAGTGCTGGCCGCCGTCGAGTTCGATCACCAGATGCAGTTCGGCGCAGTAGAAGTCCAGCACATACGGCGGGCAGGGATGTTGTCGACGAAACTTCAGCCCCGCCAGGCCTCGATTGCGTAGCTGTCGCCACAGTAGACGTTCGCAGTCGGTGAGCTGCGTGCGCAGTTGTCGGGCGAACAGGCGTTGCCCGGGTGATGCTCGTTCGTTAGGCATTTCACGATCCTTGTGAAAGAGCCTGGCTCAAGCCTTTTCAGCAGCGTCTCCCCTGAACGGGGTGGTTGCCGCTGGGCTCCACGCATTGCTGCTCCGAATGCTGCTCCAGGCGTGGCGATTTGTCCCGCAGGCTGGACGTCAGGCTGTCCAGAAACTTCGTCGCCTGGGTCTGATCGTCGAAGCGTCGTGCGCCGTTCAACGAGCCGGTGTAGCTGCCGTTACTCGCGGCATAGCACTCCTGATTGTTCGAGCACGTCAGTGCAACGACCCAGTAAGGACTGTTGATCAGTACCCCAGCCTCAGCGGCAGAGGTGAACAGCACAAGCGCAAGCAGAAGACGCCGCATGATGTA
The DNA here is from genome assembly GCF_018138085.1 of Stutzerimonas stutzeri. Classification (NCBI taxonomy): domain Bacteria; kingdom Pseudomonadati; phylum Pseudomonadota; class Gammaproteobacteria; order Pseudomonadales; family Pseudomonadaceae; genus Stutzerimonas; species Stutzerimonas stutzeri. Next base: position 938,276 of record NZ_CP073105.1, read on the forward strand.
GCTCCCGGAGGTGAAACCGCGAACATAGCCTAACGCCTTCCGCCGGCCCGTGTCGCAGGCCTCAATGATGCTCGCGCGTTGCCCTGAACTTCACCTCCGGCCAGCGCTCTTCCATCAGGCTCAGGTTGACGCGCGTCGGCGCCAGGTAGGTGAGGTGGCCGCCGCCATCCACTGCCAGGTTCTCGTACGCCTTGTCGGAGAATTCCTTGAGCTTCTTCTCGTTGTCGCACTCGATCCAGCGCGCCGACCAGACGTTGATCGCCTCGTAGGCGCATTCGACCTTGTATTCCTCCTTCAGCCGGCTGGCGACGACGTCGAACTGCAGCACGCCGACCGCGCCGAGGATGATGTCGTTGTTGCGCTCGGGGAAGAACACCTGGGTGGCGCCTTCTTCGGCCAGTTCCTGCAGGCCCTGGCGCAGCTGTTTGGATTTCAGCGGGTCCTTCAGGCGCACGCGGCGGAACAGTTCCGGGGCGAAGTGTGGGATGCCGGTGAAGCCGAGGTTCTCGCCTTCGGTGAAGGTGTCGCCGATCTGGATGGTGCCGTGGTTGTGCAGGCCGATGATGTCCCCGGCCCAGGCTTCCTCCAGCTGCTCGCGCTCGCTGGAGAAGAACGTCAGGGCGTCGGCGATGCGGATGTCCTTGCCGATGCGAGCGTGGCGCAGCTTCATGCCTTTCTCGTACTTGCCCGAACAGATGCGCATGAAGGCGATGCGGTCGCGGTGCTTGGGGTCCATGTTCGCCTGGATCTTGAAGACGAAGCCGGTGAACTTGTCCTCGACCGGCTCGACCACGCGTTCGTTGGCGGCGCGCGGCAGCGGGCGCGGCGCCCAGTCGACGACCGCATCGAGCACATGATCGACCCCGAAGTTGCCCAGCGCGGTGCCGAAGAACACCGGGGTCAGCTGACCGCTGAGGAACTCGTCCTGGTCGAACTCGTGGCAGGCGCCCTGGACCAGTTCGAGCTGTTCGAGGAAGCGCTCGTACTCGTCGCCGATGTGCTTGCGCGCTTCGTCGGAATCGAGCTTCTCGATGATCTTGACCTCGGTGCGCTCGTGCCCGTGGCCCGGCGTGTAGACGATGATGTAGTCGTCCTTGAGGTGATACACGCCCTTGAAGTCGCGGTAGCAGCCGATCGGCCAGGTGATGGGCGCGGCCTTGATCTTCAGTACCGCCTCGATCTCGTCGAGCAGCTCGATCGGGTCGCGGATGTCGCGGTCGAGCTTGTTGATGAAGCTGACGATGGGCGTGTCGCGCAGACGGCAGACGTCCATCAGAGCGATGGTGCGCGGCTCGACGCCCTTACCGCCGTCGAGGACCATCAGCGCCGAGTCCACCGCGGTCAAGGTGCGGTAGGTGTCTTCCGAGAAGTCTTCGTGGCCGGGGGTGTCGAGCAGGTTGATCATGTGCTCGCGGTAGGGGAACTGCATCACCGAGGTGGTGATGGAGATGCCGCGCTGCTTTTCCATTTCCATCCAGTCGGAGGTCGCGTGGCGGTCGGATTTACGCGACTTCACGGTACCGGCCACGGCAATCGCCTTACCCATCAGCAGGAGCTTTTCGGTGATGGTGGTCTTGCCCGCGTCGGGGTGGGAAATGATGGCGAAGGTGCGGCGCTTCGCGACTTCGGCGGCCTGAGAGGTCATGGCGGTCCCGGTATGAAAGCGTGTCGGAAAAAGCCGGCGATTATAGCAGCAAAGCCGCCGCGATATTGGCCGTTGCCGTCGTTACGGCCGGTTGCTCCGTCGTTGCCGGTGGTGTTCCTGCGCCATGCCGTTACGCTGAATAAGCGTGGCGGGCCGATGCGATCGGAACATCCCCGCGTCATATCGGTCGGTTTGAATACGGTAGGTTTGCCAAGACCGTTCGAAAAAGGGAGTGAGTACGGATTTTTCGTTGATCTCGAACAGCTGTGGTTCTAAAGTTCGCGCCCGAACGTCCATGCTGGAAACGATCCATCCGGCTCAAGTACTGACGACGAGAGGTTGCCGGTTTTTCGAACCCGACGAGCATGGCTCGCAGGTTCACCGGGACCGGTGATGCTCGGCGACATGCCTTGGGAAGTAGGCGAACCAAAATGGGGAAACTGTCAGACGTTCGAGGCCTTGCGCCACCCCCTGCTCACTCTTCCGTTCCGCCAACTGGAGCCCTGCATGTCGATCAAGATCGAAGACTACTATCCGCGCGAAACCTTCCAGAAGATGAAGGCCTTCGCCGATGAACGCGAAACCCCGTTCGTCGTCATCGACACGAAAATCATCAGTGATTCGTACGACCAGCTGGTCAGCAACTTTCCGTTCGCCAAGATCTACTACGCGGTGAAGGCCAACCCGGCCACCGAGATCACCGAACTGCTGCGCGACAAGGGCTCGAACTTCGACATCGCCTCGATCTACGAGCTGGACAAGGTCATGGCTACCGGCGTTGGCCCGGAGCGCATCAGCTACGGCAACACCATCAAGAAAGCCAAGGACATCCGTTACTTTTACGACAAGGGCGTACGCATGTACGCCACCGACTCGGAAGCCGACCTGCGCAACATCGCCAAGGCCGCGCCGGGCTCGAAGGTCTATGTGCGGATCCTCACCGAAGGCTCCAACACCGCCGACTGGCCGCTGTCGCGCAAGTTCGGCTGCCAGACCGACATGGCGCTGGATCTGCTGATCCTGGCCAAGCAGCTGGGCCTGGTGCCGTACGGCGTGTCCTTCCATGTCGGCTCGCAGCAGCGCGACATCGACGTCTGGGACGCCGCCATCGCCAAGGTCAAGGTGATCTTCGAGCGTTTGAAGGAAGAGGACGGCATCGTCCTGCAGATGATCAACATGGGCGGCGGCTTCCCGGCGAACTACATCGCCAAGACCAACGACCTGACCACCTACGCCGACGAAATCATCCGCTTCCTGAAGGACGACTTCGGCGATGACCTGCCCGAGATCATCCTTGAGCCGGGCCGCTCGCTGATCGCCAACGCCGGCGTGCTGGTGAGCGAAGTGGTGCTGGTATCGCGCAAGTCGCGCACCGCGGTCGAGCGCTGGGTGTTCACCGACGTGGGCAAGTTCAGCGGGCTGATCGAAACCATGGACGAGTCCATCAAGTTTCCGATCTGGACCGAAAAGAAGGGCGAGATGGAAGAAGTCGTCATCGCCGGCCCGACCTGTGACAGCGCGGACATCATGTACGAGCACTACAAGTACGGCCTGCCGCTGAACCTCTCGAGCGGCGACCGCCTGTATTGGTTCTCCACCGGCGCCTACACCACCAGCTACAGCGCGGTGGAATTCAACGGCTTCCCGCCGCTGAAGGCTTACTACCTCTAAGCCGCACCGCTATACAGAAACGCCGCGAAGTTCGCGGCGTTTCTGTATCTGCCGTTCGGCTATTTCAGGCGTCGGGCTCAAGCAGATCAGGGCGTGTCGTAGTGATCTCCCGGGCAAGCAGTCGGTCGCCCTGGTCACCGATATCGGCGCAGCGGGCGACGTACGCCATGGTGATGTCGGCAATGTGTTCGATACGCACCGCCAACAGCTCGTCCCGCGCCTTGCGCAAGAAATTCAAGTGTCCGGTCGCCAATGCCTGGATCAACCAGCGACGCGCTTCGTCCCACTGCTGTTGAGTGATCAGCACCGCGGCGTAACTGAACTGACCGCGAAAATCACCGGCTTCGGCAGCGCGTCGATACCACTCGAGGGCTGCGGCAGGATCGGCGGGCACCACCAGTCCTTCTTCCAGGTAACGCCCCAGCAGATTCATCGACTTCGCATGGCCCAGCGTTGCTGCCTGGCGATACAGCGCCAAGGCTTGCGCCTGATCCTGCGCGACGCCGCGGCCAGTGGCAAACAGGTTGGCCAGGTTGTACATGGCCCAGTCGAGACCCTGTTCGGCTGCCTTGCGGTATTCGCTGGCAGCGGCCGACGGGGCCGGATTGCAGCCCCAGCCGTGCTCCAGGCAACGGCCGAGCATGTTGTGCGCCATCGCATTGCCTTGCGCGCGGGCGATGCGAAACCAACGAACGGCCAGCACCGGATCGCGCTGTATCCCTCGGCCCTCCAGCAAAATCTGGCCGAGCATCACCTGGGCGTCCGCCAGGCCGGTTTCGGCGGCGGCGAGGATGGTCCGAGCCGCCTCTCGTGGTTCGCCCACCAGCATGTCGGGCAACTGGTCGGGCGATACTTCGTTACGGCGAGGTAGGTAGGTCACTTAGACGTCCGACCAACGACGCAGCAGGTTGTGGTACGTGCCGGTCAGTTGAACGAGCGAGGGATGGTCCGGTACGTCGCGAGTCAGCTGCTGAATCGCCTGGTCCATCTCGTAGAGCAGGGTCCGCTGTCCATCATCGCGAACCAGGCTCTGCGTCCAGAAGAATGAAGCGATGCGTGCGCCACGGGTGACCGGCTCGACTTTGTGCAGGCTGGTCGACGGGTAGAGCACCAGGTCGCCGGCGGCAAACTTGACCCGCTGAGCGCCGTAGGTGTCCTGAATGACCAGCTCGCCGCCGTCGTAGCTGTCCGGATCGCTGAAGAACAGCGTTGACGACACATCGGTGCGGACGCGCTCCGGGCTGTTCTTCACCTGCCGGATGGCATTGTCGATGTGGTAACCGAACGAGCCGCCTCCGGTGTAGCAGTTGAACAGCGGTGGAAAGACCTTGTTCGGGAGCGCGGCGGACATGAACAGCGGGTTCTGCCAAAGACGCTGCAGCATGGCCTCGGAGATCTCCCGTGCCAGCGGGGAGTCGTCAGGCAATTGCAGGTTGTGCTTGGCTTTGGCGGATTGATAGCCGGCCGTGACCTTGCCGTCAGCCCAGGGGGCTTGCTCCAACGCGCTGCGGATACGTTTGACTTCGTCGGGGCTGAAGATGGCGGGTATGTGCAGAAGCATGTCGGTAGCCGTAGAGGTCAGAAGGTAGGCGGATCGAGCACGTGTTGGATCTACCAGATGAGCCGGGGATTATTTCAGGAATTTTCTTAATGGCAATTGATATCGATTATTGTTTGTTCTAGATTTCGCGTCCTCCGCGTTACCTACTGAGAATAATATGTCGATGTCCTTGGATCGCCCTGCTTCAACTCCTCGCTTGCTCGCCACGGCCGTAGGTGTGGCTATCACTGGCATGTCCGCTGCGCAACTGGCGCAGGCTGACCAGACCGCGCCGCTCAGCCTCGGTACCACGACGGTAACGGGCGATGCTGTAGACGGCCACTACAAGGTCGATCAGGCGCAGTCATCCAAGTACACCGCTCCGCTTCGCGATACGCCTCGTTCGGTCACTGTCGTACCTCAGCAGGTGTTGAAGGACACCAATTCACTGAACCTGCAGGACGCCCTGCGCACGGTGCCAGGCATCACCATGGGTGCGGGCGAAGGCGGTAATCCCACCGGGGACCGTCCGTTCATTCGCGGTTTTGATTCCCAGAGCAGCATGTACCTCGACGGTGTGCGTGACACCGGCGCTCAGAGCCGCGAAATTTTCGCTGTCGAAGCGATAGAAGTGGTCAAGGGTTCCGACTCTGCCATGGGCGGGCGCAACTCGGCTGGCGGCAGCATCAACCTGGTGAGCAAGAAGGCGCACCTCGGCAACTCGCTTGACGGTGGATTCACCTGGGGTTCCGATCAGACCCAGCGCTACACCCTCGATGGCAATTACCAGTTCAACGAAACCTCGGCAGGCCGGTTGAACCTGATGAGCCACGAGAGCAACGTCGCGGGTCGCGACGCGGTCAATAACGACCGTTGGGGTCTCGCTGCGTCGCTGGCCTTTGGGCTGGGTACGCCGACCCGTCTGTTCCTCGACCATTACCACATGGAAAACGATGACCTGCCCGACTCCGGTATCCCTTATACCTTGTCGGCCAATCGCAGCTCGGCCAACCCAGACAAGCCTACCGATGGCGGCGATAGCAGTAACTATTACGGCCTGAAAGACCGCGACTTCTCCAAGGGCCGCGCCGATACCTCGACAATTGCGGTCGAGCACGACCTGAACGATAACCTGACGATCAAGAACACGCTGCGTCACGGCAGTTCCATGCAGGACTACATCTGGAGCCAGCCGGACGACAGCAAGGGCAACGTTGCCAATGACTTGGTCTTCCGCCGTGCGAACCAGCGCGTCAGCAACACGACCAGCACGATCAACCAGACCGAGCTGTTTGGCGAAACCGTGATTGCCGGCTTCAAGAACAGTTTCTCCTTTGGCGTCGAGTTTGGCCGCGAGAATGCGGACCGCTCCGGTTACAACCTGGCGGGCACCAGTGCTGGGACCTGTACACCCGCGCTCATCGCCTCGGGCGATTGCACCTCGTTATCGAACCCGAACTACAACCAGGCCTACACGGGCACCATCACTCGCAATTACTACGGTACCGAAACCGATGCCGATACCCGTGCGCTGTGGGCATTCGACACCCTGGAACTGACCCAGCAGTGGCTGTTGAGCATGGGCGTGCGCTATGACTATTTCGACACCAGCGCCAAGACCACTGCGGCTAGTGGCGTCACTCGCATCGAAGACACCAGCGAGTTCGTCACCGGTCAGTTGGGTCTGGTCTACAAGCCTGTCGAGAACGGCAGCATCTATGTCTCCTATGCGACTTCTGCGACGCCACCCGGCTCGACGCTGGGCGAAGGTGTCGAGTCCAACGGCTTGGCTAATGGCAACGGCACTGTCGGTAGCCTCGCCAGCGACATGGAGCCGGAAGAGACCACCAACTATGAGATCGGGACCAAGTGGGACCTGCTCGATAACCGCCTGTCCCTGGGGGCTGCAGTGTTCCGTACAGAGAAGGACAACGCCCGAGTACTGGCAAGCAACTACACCTACGAGAACGTCGGCAAGACTCGGGTGGATGGCTACGAGCTGACCGCGACCGGTCGCCTGACCCGCAAATGGAATGTGTTTGCCGGTTACAGCTATCTCGACAGTGAACTCGTAGAAGGCGGCGCGGTAGGCAATCGCGCGGGAGCTGTCACCAGCCAGTCGAACCCCGATAACGGCAACCAGCTGCCGAACACGCCAAACCATAGCTTCAGCCTTTGGACCACCTATGACGTGACCGAGAAGTTTGCGGTAGGCGGCGGTGCGTTCTATGTCGATGAGGTTTACGGCAACACTGCGAACTCATTGTTGGTCGACTCTTACTGGCGCTACGACGCAATGGCCAGCTACAAGGTGAACAAGAACTTGGATTTGCAGGTAAACGTGCAGAACCTGACGGACGAGACCTACTACGACAAGGCATACGGCGCGCACTACGCCAGCCAGGCCGCAGGCCGCACGGCATTGCTGAGCACGAACTTTCACTTCTGATCGAAACTAGAAGTGGAGGCGCGCTCTGGTTGCCTCGACGCGATAACAACAAAACCCCGCCAATGGCGGGGTTTTGTTTTCAGGCTGACTGTTTTTAACCTTCAGCCGGGTTGACATAGGCGGGCGCCGCAGCAGGCTGCCAGGTGGTGAAGTACGCGCCGAATGCGGCCGCGATCTAACGCAGCATCAGCCAACGGGGCTATTCGTTGAAAGTCCAGGCGCCTCGATACTGCTGATGACTGATCTTTTCCAGGGGTCGAACAGGCTGAAGAAACGCGCGGATATCCCGCCAGGGCTAGGCATTCGGCACGAACAAACCAATGCACTGCAGCGGAGGGCTTAATACAGGTCGCGTCGATAGCGGCCCTGTTCTGCCAGCGTTTGCAGCTGCGCCTCACCCAGGATGCCGCTAAGGATCTGCTGCACTTCTCGGCCCATGCCTTCGAGGCTGCCGCATATATAGAGCGCCGCGCCTTCGTTGAGCCATTGGCGAAGGTCATCCGCCGCATCGCGGAGCAAGTGCTGAACGTAGATTTTGTCCGTTTGGTCGCGGGAAAACGCGAGGTCAAGCCGCTCCAGATGGCCAGCGTGCAGCCAGCCTTCCAGCTCTTCGCGCAAGAGCTGGTCATGTGCCGCGTTGCGTTCGCCGAACATCAGCCAGTTGCGCGAGCCAGGCGTCGTCGCACGTTCGCGCAGGTGGGCGCGCAGACCAGCCAGGCCAGTTCCGTTGCCGATCAGGATCATCGGCGTTAACGGATCGACGCCATGAAAGCTGGGGTTTGACCGGATACGGAGGTCGATAGACCTGCCCAGTTCTGCATGTCGGCACAGCCAACCTGAACCCAGCCCGAGGCGGCCATCCTGATGCCGGGCCTCACGCACCAATAGCCGTACATGGCCTTCGGCAGGGATCGAAGCGATGGAGTATTCCCGGTGGGGCAGGGGTGGCAAGGCCAGAAGCGTGTCCAGATCGCAGCCTTGCAGACGTGCACGCTCCGCTGGCCAGCGCCGGGCGGCAAGAGCGGCGGCGATGGTTTGCTTACCGTCTACAGTCGCCTCTGGGTCGACGCCCAGCTGACGAAGCCATTGATCCACTTCGAGTTGGTCGTGGCGAGGACCGACCTCGGCAATGTCGCCCGCTTGCCATTGCGGCACCTCACCTTGAGGGCACAGGGTCAGCTGATAAACCGGGGCCCCCTGGCTGCCTGGGTTGAGCAGGGTTCGGCTCTGCAGCCTCCAGGGTTGGTACGGCGCCGGTTGCCAGTCAGTGAAGTCGCTGCGGCCGCTGATATGGCCAAGCTGGTGTTGCCAATGACGCAGCGTGCCGGGGTCCGCGCGATCAGCCTCCAGTCGATCGAATAACGGCAGTGCGCCGAGTGCGCGCAGGCGGGCGTCGATTCGTCGGGCGAATCCGCAGAAGTGGGCGTATTGCCGGTCGCCGAGCGCGAGCAGGGCGAACTCCAGGTCCGACAGCACCAGCTTTTGTTGCAAAAGGCGCTGCTCGAAGCGCGCCGCGTTGTCCGGTGCTTCGCCTTCTCCGTAGGTGCTCAGGATGAACAAGGCTCGGCGCTGTTTGGTCAGCGCTATCGGGTCCACAGCGCTCAAAGGCCGGACGTCTACCGTGAGCCCGGCATCGCGCAATTGTTCGGCACTGCGTTCGGCCAAGTCACGCGCTTGGCCGCCTTGGCTGGCATAGCCAATCAGCAAGCTGCCGGGCGCAAGAGCCGCGGCTGAAGGTTGTGTGTGCTTTCGATGGTGATGCCAGATATGCAGACAAACGCCGACATAGGCTGCGAGAACCATCAGAGCGGAAACGGCTCGGGATGGGTGCCACCAGAACAGCCAAACGGCAAGCGCCATGCACATCAACAGCGGCGCGTAGCGCAGGAGCGCGGTATTGCGGGCCAAAGTAGCCGTCTCCTGGGGTCTGATGGTCGAAATTGAGATGGTTGGTGTGGCGCCCTTGCGCCGGGTATCGGCACGTATGCCAAACGGGTGCCGCAGCGACGAACACTTCCCGTCGCTGCAGCACACGCAGTTTTTACTGTGGTAGTACCTCAAGCGTTGCGCTGTAGCTGGCCCGGCGTTCGGTGGCGGGCTTGGCCACGCCTTTATCGGTCTTCAGCTCGGCTTCCAGCCAGTACATGCCGGCATTCGGCCAGGTGATGCTGACCTTCCCCTGCGTGTCGGTCTTCGCCTTGATCTCGCCCAGCTCGTCGCGATAGCGGTTGCCGCCTGGAATCACGCTGATTTCCACGTCCGAAGCCGGTTTGCCGTCGAGCAGGAAGACGAATTCAGCGGCTTCGCCTGCAAACAGATCGTTTGGGTGCGTGACAGGAGACAGTTCGAGGCCCTTGCCTGTGGGTGTCAGCACGTCTTCGGTCGGATTGCCAGAGGTCACGAATACTTCCATCCGGCTGCTGGTCTGAGCGACCTTGAGGTCTTCGGCCTTGGCCGGAACATCCTTGGCGAAGCTGTCGGCAGTGCCCATCCAGCGGCGAGTTTCACCGTTTTCCTTCCAGCTGGCGAACAGACCGTCATTGGCGACCGCCAGTTTGTAGGTACCTTTCTGGGTCAGGTGCAGGTCGAAGGTTGTGCGGTAGCGCCCGAGGTTGCCGTTCTCGGCTTTGAGCTGCGAGTCGTCTGGCGCGATCAGTTGCAGTTCCGGGACCGGACGGCGCATGCCCTGGGGGCCGCCAGCCGGTGCGTTGTCGACGCCGATGCCCTTGAGGCGCATCGGGAAATGCTCGAAGTAGAACAAATCATTGGAGACGGCTGCGTCGACGGTCACCCACGGATCTTCTCCTGACAACACGGTTGCGGACGGCAGCATCCAGGCGCGGTGCGCCTGAGCCGACAGCGGCAGGCAGACGGCCAGCGCCAGGGCGGTCCATTTGAGCATCGGTTTCATCGCGAGCTTCCTTGAATGGGAGTGGTTGTTCAGGGTTTGAGCGTTAGGGAAACGGCGCCCAGTTCGCTTTCGCCCTGGGCTTGATGGCTTTGCTGCTCAGAGGCAGGCCAGCTGAACGGAACGCGCAGCAGTTCGCGCCCCCCAACTTCACGCGCGGCCTCGACGACCAGACGATAGTCGCCCGGCGGCATATCTCTGAGAGGTGCTTTGTCGCTGTCGAAACTCAGGGTGTGGCTGCCAACGGCGCGGGTGGCCGAGCTGATGCCGTCCACCGGCATTTCCAGGCTGCGGCCGCTACGGCGCCACCAATGTCGCAAATCCTTCAGCCACTTCTGGCCTTCGTTATCCTTCATCTTCATGTCGTACCAGACCGCCAGGTCGGCCACATGGCTCTGGTCGGGTTTCTCCAGCCATATCGCGACGTAAGGGCGGTGATATTCCGCCACCTGCAATCGGGGAATTTCGACCGTTACTTGAAGCTCGGCTGCCATCAGCGGCGAGCTGAGCAGAGCGAGGGGCAGCAGCAACGACTTGCGCATTGAGGATCCTCAGTGAATGAACAGCAGTGCCAGCAGCACTGGAACGATCAGGCCCAGGCCGACCAGGGGCCAAGTGGAAGGGCGCCCGGTTGCGTGGCGCTGCAGCAGCAACAAGCCGGTGAGGCTGAACAGCACGCAAACGCCTGCGAAGATGTCGATGAACCAACTCCAGGCCGCACCCGTATTGCGACCCTTGTGGAGGTCATTGAGATAGGACACCCAGCCGCGGTCGGTGGACTCGTACAGCACTTCGCCGCTTTCCAGCGTCAGGCTGAGCCAGGCATCTCCGCCGGGGCGGGGCAGGGCGATATAGAGTTCGCCATCGGACCATTCGGCCGAGCGGTCGGCGAGATCGACGCCAAGCTCGCTTTCGATCCACTGGCGCAACGCATCAGGCACGCCACTCTCCGGCGACTGCGCCAGGAGTTGCTTGTGCAGCGCTGCCGGTAGTTGAGCCTGGCGTTCGGTCACGGCGGGGTGCGCCTCGATTTGCGCGGCGTGATTGAGCGTGATCCCGGTGATCGCAAACAGCAGCATGCCGACCAAGCACAGCGCAGAGCTGATCCAATGCCATTGGCGGAGCGTGCCAAGCCAGGGTTGCATGAAATTCCTTGAGAATGGTGCGAATGGACGGCCGGGATTCTAAAGGGCGTTCGGGCGCGAATGCTAAGAATTTACAGAAGACATACATTCGCGTTAACGCAGGTCGCGGCAGCATGGTTGCGGTTTGGCTGCCAACGACGCCGTCCCGGAAGATGGCGGGGCGGTTATATCGAGCACGCGGCCCATTGCAGGCCGCGTGGCTTTCTTCAGGGCATCTGCACTTCGATCACGCCGTCGGCGTTGATGCTGATCTGGCGAGTGCCGGCCTCGATGTCGGGGGCGGGCGCGGCGTCCATGCTCTTCATTGCGAAGTTGCGCATTTCCGGCTGGTAGCCGCCACCGCTCGACAGGTTGAGGCTGACGATTCGGTAATCGCTGCCGCCCAAGGCCTCGGTGGCCAGTTGCGCGCGGGCACGGAAGGCGGCGACCGCATCCTTGAGCAATGCGTCTTCGTTCTGCTTGCGGATCGCATCGGAAACGCTGAACTGCATACCGCCCATTTTGAGGTCTTGCATCAACTCGCCGGTCAGCTTGGACAGCTTGGCAAAATCGCCGCTTTCCAGCCGCAGCTCGGCACGTTCGCGCCAGGCGGTGATCTGCTGGCCTTTCTCTTCGTAGACCGGATAGCTGCTTCGGCTACCCTGACTGACCACCACGCCTTTCGCTTGCCGGGCGCGTTCAAGCGCCTTGTTCATGGTCCGGGTGGTCTCTGCGGCCAGTTGCGCGGGATCTTCGTGCTGCGCTTCGCTGTAGAGCGTGACATGCATGCGGTCCTGGGCGACCTCGCTGGTCGCTTCGGCGCGTAGCGAGATCTGGTTGTAGTGCTGCTCGTCGGCGACAGCGGGAAGGCAGGCGATACAGGCGAGCAGCGCAACGCTGCGAGGTAGGGTCACGAACATGAAAACTCCTGAATTCGATAGCACCAGCGGTGCGGCGCAAAGACTTTAGCCCTTTGCCTGACGATGTGCAGTTTTTCGTGCGTCGCGTTGCCGCAGATCAGCTGACATTCGGGCGGCTTGGTTATACTCGCGGCTCTTTGGAGACCCCATGTACGCATCCGTTCATCTGCTGTCCGCCAGCCGCCAAAACCTCCGCCTGCTCATCCTGATCCGCATTCTCGTGCTCGCTGCTCAGGCGGGTGCGGTAGGGCTTGCCTACGCCACGCAACTGTTCGGGCTGCCATGGTTTCATCTCGGCGTGACCCTGGCCGTGTCGGCGATGATTTGCCTGGGTACGGCATTGCGTCTGCGCGGCCCCTGGCCGGTGACCGAACTCGAGTATGCCGTGCACCTGGCCACCGACCTGCTGATCCACAGTGCCTTGCTGTACTACTCGGGCGGCTCGACCAACCCGTTCGTTTCCTATTACCTGGTGCCGTTGACCATCGCTGCGGCGACGCTGCCTTGGTTGTATTCGGTCGTGTTGTCCGGTCTTGCCCTGGCTGGCTACACGCTGATGCTGGTGTGGTATGACCCGGTGATCGTGCCGCCGGTCGATCGCACCACCTTGCTGGTTTACGGGATGTGGCTGAGCTTCGCCCTGGCGGCGGCGTTGATCACTTTTTTCGTGGCGCGCATGGCCGAGCAGTTGCGACGTCAGGAACAGCTCCAGGCCCAGCGCCGCGAGGAGAGCATGCGCGATCAGCAATTGCTGGCGGTGGCCACCCAGGCCGCAGGCGCTGCGCACGAGCTGGGCACACCCTTGGCCACCATGAGCGTGCTGCTCAAGGAGCTGCGCCAGGAGTATCCGCAGCCTGAGTTGAACGATGACCTGGCCCTGCTGCAGTCGCAGGTGCAGCTGTGCAAGGAAAGCTTGCGCCAGCTGGTACGCGCCGCCGAGGCCGATCGTCGTCAGGCCGTCGTCGAGCAGACCGTGCGCGAGTGGGTCGAATCGGTGCTGCAGCGCTGGCATCTGATGCGCCCGGAGGCGACCTATCGCTTCCAGTGCCTGGGCAAGGGCTCCCCGCCGCGCCTGATGCCGCCTGCCGACCTCGGGCAATCGCTGCTCAACCTGCTGAACAACGCCACCGATGCCAACCCGGACAATCTGGATATTCGCCTGGACTGGGACGCGCAGTGGATCAGACTGACCATCCGTGACCACGGTGCCGGAGTGCCGCTGGCCATCGCCGAGCAGATCGGCAGGCCCTTCATCACCACCAAGGGCAAGGGGTTCGGCCTCGGCCTGTTTCTGAGCCAGGCCAGCGTGACCCGCGCGGGCGGAACGGTGAAGCTTTACAATCACGAAGAGGGTGGCACCCTGACCGAACTGCGCCTGCCGCATGGTTCGATGCGGGCCTGACCCTGACGTGACCCAAACGCGAGGAATCTAGACATGACCGAAGAGTTGCAGCACGAAGGCGAAGAACAGCCCCACCTGTTGCTGGTAGATGACGACCCCACGTTTACCCGGGTCATGGCACGCGCCATGAGCCGGCGTGGTCTGCACGTCAGTATCGCCGGCTCGGCCGAAGAAGGCTTGGAGATGGCGAAGCAGGAGCTGCCTGATTACGCGGTGCTGGACCTGAAAATGGACGGCGACTCCGGCCTGGTTCTGCTGCCCAAGCTGCTCGAGCTCGATCCGGAAATGAAGGTGCTGATCCTGACCGGCTATTCAAGCATTGCCACCGCCGTCGAGGCCATCAAGCGCGGGGCCTGCAACTACCTGTGCAAGCCTGCCGATGCCGACGACGTCCTCGCCGCGCTGCTGTCCAAACATGCCGACCTGGACACCCTGGTACCGGAAAACCCGATGTCGGTGGACCGGCTCCAGTGGGAGCACATTCAGCGTGTTCTCGGCGAGCACGACGGCAATATCTCCGCCACGGCCCGCGCGCTGGGCATGCACCGGCGGACCTTGCAACGCAAACTGCAGAAGCGCCCGGTACGGCGTTGAATCGTTTTTGGCTGGGATGTCCGTCTGGTCTGGATCGGGCCTCCGGGATTCAGCAGGCTACGGCCTTCCGGCTGACGGACAATTCTAGGGGGGCGGCCCGGCTCTTGTCGGAGCGGTCTTGACCGCGAACCCTACTGCGATGCCGCCTCTTTTCGCGGTCGAGCCCGTTCCTACGGATCTGCGGTTAACATAAGGCTGACTTCGCTTCTCGAGCTCGTTCATGCTTTCCGTTGCCATCCAGACCCTCGGCGTCACCGCTCCGGTCTTCGTCATGTTGTTCATCGGTGTCGCGCTCAAACGGTTGGCCTGGATCGACGCATCCTTCATCCACACCGCTTCATCGCTCGTGTTCAAGGCCACGATGCCGACCCTGCTGTTCCTGTCGATCCTCAGGGCCGACCTGGATGCGGCGCTGCAGCCGGCATTGCTGAGCTATTACGTCGTCGCCACCGTAACGACCTTCTTCCTCGCCTGGGCGTGGGCGCTCTGGCGTTGCCCGCGTGCAGACCGCGGCGTCTACGTCCAGGGCGCGTTTCGCGGCAACAACGGCATTGTCGGGCTGGCGCTCGCCACGAGTCTCTACGGTGACTACGGGTTGTCGCTGGGCGGAGTGCTGGCTGGCCTCGTGATACTCGTCTACAACAGCCTGTCGGCGCTGATTCTGGCGATCTACAACCCGGAAGGACGCGCCAGCGCCGCTGCCATCCTGCTCAGCATCGTGCGTAACCCGCTGATCATTGGCGTGACGGCCGCCGTCCCCTTTGCCTATTGGCAGGTTCCGTTGCCGGACTGGCTGCTGACATCCGGGCAGTATTTCGCGCAGATGACGCTACCGCTGGCGCTTATCTGCATCGGCGGCACGCTGTCGCTCTCGGTCCTGCGTGAAAGCAGCCGCATCGCGCTGAGCTCGAGTCTGATGAAGCTGGTCTGGCTGCCGGCGTTGGCCACCATCGGCGCCTGGCTGTTCGGATTCCGCGGCGCCGAGCTCGGTATTCTTTTCCTCTATTTCGCCTGCCCGACGGCATCGGCCAGCTTCGTGATGGCACGGGCGACCAATGCCAACCATCAGTTGGCGGCGACGATCATCGTGCTCACCACCTTGATGGCCGTGATCAGCATCAACTTCGGATTGTTCATGCTCGGTTGGTTGGGCTGGATCTAGACGTTGCCAGCCCATTGGTGACCTTCAGCGGCTGTCTTGCATCTGGTTGCTACCCGCAGCGGTTGCCTGGTCGTTAGCGCGGCTGTTGCTTCCAGGCTCGGCTGGCGATCACCAACAGGGTTACCGCGGTCAGCGGCAGGGCATAGCCAATCAGCGCATCGCCGAGGGTTTCGGCGAAAGCGCGCCCGGTGCTGACCATTACCAGGTAGACCGTGTAGGCGACGTAGTAGGCCAGGAACAGCAGGCCCTCCCAGCGGTTGATGCAGTAGCCGGTAAAAAAGATGGGCAGGCAGGCCAGTGCCACCGCGATCATTACCGGGAAGTCGAAGGCCAGGGCGTTCGCCGCCACCCCGATCGCGCTCGGAGACACCAGCGAGGCCAGTCCCAGCACGCAGAGCAGATTGAAGATGTTGCTGCCGACGATATTGCCTACGGCGATGTCACGCTCGCCGCGAATCGCAGCGAGGATGGAGGTGGCGAGTTCCGGGAGCGAGGTGCCGACGGCGATAACGGTCAGCCCGATCACCAGTTCGGACAGGCCCAGTGCCCGGGCAAGCGACACGGCGCCTTCCACCAGAAAATGGGAACCACCGACCAACAGCGCCAAGCCGACGATGACCAGGCCAGCATTGATCAGGCTGGCGTAGGGCTTGGGCGCTGCGTCGAGGCCGAACTCCTTGGCGAACTCGTCGTCTTCCGTTGCGTTCGCGCTGGCTCGACGACTGCTGACGATCAGGAACAGCGTGTAGCCGACCACCGCGCAAAACAGCAGTGCGCCATCGAGCCGGCTGAGCGCGCCGTCCCAAGCCAGGGCGTAGGTGATCAGGCTGGCGCCGATCATGATCGGTACGTCGAGCCGAATCAGCTGGCGAGAGACGATCAGCGGCGCAACCAAGGACGTCATGCCGAGGATCAACAGTACGTTGGCGATATTGCTTCCCAGCACGTTGCCAATGGCGATGTCGCCACTGCCATTGAGCGCTGCCTGCACGCTCACCGCGGTTTCCGGCGCACTGGTGCCGAACGCCACCACCGTGAGTCCGATCACCAGGGGCGGGATACCGAACTGCGCCGCAAGCTTGGCCGCGCCACGCACCAGCACTTCGGCGCCGGCGACAAGAAGTACCAAGCCGGCTATCAAATAGACGAAGGTCATTGCGGACACGTAGAGTCGCTCCAGAGAAGGAAATGGTTCAGCGCTGGTGCTTCCAGGCGCGCAGAAAGATCACCAAAAGCGTGATGGCGGTCAAGGGCAATACGTACCAAGTCATTGCGTGGCGCAGCAGGTTGATCGCCGGCAGGCCGGTGGAAAACAGCACCAGGTAAAGCGTGTAGGCCAGGTAATAACCGAAGAACACCACGCCTTCCCAGCGGTTGATGCGGTAGCCGGAAAAGAAGATAGGCAAGCAGGCGGCGAATACCGCGAGCATCACCGGAAGGTCGAACGCCAGCGCATTGGGCGAGATGGACAACCCGTCGGCTGAAACCAGCGCGCCGGCACCCAGCACCAGCAACAGGTTGAAGATGCAACTGCCAACGATGTTGCCGACCGCGATGTCGCGCTCGCCGCGGTACACCGCCATCAGCGAGGTCGCCAGCTCGGGCATCGAGGTCCCTACCGCGATCACGGTCAGGCCGATCACCAGCTCCGACAGCCCCAAGGCGCGAGCTAGAGCCACCGCCCCCTCGATCAGCAGTTGCGAGCCGACCATCAACAGGCCCAGCCCGAGCAGGATCAACAGCAGCTGCAGTACCCAGCTCCACGGCCTCGCTTGGTCGTCGGCACCGAATTCGATGGCGAACTCGTCCACAGCCGCCCGGCTTTTTTCGCGCTTGCTGGCGATGACCAGAAAGCAGGTGTAGAGCAGCAGCGAGGCCAGCAGAATGGCGCCGTCCAGGCGACTGATGCTGCCGTTCCAGGCGAGCATGTAGGTCAGGACGCCCGCACCGATCATCACCGGTACGTCGAGGCGCACGAGCTGGCGCGACACCAGTAGCGGCGCCACGAGCGCGGACAGTCCCAGGATCAGCAGGATGTTGGCGATGTTGCTTCCGATCACATTGCCCACGGCAATGTCCCCGTTGCCGTTCAGCGACGCCTGGATGCTGACCGCCGTTTCCGGTGCGCTGGTGCCGAATGCGACGACCGTCAGGCCGATGATGAGTGGTGATATGCCGAAACGAGCGGCCAGTTTCGCGGCGCCCCGTACCAGCGCCTCGGCGCCTAGCACCAGCAATACCAGCCCGCCGATCAGGTAGGCGATTGTCAACAGGTCCATCGGAACTCCGGTGGTGGACGGGTGTGGATCTATCGATCCAGCTTTTCGATCTTCACCCTGGCGATGCCGTCTTCGAGCAGGTCGAGCCTGGCGGCGGCGACTCGCGACAGGTCGATGATCCGTCCCCGTGTGAACGGCCCGCGGTCGACGATACGCACAGTGACCTGCCTGCCGTTATCGAGGTTGGTCACCTTCACCCGCGTACCGAATGGCAACGTTTTGTGCGCGGCGACCAGTTTGTTCTGGTTGAAGGTTTCGCCACTGGCGGTTTCTTCGCCATGAAAGCTGCGAGCGTAATAGGACGCCACGCCTTGCTGGGTAAAGCTGTTTCTGGCCTTCGAATACGCTTCCTGGGTATCGCCACATCCGCCGAACAGGGCGAAGGGCAGTGCAATGAGCAGCAGTCTGGTTCGCATACGCCAATCCTTCCCGAACGGGATCGATCCGATGGGCGGCCAGTGATCGGTTATCGGGCCTCGAAGGCTTTTGAGCATCAACAGCGACAGCCGTTCAACGTCGTCGCAGGAACGGGGGGAGTGAGGCGGACCTGGCGGCCCGCCTCGTCGATCAGCCTTCGAGCTTGCTTTTGAGCAGCTGATTGACCTGGCCAGGGTTGGCCTTGCCCTTCGAGGCCTTCATCGCCTGGCCGACGAAGAAGCCGAACATCTTGCCGCGCTTGGCCTCATCGGAAGCGCGGTACTGCTCGACCTGCTCGGCGTTGGCGGCCAGCACCTCGTCCAGCATTTTCTCGATCGCACCGGAGTCGGTAACCTGCTTGAGGCCCTTCTTCTCGATGATCTCGTCGGCCGAACCTTCACCGGCGGCCATCGCCTCGAAGACCATCTTGGCGATCTTGCCGCTGATGGTGTTGTCCTTGATGCGCTGGATCATGCCGCCCAGCTGCTCGGCCGATACTGGCGATTGTTCGATGTCCAGTCCGTCCTTGTTGAGCAGGCTGGAGAGCTCGCCCATCACCCAGTTGGCCGACAGCTTGGTGTCGCCGCAGGCCCGTTGTACGGCTTCGAAGTAGTCGGCCATCTCGCGGCTGGCGGCCAACACGGCCGCGTCGTAGGCGGACAGGCCGAACTCGCGCTCGAAACGCTCGCGCTTCTGCACTGGCAGCTCCGGCAGGCTGGCACGTATCTCGTCGAGAAAGCTCTGCTCGATCACCACCGGCAACAGGTCGGGGCAGGGGAAGTAGCGGTAGTCGTTGGCTTCTTCCTTGCTGCGCATCGAGCGCGTCTCGTCCTTGTTCGGGTCGTACAGGCGGGTTTCCTGGACCACCTTGCCGCCGTCCTCGATCAGCTCGATCTGTCGCTGGACTTCGTGGTTGATCGCCTTTTCGATGAAGCGGAAGGAGTTGACGTTCTTGATCTCGGCGCGGGTGCCGAACTCGGCCTGGCCTTTCGGCCGCACCGAGACGTTGCAGTCGCAGCGCAGCGAGCCTTCGGCCATGTTGCCGTCGCAGATGCCGAGGTAGCGCACCAGCGCATGGATCGCTTTGACGTAGGCGACCGCTTCCTTGGCCGAGCGGATATCCGGCTCGGAGACGATCTCCAGCAGCGGCGTGCCGGCGCGATTGAGGTCGATGCCGCTCATGCCGTGGAAATCTTCGTGCAGGCTCTTGCCGGCATCTTCTTCCAGGTGCGCGCGGGTGATGCCGATGCGGCGGGTGCTGCCGTCTTCCAGGGTGATATCCAGATGACCCTTGCCGACGATGGGGTGATCCATCTGGCTGGTCTGATAGCCCTTGGGCAGGTCCGGGTAAAAGTAGTTCTTACGGGCGAAGACGTTCTTTTCGGCGATCTCGGCGTCGATGGCTAGGCCGAACTTGCAGGCCATGCGCACGGCCTCGGCGTTCAGAACCGGCAGGGTGCCGGGCATGCCGAGGTCGACCAGACTGGCCTGGGTGTTGGGCTCGGCGCCGAAGGTAGTGGCGCTGCCGGAGAAAATCTTCGACTGAGTGGCGAGCTGGGCGTGAATCTCAAGCCCGATTACGGTTTCCCATTGCATCATCAATCTCCTCAGAAGCCGCTCGGTGCTTGTTTATGCCAGTCGGTGACCTGCTGGTACTGGTGCGCGACGTTGAGCAGGCGGCTTTCCTGGAAGTAGGGGGCCAGCAGCTGTACGCCCACCGGCAGGCCGTCGATGAAGCCGGCCGGCATGGACAGGCCGGGAATGCCCGCGAGATTGGCCGTGATGGTGTAGATGTCTTCGAGATAGGCCGAGACCGGGTCGGCATTCTTTTCGCCGAGCTTCCAGGCGAGGTTCGGCGTGGTCGGGCCGAGGATCACGTCGACTTCCTCGAAGGCGCTGACGAAATCGTTCTTGATCAGGCGGCGGATCTTCTGAGCCTTCAGGTAATAGGCGTCGTAATAACCCGCGGAGAGTGCGTATGTCCCGACCATGATGCGCCGGCGGACTTCGTCACCGAAGCCTTCGGCGCGCGAGCGCTTGTAGAGATCGGTCAGGTCGACCGGGCTCTCGCAGCGATAGCCGAACCGCACGCCATCGAAACGCGAGAGGTTGGAGGAGGCCTCGGCCGGCGCGATCACATAGTAAGACGGGATCGCGTGCTGCATGTTCGGCAGGCTGATGTCCTTCACCGTGGCGCCGAGTTTCTTCAGCGTGTCAACGGTCGCCATCACCGCATCGGCGATCTTGGCGTCCAGGCCTGCGCCGAAATATTCCTTAGGCAGGCCGATGCGCAGGCCGGTCAGCGGCTTGCTCAGCGCGGCGAGGTAGTCGTCCAGTGGCTGGTCGACGCTGGTGGAGTCCTTCGGATCGAAGCCGGCCATGGCGCCGAGCATCAAGGCGCAGTCTTCGGCCGTACGGGCCAGCGGACCGCCCTGATCGAGGCTGGAGGCGTAGGCGATCATGCCCCAGCGCGATACGCGGCCGTAGGTGGGCTTGAGGCCGGTGAGGTTGGTCAGTGCCGCCGGCTGGCGGATCGAGCCGCCGGTGTCGCTGCCGGTCGCGGCAGGCAACAGTCGCGCCGCCACGGCTGCGGCCGAGCCACCGGAGGATCCCCCCGGCACCCGGTTCAGATCCCAGGGGTTCTTCACCGCGCCGTAGTGGCTCGACTCGTTGGCCGAGCCCATGGCGAATTCGTCCATGTTCAGCTTGCCCAGCGACACGGCTCCCGCTGCGGCCAGGCGCTCGACCACGGTGGCGTCGTAGGGCGCCTGGAAGTTGTCGAGCATCTTCGAGCCGCAGCTGGTACGGATGCCTTGAGTGCAGAACAGGTCCTTGTGACCGATCGGCGCACCCAGCAAGGCGCCACTCTCGCCGTTGGCGCGGCGTGCGTCGGCGGCCTGGGCCTGAGCGATGGCCTGCTCTTCGGTGACGGTGATGAAACTGTTCAGCTGAGGATCGAGCTGCCCGATGCGGTCCAGTAGCGAGCGCGTCAGTTCTTCGGCAGAGAACTGCTTGTCGTTCAGCGCGCGGGCGATCTCGGCGAGGGTCAGTTGGTGCATGTCGGCGTCCTTCATTACTCGATCACCCTTGGAACCAGATACAGGCCGTCTTCCACGGCCGGGGCGATGGCCTGATAGGCCTCGCGCTGATTGCTTTCGGTGACGGTATCGGCGCGCAGCCGCTGGTGGGTTTCCAGCGGATGGGCCAGGGGTTCGATGCCGGTTGTGTCGACGGCCTGCATGCGGTCGATCAGGCCGAGGATGTTGTTCAGGGTCTCGGTGGTACGGGGCAGGTCGTCTTCATTCAGACCCAGGCGGGCCAGATGAGCGATCTTTTCCACCTCGGAGCGTTCAAGCGCCATCGGGATTCTCCAGCGGGAAGCGAGTCGGATATGCCTTCCGTCGGCAAAGACCGACACAAGAGCAACGGGGTCGAGCCGCGGCGGCGGGCATTAGAGCCCGGAAAAGCCGTCAATCTTACATGTCCGCGGCGCTTGTCGGTAGCATGGCTGCGGTCTGGCGTCGGTTCGACAAAGCTGTCGCCATCGTTCGTTTTCCGCGCAGTGGCTCACGTCTGTGTCCACGTGCGCCGACGTGCGCCTTGCCCTAAGTTCGCACCATTGTTAGAGTTTGCGGCACTTTTTTCCCCACGCGTTTGCCTCAGGGCCCTTTCTCCATGTTCAAGAAACTGCGTGGCATGTTTTCCAGCGATTTGTCGATCGACCTGGGCACTGCCAATACCCTTATTTATGTGCGCGATCGCGGCATCGTCCTGAACGAGCCGTCCGTAGTTGCCATTCGTTCTCACGGCAACCAGAAAAGTGTCGTCGCGGTGGGCACCGACGCCAAACGCATGCTCGGCCGGACCCCTGGCAATATCAACGCCATCCGCCCGATGAAAGATGGTGTGATCGCCGATTTCAGCGTCTGCGAGAAGATGCTGCAGTACTTCATCAACAAGGTTCATGAGAACAGCTTTCTCCAGCCCAGCCCTCGCGTGCTGATCTGCGTCCCCTGCAAGTCCACGCAAGTCGAGCGTCGGGCGATTCGCGAATCGGCGCTCGGTGCGGGCGCGCGCGAAGTCTTTCTGATCGAAGAGCCGATGGCCGCGGCCATCGGAGCCGGTCTGCCGGTCGACGAAGCGCGTGGTTCGATGGTGGTCGACATCGGTGGCGGCACCACTGAGATCGCGCTGATCTCCCTTAACGGCGTGGTCTATGCCGAATCCGTGCGCGTTGGCGGCGACCGTTTCGACGAGTCCATCGTGACCTACGTGCGCCGCAACTACGGCAGCCTGATCGGCGAGTCCACCGCCGAGCGCATCAAGCAGGAAATCGGCACCGCGTTCCCCAGCAGCGATGTGCGCGAAGTCGACGTGCGCGGCCGCAACCTGGCCGAGGGCGTGCCGCGCAGCTTTACCCTCAACTCCAATGAAGTGCTCGAAGCGCTGCAGGAATCGCTGGCGACCATTGTCCAGGCGGTCAAGAGCGCGCTGGAGCAGTCGCCTCCGGAGCTGGCTTCCGACATCGCCGAGCGCGGTCTGGTCCTGACCGGTGGCGGCGCGTTGCTGCGCGACCTGGACAAGCTGCTGGCGCAAGAGACCGGTCTGCCGGTCATCGTCGCCGAAGAGCCGCTGACCTGTGTTGCCCGCGGCGGTGGCCGCGCGCTGGAAATGATGGATCGTCACGCCATGGACCTGCTGTCCACGGAGTGATCTCCAAGCGATGAGCTCCAAGCACCAGCCGACAGCAAGCCCTGCGCCTGCTCTCGGCTTGTCGCGTTAGTTTGAAGCCGGTAGCTGCGAGGAACCGCCCATCAAGCCTCTATTCGCCAAAGGACCCTTGCTCGGTGTGCGCCTGCTGGTGCTCTCCGTGCTTTGTGTCGCGCTGATGGTGGTGGATGCGCGCTTCGAGACGCTCAAGCCCCTGCGCAGCCAGATGGGCCTGGTGCTGACCCCGTTCTACTGGCTGGCCGACCTGCCGGTACGCACCTGGCAGCGCGCGACCGAGCAGCTCAGCAGCAGCACCAGCCTGGTCGCCGAGAACGAGAAGCTCAAGGCCGAAGCGCTGCTGATGCAGCGGCGCCTGCAAAAGCTCGCGATGTTGACCGAGCAGAACGTGCGGCTGCGCGAACTGCTCAACTCGGCCGCGCTAGTCGACGACAAGGTGATCGTCAGCGAATTGATCGGGCTCGATCCCAATCCCTTTACCCATCGCATCCTGATCGACAAGGGCGAGCGCGATGGCGTTTTTCTCGGCCAACCGGTACTCGACGCCAGTGGATTGATGGGGCAGGTCGTCGAAGTCATGCCATACGCCGCGCGGGTACTGTTGCTGACCGACGTTACCCACAGCATCCCGGTACAGGTCAATCGCAACGGCCTGCGCGCCATCGCGGTCGGCACCGGCAGCCCGGATTACCTCGAGCTGCGCCATGTTGCCGAGACCGCTGACATCAAGGAGGGTGATCTGCTGGTCAGCTCCGGGCTGGGGCAGCGCTTTCCAAGCGGCTACCCGGTCGCGCAAGTTACCGAGGTGGTACGCGGCTCAGGGCAACCTTTCCTGGTCGTTCGCGCCATTCCCACTGCGATGCTCAATCGAAGTCGCTACCTGCTGCTGGTCTTCAGTGATTCGCGTACGCCGGAGGAGCGCGCCACGGCTGCGGCGCAGGCGCAGGAGTCGGCCGATCGCGAGGCCGCCGAGGCGATCACCGAGCCGGCTGCGCCGGCAAGCGAAACGCAAACCCCAGCCGCGGCGCCTGCGCCGGATGTAACGGCGCCAGCGGGCGAGGGGCGACCATGATCAGCGGGCGGCTGAATAACGGTTGGGTCATCTGGCTGTCGCTGTTGCTGGCATTGCTGCTCAGCGTGGCGCCGATGCCCGAGAGTTTCGGGTTGGCACGTCCGCTCTGGCTCGGCATGTTCATCGCCTACTGGGCAATTACCTTGCCGCATCGCGGCGGTATGGGCGCGGCATTCTTCTTCGGACTAATGCTCGATGTGCTTTCCGGCACCCTGCTGGGGCAGAACGGGCTACCGCTGATCCTGAGCACCTTCCTCGTGCTCAGCCTGCAACAGCGCCTGCGCATGTTTCCCTTGCTGCAGCAGAGCCTGGTGCTCATGGTGATTCTGGGGCTCGGCCAGTTGGTCCAGCTTTGGCTGAACACGCTGACCGGCAATCGCCCCCCGACACTGCTGTTCCTCGTCCCCGTTCCGGTCAGTGCCTTGCTTTGGCCCTGGGTCTTCATCGCCTTGCAATGGGCGCGGCGGCGTTTCAACGTCTACTGACGTGCCGAAGGCCGGCGTTGGTCTGCTTCCGAGGCCTGCCTGGATATGCGAACCTGCTCCGCACTTTTCATTTCCAGGAGCCGGCATGCCCGCATTGTTTCTTGCCTCCGCGTCCCCGCGACGCCGTGAACTGCTGACCCAGATCGGCGTTCCGTTCTCCCTTCTTTCGGTTTCCATCGATGAAACGCCCGGCATGGCGGAAGCGCCTGACGCATACGTCCAGCGCTTGGCCCGGGAAAAGGCCCTGGCGGGCTTGGCGCAGGTCGATCAAGACTCGGCTTGCGTCCTCGGTGCCGACACCACGGTGGTGCTGGATCAACAGATACTCGGCAAACCAGCCGACAAGGCGGACGCCCTGGCGATGCTGCAGGCCTTATCCGGGCGCGAGCATCAAGTGATGACAGCCATTGCCCTGGCCAATGGGGCGGGCTGCGAGGTGCGTCTGGTCTGCAGCCGGGTGCGCTTTCGCGCGATCGGCATCGACGAAGCCGAGCGCTACTGGGCGAGCGGCGAGCCGCAGGACAAGGCCGGCGGCTACGCTATTCAGGGTTGGGGCGCGGTGTTCGTCAGCTCGCTCGAGGGCAGTTATTCCGCCGTAGTCGGGCTGCCACTGTGTGAAACGGCTCAGTTGCTCGAGGCCTACGGACTGCGTTACTGGTGTAAAAGCTCGGTATAGAGCCTGGGGCTTGGCCGCTTATGCCGTTAGAATCGAGACAACCGGTCAGCTTCGGCTGCTAACAGGTCATAAAACGCAGGTGAGCCAGGCGAGACAAGGCAAGCACAGCCGCAGCGGTGCGGTCTGCTTCGATGAGCAGTCCACCGGGCTATCGTTGCCGCCCGTTTGTAAGCCGTTCTTTTACAGCTTGGCATACCCCTCCGCCATCAGCAGAGAACAACAATGAGCGAAGAGATTCTGATGAACATTACCCCCATGGAGTCGCGGGTGGCGGTGGTGGAGAACGGTGTCCTGCAGGAGGTGCACGTCGAGCGCACCCAGCGCCGCGGCATCGTCGGAAACATCTACAAGGGCAAGGTGGTGCGGGTGCTTCCTGGCATGCAAGCCGCCTTCGTCGACATCGGCCTGGAGCGCGCCGCCTTCATACACGCCTCGGAAATATCCAGTCGCGAAGGCAACGCGGTCGAGCCCATCAGTGCCCTGGTCCATGAAGGCCAGGCGCTGGTAGTACAGGTCACCAAGGATCCGATCGGCACCAAGGGGGCGCGGCTGACCACGCAGCTGTCGATACCGTCGCGCTACCTGGTGTACATGCCCAAGACCAGCCACGTCGGCATCTCCCTGCGAATCGAGGACGAAGCCGAGCGCGACAGGCTCAAGCAGGTGGTTGCCGAGTGCATTGCGGCGGAAGGCATCAAGGAGGCGGGCGGTTTCATTCTGCGCACCGCCGCCGAGGGCGCCGGCAGCGACGAGATCTTAATGGATATCCGCTACCTGCGCCGTCTGTGGGAACAGATCGACGGGCAGATGAAGACCGCAGGCGCGCCCTCGATTATCTACGAGGATTTGTCGCTGGCCATGCGCACGCTGCGCGACCTGGTCAATCCGCGTATCGAAAAGATCCGCATCGACTCGCGGGAAAATTATCAGAAGGTCAGCCAGTTCGTCGGTGAGCTGATGCCGGAGCTGAGCGAGCATCTGGAGCACTACCCGGGTGAACGGCCGATCTTCGATCTCTACAGTGTCGAGGACGAGATCCAGAAGGCGCTCGAACGCAAGGTCATGCTCAAGTCCGGCGGATACCTGATCATCGATCCGGCCGAGGCGATGACCACCATCGATGTCAACACCGGGGCTTTCGTCGGGCACCGCACCCTCGAAGAGACGATTTTCAAGACCAACCTCGAGTCGGCGACCGCCATCGCCAGACAACTGCGGCTGCGCAACATTGGCGGGATCATCATCATCGACTTCATCGACATGGAAGACGAGGAGCATCGTCGGCAGGTGCTGCGCACTCTGGAAAAACAGCTGGAGCGCGATCACGCCAAGACCAACATCATCGGCATCACCGAGCTGGGGCTGGTGCAGATGACTCGCAAGCGAACGCGCGAAAGCCTTGAGCAGGTGCTGTGCGAGCCTTGCCTGTGCTGCCAGGGCCGCGGCAAGCTGAAGACTCCTGAGACGGTTTGCTACGAGATCTTTCGCGAGATCCTGCGTGAAGCCCGCGCCTACCAGCCCGAGGGGTATCGGGTCCTGGCGAACCAGAAGGTCATCGATCGACTGCTGGACGAGGAGTCCGGCAATGTCGCTGACCTGGAGAGCTTCATCGGCCGCTCGATCAAGTTTCAGGTCGAGACCATGTATTCCCAGGAACAGTACGACGTGGTGCTGCTCTGAATAGATGCACACCTGGCCATCCGGAGCCGGATGAACGGAGCGCAGCGCTATGAGTCGGCTCCTGGCCCTTGTTCTCGCCATTTTGCGCCGCTGTCTCTGGCTGGGCGCGATTGGCTTGATGCTGCTTGCGCTCTACGTGAGTCTCGGCCGGCAGCTGGTGCCGCTGGTTGCCGAGTACCGCGCCGAGGTGCAGGACCAGGCGCGCCGCTTACTGAAGATGCCGGTCGAACTCGGTAGTCTGGAGGGGCATTGGGAAGGGTTTTCGCCGCGGCTGGTGGCGCACGATGTGATCCTCGGCGATGGCGATGCAGCGATACGCCTGGACCGGTTGGAATTGGTGCCGGATGTGATGGGCAGCCTTTCGTCCCGCCAGCCTCGCCTCGAGAGCCTGGCCTTCTCTGGCCTGCAGTTGAGCCTCGTGCAGAACGCTGATGGCAAGTGGCACGTCGATGGGCTGCCTGAGCGCGGCGATCAGCCTCCACCCGACGTTGCGAAGCTTTTCGAGCAGCTGCGCAGGGTCCGGCAAGTGCAGCTACGCGATAGTCAGATCACGTTCCAGGCGCATGCTGCGGCGCCGCTTACCCTGACCTATGCCAACCTGGCTCTCGGTATCGTCGGCGAGCGTTTGCGGCTGGATGGCCGGGTGCTGCTGCCGGACGGCCAGCCCTTGAGCCTGCGTACTCAGACGAAGCTACAGGTGCCGGACTGGCAGAGCAGCGAAGCCGAGCTTTATCTGAGCCTGCCGCAGAGCGACTGGGCCAGCTGGCTGCCGGCGAGTCTGCTCGGCGACTGGGAACTCGCGCAGCTTCGAGCCGGTGGCGAAGTCTGGCTCGAGTGGCGTGAGCGCGGGCTGGCCCGTGCGGTGGCTCGACTGAACGCGCCGTCCTTGCGCTTTGGGCGGCAGCAGCAGGGCCTCGTGTCGATAGACGACCTGGCTGTCAACGCTTATCTCGATCGCGCCGATGATGGCTACCGGTTGCAGCTCAATGGTCTGGCCTTCACCTTCGAACAGAACCGTTGGCAGGACACCACGCTGCTGCTCCAGCAGAGCGTTGCCGAGGGGCGCTGGCGCCTGCAGGCCGATCGCCTTGCCGTTGCGCCCATGGCCGCACTGGCACATGCCATGTGGCCATTGCCCGAACGGGCGGAGGAATACCTGCTGGGGTTGGCCCCGAGCGGAACCTTGCGCAACCTGCAGCTCGACTACCGGCCATCCGCGCCCGCCGAGGAACGGCTGGTGTTCTCAGCCAATCTCGACGCGGTCGGCATCGCTGCGCACCATTGGGTGCCAGCCGTGCGTAATGTCAGTGGCGTGGTACAGGGCAACCTCGCCGGAGGGGAGCTGCGTTTCGATAACCGCGATTTCGCGCTGCACCTGGCCGAGCTGTTCCCGCGACCCTGGGACTACCATCGTGCGCGCGGCAGCCTGCGCTGGACGCTGGATGACCAGGCGATAAGCCTCGCTGCGCCTTATCTGCAGGTCGAGGGCGAGGAGGGGCAGATCGCGGGGGATTTCCTGATCCGCCTGATGCGCGATCCGGCTGCCGAGGACTACATGGACCTGCGCGTCGGGCTCAGCAATGGCGACGCGCGCTATACCGAAAAATATTTACCGACGCGTTCGCCCGCGTTGAGTCCGGCGTTGAGTGAATGGCTGCTGGCCGCGATTCGTGGCGGTCGCGTCGAACAGGGCTACTTCGAATACCAGGGCGCGCTGAGCAAGGACGCCGAGGCGGCCGCTCGCAGCCTGAGCCTTTACTTCAAGGTGAAGGACGCCGAACTCGCGTTCCAACCCGGTTGGCCGGTGCTGCGCGAAGGTCGCGGGGAAGTGCTGATCGAGAACACGGGTGTGCGGGTTCGTGTGGCCGAGGCCCGCATGCTCGACAGCCAGGTGCGTGACGTCAGCGCCGAGATCCCTCATGGGCACGGCGGACAACCGCCGCGGCTGGCTATCGAGGGGCAGGTGGACGGCCATCTGCGTGATGCATTGACCCTGATGCAGGTGGCGCCGATCGGCACGGGCGAGCTGTTCGCTGGCTGGCGTGGCGATGGTCCGTTGAGCGGAACCCTGCGCCTGGACATTCCACTGGCCAAAGGTGAGCGTCCCGTGGTGCTGGCTGATTTCGCCAGTAGCGATGCCTCGTTGTTCATTCCGCAGGCGGACCTGCAGCTCGATGCGCTGACAGGCGAGTTCCGCTACGACAGCGAGCGCGGCTTCAGCAGCAAGGCGTTCCATGCCCGTACCCTGGGCAGCTCAGTGCAGGGCAAGGCCGTTGCGCTGGGGGAGGCTGGCGAGCCCGCGTCGCGGATCGAGGCGTCGGCGGTCGTGCCGCTGCAACAGCTCCTGAGCTGGCGAAAGATCGAACGGCCAGTGCCCGCGTCCGGAACGCTGCCGCTCCGGCTGAACCTGTTGCTGAGCCGTGTCGATAACAACCTGCAAGTGGACTCCTCCCTGCTGGGTACCGAACTGGCGCTTCCAGCGCCGTTTGGCAAAACGGCAGAAGAGCGGCGCGATACGACGCTGCGCATGTCGTTTGGCGGCGAGCGCCAGCGATATACGCTCAGGCACGGCGCGTTGGCGGCACTGAGCTTCGTTGCGCCGACCGGCAACTGGTCCGAGGGCGGCGGCGAGCTAGTGCTGGGTGGTGCTGCGGCGAACCTGCGCACCGACCGAGGCCTCCACGTGCGAGGCAGCGTCTCGCGCTTCGATCTGAGCGAATGGCAAGCGCTGCTGAAAGACTACGGCGAGCGCTCGACCAATCAGGCGGGAGCCTCGATGTTGCGTCAGGTCGAGCTGCATATCGGTGCCTTCGAGGGCTTCGGTACTCACATCGACGATCTGGGTGTCGACCTGCAGCGCCTTCCGGCGGGCTGGTCGCTCGGCCTGGACAGCGGGACGGTGGCCGGATCCGTCCAACTGCCGGATGCTGACAGCGAGCCGATCGTGCTGGACCTGTCGCGCGTGCGCCTGCCGGCAGCGGCCACCGATGAGGCCCAGACCCCGCCTCGCGATGCACTGGCCGCTGTCGATCCGAAGGAGCTCCCGGCGATGAACATCAGCGTGGCGAAAGTCTTGCGCGGTGACGAGTTGCTGGGCGGCGGGTCGTTCAAGATGCGACCGGATGCCGAGGGTGTGGGCTTTTCCGACATCGACCTGAATCTCAGAGGCTTGAAGATGGCTGGTAGCGGCGGCTGGAGCGGTTCGCGCAGCTGGTACAAGGGCCGGCTGGAGGGCGCGAATATCGCCGACGTGCTGTTGGCCTGGGGGTTCGCTCCCTCGACGTCCAGCCAGGATTTCCGGCTGGATGTGGACGGTAGCTGGCCTGGTTCGCCAGCGTTTTTCGCTGTGAACCGGCTGTCCGGCACGCTCGATGCCCGGCTTCGCAAGGGCCAGTTGCGTGAAGTGGATGGCGGGGCGCAGGCACTGCGAGTCTTCGGTCTGCTCAATTTCGACTCCATCGGCCGGCGCTTGCGCCTGGATTTCTCCGACCTGTTCAGCAAGGGGCTTAGCTACGATCGGATCAAGGCCCAGTTGCAGGCAACCGACGGTGTCTACGTGACGTCGCAACCGCTGACGGTGGCAGGGCCCTCCAGCAATCTGGAACTCAATGGCCGCCTGGATCTGGTCAACGATCAGATCGATGCCAAGCTGCTGGTGACGCTTCCGGTCAGCAATAACCTGCCGCTGGCCGCGCTGATCGTGGGCGCACCCGCCATTGGCGGTGCGCTGTTCGTCGTCGACAAGCTGCTGGGCGACAAGGTGGCTCGCTTCGCAACCGTCCAGTACAACGTCGAGGGGCCCTGGCAGGCACCGAAAATCACCTTCGACAAGCCCTTCGAGAAACCCAACTGAGCGTCATTCAGCCGGCGGCCACAGCGCCCCAGGGGTAGCCAAGCATGACCCTAGCCGTGATTCAGATGGTCAGCCAGACCGACATCCAGACGAACCTCGTCGCCGCGCGGAGGCTTCTGGAGCAAGCGGCCGAGGCGGGCGCCCGACTCGCTGTGCTGCCCGAGAATTTCGCCGCCATGGGACGCTCCGACCTGGTTGCGCTCGGGCGGGCAGAGGCCGAGGGAGCCGGTCCGATCCTGCCCTGGTTGAAACAGGCCGCCCGCGACCTCAGCTTATGGATCGTGGCCGGCACCATTCCATTGCCGCCGGATGACCAACCGCTGGCGAAGGTCCGGGCCTGCTCGCTGTTGGTGGACGATCATGGGCAGCGTGTCGCCCATTACGACAAGCTGCATCTGTTCGATGCCGATGTCAGCGATGCGCGAGGGCGCTATCGCGAGTCGGACGACTACGCGGCAGGTGAGCGGCTGGTGGTGGTCGATACGCCGGTTGGGCGGCTGGGCATGAGCGTCTGCTATGACCTGCGTTTCGCCGAACTCTATACCGCGTTGCGTCTGGCGGGCGCCGAGCTGATCAGCGCCCCCTCGGCCTTCACGGCGGTCACCGGTCAGGCGCATTGGGAGATGCTGGTCCGCACGCGGGCCATCGAGACGCAATGCTATATGCTGGCCGCAGCGCAGGGTGGTGAACACCCGAACGGACGGATGACCCACGGCCATTCGTCTATCGTTGATTTCTGGGGACAGGCGTTGGCCGAGCAGGCAACCGGCGAGGCGGTTCTGGTCGTCGACCGGGACGCGGCCGCACAGGCGGCGACGCGTCAACGCATGCCGGTTGTGATGCATCGTCGATTCACCACTCCCCGTATTGTCTCGGGCACTTTGGAGTAGATATGAGTCAATTGCTGTTACCTGTCACCGAGCGCCTGCTGACACCTGGTGGGCTTGGCCTGGATGACCTGCCGGGACTGCTCGGCGAACTGGCCGGTCCCGGTATCGACGCGGCGGATCTGTATTTCCAGGACCAGGTGACCGAGTCCTGGGTGCTGGAGGATGGCATCGTCAAGGAAGGCGGTTTCCATCTTGAGCAAGGCGTCGGGGTGCGCGCCTTGTCCGGAGAGAAAACCGGTTTTGCCTATAGCAATGCGATCACCGCCGACGCCTTGCGCCAGGCCGCCGAAGCCGCTCGCTCGATCGCACGCAGTGGCCAGCAAGGGCGCGTCCAGGTGCTGTCGAAGGCCTCGTTCGGCGCGTTGTACAGTGCGGACAACCCGCTCGATGGGCTGGGTCGTGCGGAAAAGGTCGAGTTGCTCAAGCGTATCGACGTCGCCACGCGCGCGCTCGATCCCCGCATCAAGCAGGTCACGGTGAGCCTTGCCGGGGTCTGGGAGCATGTGCTGGTCGCCGGTTTGGACGGCGGGATGGCCGCGGATATTCGGCCGCTGGTGCGCTTCAATGTCAGCGTGATCGTCGAGCAGAACGGGCGTCGCGAACGCGGCGGTCATGGCGGCGGCGGACGTACCGGTTATGACTATTTTCTCAGCGAAGACCGCGCCATGGGGTATGCGCGCGAGGCGCTGCGTCAGGCGTTGGTCAACCTCGAGGCGGTCGCCGCGCCCGCCGGTACGTTACCGGTGGTACTGGGGTCCGGCTGGTCCGGCGTGCTGCTGCACGAGGCGGTCGGCCACGGCCTGGAGGGCGACTTCAATCGCAAGGGCAGCTCAGCCTACAGCGGCCGGATCGGCCAACAGGTGGCATCCAAGCTGTGCACCATCGTCGACGACGGCACCCTGGCCAATCGCCGCGGCTCACTGAGCGTCGATGACGAGGGGACACCGACCCAGTGCACCACGCTGATCGAAAACGGGATTCTGAAGGGTTACATTCAGGACAAGCTCAACGCGCGTTTGATGGGCGTTGCCCCGACGGGCAACGGTCGCCGCGAGTCCTATGCTCACTTGCCCATGCCGCGGATGACCAATACCTACATGCTGGCGGGCGAGAGTGATCCGGAAGAAATCATCCGCTCGGTGAAGAAAGGCATCTATTGCGCGAGCCTCGGCGGTGGTCAGGTGGACATCACCAGCGGCAAGTTCGTGTTCTCGACCAGCGAGGCCTATCTGATCGAGGATGGCCGGATCACCGCGCCGGTGAAAGGGGCCACGCTGATCGGCAACGGGCCGGAGGTGATGAACAAGGTCTCTATGGTCGGCACCGATCTGGCGCTGGACAGTGGCGTGGGCACTTGCGGCAAGGACGGCCAGTCGGTGCCTGTAGGTGTCGGTCAGCCGACGCTGAAGATCGATGGCATTACAGTTGGCGGGACAGGCGCCTGATGGCTTCAGGCTTCGGGTCAGCAGTGCAGCCGCTTTGCCTGCCGCCTGGAGCCTGTAGCGTGCAGCCGCTTTTTAGCGCAGCCCGCGCTGGGTTTCGTCCAGGCCGCGGATGTACTTGAATATCTTGCGACTGGCAGCTGGTGGTTTGTTATGTGCCGCTTCGTGCTGGGCGTGGCGGATCAGCCCACGCAGATGCTGGCGGTCGGTCTCGGGGAACTCGTTGACGAAGGATTCGAGCGTTTCATCGTTGCCGGCAATCAAGCGGTCACGCCAGCGTTCCAGCGCATGGAAGCGCTCGTTGTATTGGCGGGTGGAGGCGTCGAGCTGGTCGACCAGCGCGAGGATGGCGTCGGTATCCTGGTCGCGCATCAGCTTGCCGATGTACTGCAGGTGCCGTTTCCGGGCGATGTGCGCGGTGTGCTTGGGCGCATCGGCCAGCGCCTTGCGCAGGGCGTCGGTGAGTGGAAGGCGGTCTAGCACGTCGGGCTTGAGGGTGGTGAGGCGCTCGCCGAGTTCCTGGAGAGCGTGCAGCTCACGTTTGACCTGGGTTTTGCTTTTTTCCTCGAAGCCGTCGAGATCGGAAATATCAGACATGGGGCTGGTCCAGTTGGAAACGTCACCATGATAACAGCAGCCTCGCGGTGCAGCTCAGTCGGGCTTCGTGTAGGCGGCATGATCGAATCAGTTGGAGTGTTTATGAGTGAAGTCGAGGGGATCGGGCCGAGTGCGCTGCCCGGATTGCGCGAGAAGGTCTCGAGAATCATAGAAGAGGCCAGCCGCCAGGGCGCCAGCGCCTGCGAAGTCTCCGTGTCGATGGAGCAGGGCCTGTCGACCACTGTCCGCCAGCGTGAAGTGGAAACGGTGGAGTTCAATCGCGACCAGGGCTTCGGCATCACGCTCTACGTCGGCCAGCGCAAGGGCTCGGCCAGCACGACTGGCAGCGGCGAGGACGCGATACGTGAAACCGTGGCCGCCGCCCTGGCGATCGCTCGGCATGCCTCCGAAGATGAATACGCCGGGCTCGCCGATCCAGCGCTGATGGCCAAAGAGGTGCCCGATCTCGATCTGTACCATCCTTGGGGGATTTCACCCGACGCGGCTGTCGAGCTGGCGCTCAGCTGCGAAGCGGCGGCGTTCGATACCGACCCACGCATTCGCAACGCCGACGGTACCAGTCTGAGCACGCACCAGGGCTGCCGTGGGTATGGCAACAGCAACGGCTTCATCGGCGCCTACTGCAGTACTCGCCACAGCCTCAGCTGCGTGATGATCGCCGAGGCTGATGGCCAGATGCAGCGTGATTATCACTATGACGTCAGCCGTGTTGCCGGTGACCTGGCGTCGGCTGAATCGATTGGCCGGCGTGCGGCCGAACGTGCCGTTCGCCGCTTGGGTGCAAGGCCGGTGCCGACTTGCGATGTCCCGGTGCTGTTCTCTTCCGAGCTGGCCACCGGGCTGTTCGGTCATTTTCTCGCGGCGATTTCCGGTGGCAATCTCTATCGCAAGTCGTCGTACCTTGAAGGTGCGCTGGGACAGATGCTCTTCCCCGAGTGGCTGAGTCTGGATGAGCGTCCACACCTGGCGCGCGGGCTGGCCAGTTCGGCCTATGACGGCGACGGCCTGGCGACCTACGCCAAGCCGTTCGTGGAGAACGGCAAGTTGCTTTCCTACGTCCTTGGAACCTACTCCGGACGCAAGTTAGGTATGCCCAGTACCGCCAATGCCGGGGGCGTGCACAACCTCTTCGTCACCCATGGCGACGAGGACCAGGCGGCGCTGATCCGCCGTATGGGCCGAGGATTGTTGGTGACCGAGCTGATGGGGCAGGGTTTGAACCTGGTTACCGGTGACTATTCGCGTGGCGCTGGCGGTTTCTGGGTGGAAAACGGCGAGATCCAGTTCCCGGTGCAGGAAGTCACCATCGCCGGCAACCTTCGCGACATGTTCCGCCAGATCGTTGCGGTCGGCTGCGATATCGAGACACGCAGCAGCATTCACACCGGTTCGGTGCTGATCGAGCGGATGAAGGTGGCAGGGCAGTAAGAGGCAGCTGGCGTGCTGAGGAGTAAAGGGAAGGGCTTGGCGGTGCTCCGGCGCCGCCGATATACCGACTGCCAGCTTTATTCTCCCTCCTCGAAGTAGTTCTCGATCAAAGCGATCAGCGCAGAGAGCGCGTCGTCATCCTGTTCGCCCTCCGCATGCAAGTGCAGGGTGGTTCCTTTACTGGCGGCAAGCATCATGACGGCCATGATGCTCTTGCCGTCGACCAGGCTCGCCGGGCAGCGTCCGACGCGGATGTCACAAGGGAACTGGTTGGCGACGCCGACGAATTTCGCGGCCGCTCGGGCATGCAGGCCCAGCTTGTTGATGATGGTAACTTCGCACGATGGCATGAGAATTCCTAAGCCAGGTCGCGATGGCGGACCTGAACGTTCTTCAAGGGTTCGCGCAGCGCCTGGCCCAGCCGTTCGGCCAGGTACACCGAGCGATGATGCCCACCGGTGCAGCCGATGGCGACGGTGACATAGGCGCGATTGCTGGCAGCGAACCGTGGGAGCCATTTGCTCAGGTAGGCGAGTATGTCCTGGAACATCTCTTCGACATCCGTCTGTGCCGCCAAGTAGTCGATCACTGGCTGGTCGAGGCCGGAAAAGTCTCGCAGGTCGGCTTTCCAGTACGGATTGGGCAGACAGCGCACGTCGAACACCAGGTCGGCATCTACCGGCATGCCGCGCTTGAAGCCAAAGGACTCGAAGAGAAAGGCGGTACCCGGTTCTGGCTGGTTCAACAGGCGCAGCTTCAAGGTGTCACGCAGCTGATAGAGGTTCAGGTGCGTCGTGTCGATTTTCAGGTCGGCGTGATCGATGATCGGCGCCAGCAGCAGTTCTTCGTCGTGGATCGCTTCGGCCAGAGAGCGGTTCTGATTGGTCAGCGGATGTCGTCGACGGGTTTCCGAAAACCGCTTGAGCAACGTCTCGTCTGCGGCGTCGAGGTACAACACATCGCACTGGATATAACGGGCGCGGACATCCTTGAGCAGCTCGGGGAAGCGCTTGAGCTGGCTGGGCAGGTTGCGTGCGTCGATGGATACCGCAACCTGTGGCTGCAGCAGCTCCGTATGCAGCAGTGCCCGCTCCGCCAGTTCCGGCAGCAGGCCGGCGGGCAGGTTGTCGATGCAATAGAAACCGTTGTCCTCGAGCACGTCGAGCGCCGTGCTCTTACCCGACCCGGAGCGGCCGCTGACGATGATCAGGCGCATTGGTGCAGGGTATTGGACGGGGCACCGGCGGGAACTACGTGCCCAGCGCGGCGCTGAAGGGGCGGTTGTTGACAGCTAGAAACCACGTCTCTTTCCTCACTCAGCCCGGCGCAGACCGCTGCGCTACCGGCCGCTCTGAATATCGACGACGGCCTGATACAGCTCCTGTCCGGTGCTGGCCCGGCGCAGACGCTCACGAACGTCCTCACGGTCCAGCATGCTGGCAATCTGACGAAGCAGTTCAAGGTGCTCATCGGTCGCGGCCTCTGGCACCAGCAGCACGAACAACAGGTCGACAGGCGCGCCGTCGATGGCATCGAAATCCACGGGGACGTCCAGCCGGAGCACCGCGCTCAGCGGCGAGGTGCAGCCAGGCATACGGCAGTGGGGGATGGCAATGCCGTTACCGAAACCGGTGGACCCCAGTTTTTCACGGGCGATGAAGCTTTCGAAAATGGTTTGCGAGTCCAGGTCTGGGAGGTCCTGGCCTAGCACTTTGGCGATCTGTTCCAGGACGCGTTTCTTGCTGCCGCCCGGGACGTTCACCAGGGAACGTCCGGGGGTCAGGATGTTTTCGATTCGGATCATGATTGGGTCAGCGAGCAAGGGCGCCCTGGTTATGGTCGAGCTGTTTTTCTTTGTGCTTGATGAGCTGACGGTCGAGCTTGTCGACCAACAGGTCGATGGCAGCGTACATGTCTCCGTGCTCGGCATTCGCGACGACTTCGCGGCCGGCCACATGCAGGGCGGCTTCTGCCTTTTGCTTGAGCTTCTCGACCTGCAGGATCACCTGGACGGCAATGATGCGGTCGAAATGACGTTCCAGTCGGTCGAATTTCTCCTCGACGTAGTCGCGCAGGGCATCGGTAATTTCCAGGTGAAGGCCAGTGATGTTGACTTGCATACTGCATCTCCTTTTTGCCACTTGCGAATTGGCGGGGCTGAGCGCCCGCCACCGGAAGAGATCGACCAGGTCGCCTGGCATTTACATCAACCGCTTACGTTCGCTGGATGGTGCGATACCGAGTGATTCGCGGTACTTGGCGACAGTGCGGCGTGCAACTTGAATACCTTGTGCCTCCAGTAAACCAGCGATCTTGCTGTCGCTCAATGGCTTTTTGGCGTTTTCCGCGGCCACCAGCTTCTTGATGATGGCGCGTATCGCGGTGGACGAGCATTCGCCGCCTTCGGCAGTGCTCACATGGCTGGAGAAGAAGTATTTCAGCTCATAGATGCCGCGTGGCGTGTGCATGTACTTCTGCGTCGTGACCCGTGAAATGGTCGACTCGTGCATGCCGACTGCTTCGGCGATATCGTGCAGCACCAGCGGCTTCATCGCTTCGTCGCCGTGTTCGAAAAAGCCGCGCTGATGCTCGACGATCTGCGTGGCGACCTTCATCAGCGTTTCGTTGCGGCTGAGCAGGCTCTTGATGAACCAGCGCGCTTCCTGCAACTGATTGCGCATGAAGGTGTTGTCGGCGCTGGAGTCGGCGCGCTTGACGAAGCCGGCGTACTGCGGATTCACCCGCAGGCGTGGCATGGCCTCCTGGTTCAGTTCGACCAGCCAGCGGCCATTGTGCTTGCGCACGATCACATCGGGGACGACGTACTCCGGCTCGCCGGCCTCTATCTGCGAGCCGGGCCGTGGATTGAGTGTTTGGATCAGGTCGATGACCTGGCGCAGCTCATCTTCCTTGAGCTTCAAGCGACGCATCAGCAGGCTGTAGTCTCGGCCACCGAGGGTGTCCAGGT
Organism: Stutzerimonas stutzeri; assembly: GCF_018138085.1. NCBI lineage: Bacteria > Pseudomonadati > Pseudomonadota > Gammaproteobacteria > Pseudomonadales > Pseudomonadaceae > Stutzerimonas > Stutzerimonas stutzeri. Next base: position 976,227 of record NZ_CP073105.1, read on the forward strand.
GATCGCTCACCAGACGCATCGCCTCGGCCAGCCATGGCGTTCGCTCGGGGAGCTGACGCAGCTGCAGCAGCAGGCATTCACGCAAGTCTCGCGCACCGATTCCGGCAGGTTCGAATTGCTGGATGCGACGTAGCACCACTTCGATCTCATCGAGCTCGATCTCGAGTTCGGGATCGAATGATTCGAGGACCTCTTCGAGGGTCTCGTCGAGATAGCCCTGGGGATTGATGCAATCGATCAGAGTGGTCGCGATGAGACGGTCGGTGTCGCTCATCGGGGCGAGGTTGAGCTGCCAGAGCAGATGGCTCTGCAGGCTTTCCCCGGAGGAGGTGCGGGTGGTGAAGTCCCATTCGTCGTCGTTGCTGGGCAGGCTGCTGGCGCTGGTCTGGTAGATATCTTCCCAGGCGGTGTCTACCGGCAGCTCGTTGGGGATGCGCTCGCCCCAGTCGCCTTCCTCGAGGTTTTCGACCGTGTTGATGGGTTCTTCGAAGTGATTGTCAGGCTCGCTTTGCTCGTTCTGACTGCTTTCCGACTTCCTTTCGATCGACTCGGCCATCGGGTCGGAGTTGTCGAAGTCGTCCCCGTCTTCTTCGCGCTCGAGCATCGGGTTGGAATCCAGTGCTTCCTGAATCTCCTGCTGGAGATCGAGCGTGGATAGCTGGAGCAATCGTATGGCTTGTTGCAGCTGCGGTGTCATCGTCAGCTGCTGGCCCATCTTCAGGACTAGCGATGGTTTCATGGCAGAGGACTTCGAACCTTGTTTGCCGGCGCAACCGCGCCTGTTCCGATTCACTGGCGCCTGGGGGCGCCTGCATAAGCAAATTATATGCCTGCCAACGAAGCGTTTGCCTAGCCCCTAACGGGGCTATCGGCCGAAAAGATCGGCGTCAGAGTCGGAATTCGTGTCCGAGGTACACATCCTTCACCAGTTGGTTGGCCAGGACCGTCTCGGCATCGCCTTCGGCAATCAACTGACCGTCGTTGACGATGTAGGCGGTCTCGCAGATGTCCAGGGTCTCGCGCACGTTGTGATCGGTGATCAGCACGCCGATGCCCTTGGCCTTGAGGTGGTGGATGATCTGCTTGATGTCGCCGACCGAGATCGGGTCAACGCCGGCGAAGGGTTCGTCGAGCAGAATGAACTTGGGTGCGGTAGCCAGCGCGCGCGCGATCTCGACGCGTCGCCGCTCACCGCCGGACAGGCTCATGCCCAGGCTGTCACGGATGTGATGGATGTGGAACTCCTGCAGCAGGCTTTCCAGGGCCTGTTGACGGCCACTGCGATCCAGGTCCTTGCGGGTCTCGAGGATCGCCATGATGTTGTCGGTCACCGACAGCTTGCGAAAGATCGACGCTTCCTGCGGCAGGTAGCCGATACCGGCTCGGGCCCGACCATGCATGGGCAGATGGGTGACGTCCTGCTCGTCGATCAGTACGCGACCCTGGTCGGCCTTCACCAGGCCAACGATCATGTAGAAGCAGGTGGTCTTCCCGGCTCCGTTCGGTCCGAGCAGACCGACGATCTGCCCGCTCTCGATGGACAGGCTGACGTCGCGTACGACCTGACGGGTCTTGTAGCTCTTTGCCAGATGCTGGGCCTTGAGAATCGCCATCAGTTGCCCTGCTCGGTTGCCGGCTGATCTTTTTTGCGCGGCTGAATGACCATGTCCACGCGAGGACGCGGTGTGGTGATGTCGGCATTGCTGGCGCGACCGGCATTGACGATCTGGCGCTGGGTGTCATAGACGATCTTCTCGCCCTCGAAGGTATTACCTTCTTGAACGACCTTGGCCTGGTCGATCAGCACGATGCGCTCGTTCGTCGCGAAATACTGGATGGTCAGGCCGTAGGCCTTGACGATTTCCTTGTCCACCGCCGGCTTCTGTTCGTAATACGCAGGCTTGCCGATGGAGGTGAACACCTCGACATCGCCATTCTTGTTCTGGGTAATGGTGACGGTGTCACCCGTGATCTTCATGGTGCCCTGGGTGATCACCACGTCGCCACGATAGACGGCCACGCCCTGTCGATCGTCCAGTTCGGCGGTGTCGGCCTGGACGCGAATTGGCTGGTTTCGGTCTTCAGGGAGCGCATGGGCGTACGAGCCGAGCAGCGCGATGCTCAGGCCGATCAGGTAGGGGATTGTCTTAACGCAGCTCATGCTGGCCTCTTACTTTGGATAGCAGGAGCATCCTGCCTTCATCTAGGTACGCTTTCATGCCCGTGGCGGTCGTGACGCCGTTTGCGGCGACGATTCTAACGGGTTGCCGGGTTTCGGCATAATCCTTCTCGGGAAACACCGTCATCCGGCTGCTGGTGATCTCGGTCGGGCGGCCCTTGGCGTCCTGCCGTTGGACCTTGACGTTGTCGATCAGCTCGACTTGTTCCCCTTGCGGGCCCACTTCGCCGCGCTCGCTGGTCACGTGCCAGGGCAGATCGGTGCCCCTGTAAGCGTGCAGGTCGGGACGGGTCAGCAGGCTGACGTCGCTGGCCTTGATGTGTTCGACCTTGTCAGCGGAGAGTTCGTAGTTGCGCTTGCCGTCCGGTTGGTATTGCACCGTGCGCGAATTGATCACGTAGAAATCGATCGAGGACTCTTCGCCCTGGTTTGCAGGCGGCTCCTGCATGAAACTTTCGGGGCGGATGTTCCAATAACCGATCGCGACCAGCAGCAGGGCGACCAGCAGCAGGACGGCAGGAAGGCGGAGTCTGCTCAGCATGGAGAAACCTCTAGAGGTAGGCGGCCTGAGCAGCTTCGAGGTTGCCTTGGGCGCGCATGATCAGTTCGCAGAATTCGCGTGCCGCGCCCTCGCCGCCACGGGCAGCGGTGACCCCGTGCGCATGCTGGCGGACGAACGCGTCGGCACTGGCGACGGCCATGCCCAGGCCAACACGGCGGATTACCGGAAGGTCGGGCAGGTCGTCACCCAGGTAGGCGACTTCAGCGTAGTCGAGTCCCAGCTCGGCGAGCAATTCATCGAGCACTACCAGTTTGTCCTCGCGCCCCTGATACAGATGCTGGATGCCCAGGTTCTGCGCGCGCCGCTCGACGACCGGCGTCTTGCGTCCGGTGATGATCGCGGTGCGCACGCCCGAATTGATCAGCATCTTGATGCCATGACCATCGAGCGTGTTGAAGGTCTTGAACTCGCTGCCGTCGACCAAGAAATACAGCTTGCCGTCGGTGAGCACGCCATCGACATCGAAAATGGCCAGGCGAATATCACGGGCACGCCTCAGTAGATCGTTCACTTACATCACTCCCGCGCGCAGCAGATCGTGCATGTTCAACGCGCCGATGGGGCGGTCGTTGTCATCGACCACTACCAGTGCGTTGATCTTGTTGTCTTCCATGATTTTCAACGCCTCGGCGGCGAGCATGTCGGCGCTGGCAGTCTTGCCGTGGAGGGTCATGACCTGATCGATGCTGGCCTGGCGGACGTCGATACCTTTATCCAGGGTTCGGCGCAGATCGCCGTCGGTGAAAATGCCGGCCAGGCTTCCGTCCGTCGCCACCACCGCGGTCATGCCGAGCCCCTTCTGGGTCATCTCCAGCAGCGCTTCGCGAAGCGGCGTGCCGCGGTTGACCAGGGGCAGGCGGTCGCCAGCGTGCATGACGTGTTCGACCTTGAGCAGCAGGCGTCGGCCCAGCGCGCCACCCGGATGCGAGAAGGCGAAGTCTTCGGCGGTAAAGCCCCGGGCTTCGAGCAGGGCGATCGCCAGTGCATCGCCCAGTACCAGGCTGACCGTGGTCGAAGACGTGGGTGCCAGGTTCAGCGGGCAGGCTTCGATGGCCACGCTCGCGTCGAGGTTGACCGCGGCCGCCTTGGCCAGCACCGATTCGGGGTTGCCGGTCATGCTGATCAGGGTAATCCCGAGGCGCTTGATCAGCGGCAGCAGGGTAACGATTTCGCTGGTAGAGCCCGAGTTGGACAAGGCCAGCACCACGTCGTCCCGGGTGATCATTCCCATGTCGCCGTGACTGGCTTCGGCCGGGTGGACGAAGAAAGCGGTGGTGCCGGTACTGGCCAGCGTAGCGGCAATCTTGTTGCCGATATGCCCGGATTTGCCCATGCCGACCACGACGACGCGGCCCTTGCAATGCAGAATAAGCTCGCATGCCTTGACGAACTGCGCATCGATGCGGGTCTTGAGCTGCTCGACTGCCTCGATTTCCATGCCGATCGTACGCAGGGCGGTCTCGATCAGATGATTGCTCTGACTCATGTTCACGTCATCGCCTGAATGAAAACGCGAGATTATAACGGTAAACCCGGCACCGCTCACCGAAAAAGCGATCGAGGTCCATCATCGGCTGGAGCTGAACCGAAGCTGAACGAATGTGCGCTCGCTCATGCCTCGATACAGGCCCCTGTTTGGGAGGCCCTCTGGGCGGTGCTATAGTTCGCGCCGCCAAACGGCTCTGCGAAGTATCTCCGCCTGTTCGGAGCGCGTCTGATTCGCAGGCTGTATCCAAGGAGAACCGATGAGCGCCGCCAACGCTAACGCCGTCGAGCTGAAGGGCGTCACCTTCATGCGCGGTGAGCGGAGCATTTTCAACAACATCGACATCGTCATACCGCGAGGCAAGGTGACGGCCATCATGGGCCCGTCCGGCTGCGGTAAGACCACGCTGTTGCGCTTGATCGCCGCGCAGCTCAGGCCTAACAGTGGCGAAGTCTGGGTGGCCGGTACCAACCTGCCGACGCTGTCGCGCCGTGAGCTATTCGACATGCGCAAGCAGATGGGCGTGCTGTTCCAGAGCGGCGCGTTGTTCACCGACCTCGATGTCTTCGAGAACGTCGCCTTCCCGCTGCGGGTGCATACCGAGCTGCCGGAAGAGATGATCCGCGACATCGTGCTGATGAAATTGCAGGCGGTGGGGCTGCGCGGCGCGGTCGAACTGATGCCCGACGAGTTGTCCGGCGGCATGAAGCGCCGTGTGGCGCTGGCGCGTGCGATCGCGCTCGATCCACAGATTCTCATGTATGACGAGCCCTTTGCCGGCCAGGACCCGATCGCGATGGGTGTGCTGGTGCAATTGATTCGATTGCTCAACGATGCGTTGGGGATCACCAGCATCGTGGTCTCTCACGACCTGGCCGAAACAGCGAGCATTGCCGATTACATCTATGTGGTCGGCGACGGGCAGGTGCTGGGGCAGGGCACGCCGGCCGAGCTGCGCGAATCGAGCAACCCGCGGATTCAGCAGTTCATGAAAGGCGCGGCGGACGGTCCGGTGCCTTTCCATTTTCCAGCGCCGGCCTATGCCGAGGATCTGCTGCGAGGTCCCGATGCGTAAGCGTTCATTGATCGAGCGAATCCGGATGTTTGGCGAGGCTGGGATCAACGTGGTCGCGGCGCAGGGCCGTGCGACGTTGTTTCTCTTTCATGCCCTGTTCGGCCCCAGCGGTCTGAGCAATCGTTTCGCTCTGCTGGTTCGTCAGCTCTATTCGGTCGGTGTGCTGTCGCTGGCGATCGTGGTGGTCTCCGGCGTCTTCATCGGCATGGTGCTGGCCCTGCAGGGCTACAGCATTCTCAGCAGCTACGGTTCGGAGCAGGCGGTGGGGCAGATGGTCGCCCTGACGCTGTTGCGCGAGCTGGGGCCCGTGGTCACCGCACTGCTGTTCGCCGGGCGGGCCGGATCCGCGCTGGCGGCCGAAATTGGCAACATGAAGTCCACCGAACAGTTGTCCAGTCTGGAAATGATCGGTGTCGATCCACTGAAGTACATCATCGCGCCACGCCTCTGGGCTGGCTTCATTTCCTTGCCGTTGCTGACCGTGATCTTCAACGTGGTCGGCATCTGGGGTGGGGCAATGGTGGCGGTGGACTGGCTGGGCGTCTATGAGGGCTCGTTCTGGGCCAACATGCAAAACAGCGTTACCTTCACCTCGGATGTGCTCAACGGCGTCATCAAGAGCCTGGTGTTCGCGCTCGTGGTCACCTGGATCGCGGTGTTCCAGGGCTACGATTGCGAGCCGACATCCGAAGGAATCAGCCGCGCGACCACGCGGACCGTGGTGTACGCCTCGCTGGCGGTGCTCGGTCTCGACTTTATTTTGACCGCCTTGATGTTTGGAGATTTTTGATGCGTATCCGCACCCTTGAAATCGGTGTTGGCCTATTCCTCCTGGCGGGCCTTCTGGCGCTACTGCTGCTGTCGCTACGGGTCAGTGGGTTGAACGTCGATAGCAGCGACACCTACAAGCTGTACGCCTACTTCGACAATATCGCCGGATTGAGTGTCCGATCCAAAGTGACGATGGCCGGCGTGACCATCGGCAAGGTGACTGCGATCGATCTGGATCGCGAGAGTTACACCGGGCGCGTCACATTGGAAATCCAGAAGGACATCGACATCCTGCCGGTCGACTCCACGGCGTCGATTCTGACCGCTGGCCTGCTCGGCGAGAAATACGTCGGTATCAGCGTGGGTGGTGAAGAGGAGACCCTAGGCGAAGGCGATACGATTCGCGACACTCAATCGTCGCTGGTGCTAGAGGAGCTGATTGGCAAGTTTTTGCTCAATTCGGTCAATAAAGAATGAGGAATATCCACATGATGACTGTTCTGCGTCGTGGTCTGCTGGTGTTGCTGGCTGCCCTGCCCATGCTGGCCGTAGCGGCTCCAAGCGCCCATGAAGTGATCCAGAAGACCACCGACGAATTGCTCGCCGATCTCAAAGCCAACAAGGAGCAGTATCGGCAGAACCCGAACGCGTTCTACGACTCGCTCAACGAAATCCTCGGCCCGGTGGTGGACGCCGAGGGGATCTCGCGCAGCATCATGACCGTCAAGTACTCGCGCAAGGCCAGCCCTCAGCAGATGACGCGCTTCCAGGAGAACTTCAAGCGCAGCCTCATGCAGTTCTACGGCAACGCCCTGCTGGAATACAACAACCAGCAAATCCGCGTGCTGCCGACCAGCGGCAAGCAGGACGCCGAGCGCACCAGCGTCGGCATGGAAGTCACCGGCCGCCAGGGTGAGATCTACCCGGTGTCCTACACGATGGTCAATCAGGGCGGCGAGTGGCGGGTGCGCAACGTGATCATCAACGGCATCAACATCGGCAAGCTGTTCCGCGACCAGTTCGCCGATGCCATGCAGAAGAACGGCGGCGACCTGGACAAGACCATCGATGGCTGGGCCGAAGTGGTCGCACGCGCCAAGGATACCGAGGCGGGTCAGCGGGCGGCGGGCGATGAGTGAGGCGTTCGTCCAGAGCGGCGCCGAGGGTGAGCTGCGTCTCTCGGGCGTGCTCGACTACCAGACCGGGCCGGCCCTGCGTCGTGCCGGTCAGGAGCTGATTGGCAACAGCAAGGCAAAGCGGGTGCTGATCGATTGCAGCGCCGTGGAGAAATCCAGCAGCGTCGGGCTTTCGTTGCTGCTGGCCTTTACCCGCGACGCCATGGCGGCGGGCCGCGACGTGCTGATTGTCGGCATGCCGGAGGATATGCGGGAGATCGCCCGGGTGTCAGGGCTGTTGAACGTCCTCGCGTTAGCGGACGAAACACAAGGAGCTGTCTGATGTTGCTGCGATGGGCTGAATCGACGCGAGCCAAGGTTCATCTTCTGGCGGAGTCGCTGGGCAATCTGCTGGTCGAGACGTTTCACTACCTGTCGCTGTTCGCCATCGGCGCCATCACCGCATGGGCCGGCCTGTTGACCTTTCTCGACATGCTCGGCAAGGGCAGCATCAGCGTCGATGACATCCTGTTGCTGTTCATCTATCTCGAGCTCGGTGCGATGGTTGGCATCTATTTCAAAACCAACCACATGCCGGTGCGGTTTCTGATCTATGTGGCGATCACCGCGCTGACCCGGCTGCTGATTTCCGACGTTTCGCACCATCATGCCCCCGACATGGGCATCGTCTATATTTCCGGGGCGATTCTGTTGCTGGCGTTGGCCATCCTGGTGGTGCGCTTCGCCTCTTCTCGTTTCCCGGCGGTTTCGGCTCCTGGTCGTCATCCGCTGCGGCGCGACAACGATGCCGAAACCCTCGACTGAGCGTGTTCGTCAGGCGGGGTGGCTTCGGGGTTCGCAGCCTTTGGGCTTTTTTGTATGATGGCCGGCCGCGCGCGTCCGGCGCCGATCGAGGTTGAACATGCAGGCCGTAGAAGTTAAGAATTTCCTGGAAGAGAAGCTTCCGGGTGCCAAGGTGGAAGTCGAAGGCGAAGGCTGCAACTTCCAGTTGAACGTGATCAGCGACGAGCTGGCGGCTCTGGGGCCGGTCAAGCGTCAGCAGCAGATCTACGCTCATCTGAATCCGTGGATCGCCGATGGCAGCATTCACGCCGTGACGATGAAGTTCTACAGCCAGGCCGACTGGCTTGCACGAAGCTGATCGCCGGTCGCGGCAGATATCTTTCAGCCGCTGCGCAGCCTGATGGCGCGCGCGGCACCTCTTCGCCAGTGCTTCGAGCCTGCGGGTTACGGGAACATTCATGGATAAATTGATCATCACCGGCGGTGCTCGCCTGAACGGCGAGATTCGCATCTCCGGTGCCAAGAACTCGGCGCTACCTATCCTGGCCGCTACGCTGCTAGCCGATACGCCGGTCACCGTTTGCAACCTGCCGCACCTGCACGACATCACCACCATGATCGAGCTGTTCGGTCGCATGGGCGTGCAACCGGTCATCGATGAAAAGCTCAGCGTCGAAGTCGACGCCAGCAGCATCCAGACGCTGGTCGCGCCCTATGAGCTGGTCAAGACCATGCGCGCATCGATCCTGGTGCTCGGACCGATGGTGGCGCGTTTTGGCGAAGCCGAGGTTGCGCTGCCGGGCGGTTGCGCCATCGGCTCGCGTCCGGTCGACCTGCACATTCGCGGGCTCGAAGCGATGGGCGCGCAGATCGACGTCGAGGGCGGCTATATCAAGGCGCGGGCGCCAGCAGGGGGCTTGCGCGGGGCGCACTTCTTCTTCGATATCGTCAGCGTGACCGGTACCGAGAACATCATGATGGCAGCTGCGCTGGCCAACGGCCGCAGCGTGCTGGAAAACGCCGCCCGCGAACCGGAAGTGGTCGACCTGGCCAACTTCCTCAACGCCATGGGTGCGCAGATTACCGGCGCGGGTACCGACACCATCACCATCGACGGCGTGAAACGTCTGGGTGGTGGTCGCTACAGTGTCATGCCTGACCGTATCGAGACGGGCACTTACCTGGTGGCGGCTGCCGCGACGGGCGGTCGGGTAAAACTCAAGGACACCGATGCCACCCTGCTCGAGGCGGTGCTGCACAAACTCGAAGAGGCCGGCGCCCATATCGACACCGGTAGCAACTGGATCGAGCTGGACATGAAGGGCAATCGTCCTAAAGCGGTGAACGTCCGCACCGCACCGTACCCGGCTTTCCCGACCGACATGCAGGCTCAGTTCATTGCCATGAACGCGGTCGCCGAAGGCACCGGTACGGTCATCGAGACCGTGTTCGAGAATCGCTTCATGCACGTCTACGAGATGAACCGCATGGGCTCGCAGATCCTCGTCGAGGGCAATACCGCGATCGTCACCGGCGTGCCGAAGCTCAAGGGAGCACCGGTCATGGCGACCGACCTGCGCGCATCGGCCAGTCTGGTGATCGCAGGCCTGGTGGCCGAGGGCGACACTCTCATCGACCGCATCTACCACATCGATCGCGGTTACGAGTGCATCGAGGAGAAGCTGCAATTGCTGGGCGCCAAGATCCGCCGCGTACCGGGCTAGCTATCGGCACGAGCCGCAGCCGTGTGCTCACCGAGCCGGCGGCTGCGGTTCAGATTGGCGCCCGGTCGCCAAGCCTGCGCCAAGGTCGCCAACATCAGGCTTCAAGGAATAACCGTCCATGCTCACCATTGCCCTGTCCAAAGGCCGTATCCTCGACGACACCCTACCGCTGCTGGCGGCTGCGGGGATCGTTCCCACCGAGAATCCAGAAAAAAGCCGCAAGCTGATCATCCCGACCACTCAGGATGATGTCCGTCTGCTGATCGTGCGCGCTACCGACGTGCCGACCTACGTCGAGCACGGTGCAGCCGATCTCGGCGTCGCCGGCAAGGACGTGCTGATGGAATATGGCGGCCAGGGGCTTTACGAGCCACTGGATCTGAAAATCGCCAACTGCAAGCTGATGACCGCCGGCAAGGTTGGTGCATCCGAGCCCAAAGGGCGACTGCGGGTCGCGACCAAGTTCGTCAACGTCGCCAAGCGCTATTACGCCGAGCAGGGCCGTCAGGTCGATATCATCAAGCTCTACGGCTCGATGGAGTTGGCACCGTTGGTGGGGCTGGCCGACAAGATCATCGATGTGGTCGACACCGGTAATACGCTGCGGGCCAACGGTCTGGAACCACAGGAGCTGATCGCCATGATCAGTTCGCGACTGGTGGTCAACAAGGCCTCGATGAAGATGCAGCATGCGCGTATCCAGGCATTGATCGATGCGTTGCAAAGCGCCGTGGCACACCAGGGCTAACTTTAGTCGGGCAGCCGGTTCGCCTATCCGTCATCGCCTAAATACTCAGGTGCCCGCGCGGTTGGCTTGTTAATCTAGGGGCGCCTGAAAACCAGCATGTATCTCTTATGAGGCCCGCTATGACCACTCCCATCGACATTCGCCGACTCAACGCCGCTGATCCAGAGTTCTCGCGACATCTGGATCATCTGTTGAGCTGGGAAAGCGTGTCCGATGACGGGGTGAACCAGCGTGTGCTCGAAATTATCGGGGCCGTGCGTCAGCGCGGCGACGCCGCACTGGTCGAGCTGACTCAGCGTTTCGACGGTCTCGAAGTGGCGTCCATGGCCGATCTCATCCTGCCTCGCGAGCGCCTCGAGCTGGCGCTCGAGCGTATCACCACCGATCAGCGTCAGGCGCTGGAGGCCGCTGCGGAGCGGGTCCGCATCTATCACGAGCGGCAGAAACAGGACTCATGGAGCTACACCGAAGCCGACGGCACGGTGCTCGGCCAGAAGGTCACACCGCTCGATCGCGCCGGGCTCTATGTGCCGGGCGGCAAGGCGTCATACCCGTCTTCGGTACTGATGAACGCCATTCCGGCGAAGGTGGCCGGTGTGCCTGAAGTGGTCATGGTGGTGCCCACCCCGCGCGGCGAAGTCAACGAGCTGGTATTGGCGGCGGCCTGCATCGCCGGCGTCGATCGAGTCTTCACCATCGGCGGTGCCCAAGCCGTCGCCGCGCTTGCTTACGGCACCGAGAGCGTGCCGCCGGTGGACAAGATCGTCGGGCCGGGCAATATCTACGTTGCCACCGCCAAGCGCCACGTGTTCGGCAAGGTCGGTATCGACATGATCGCCGGGCCGTCGGAAATTCTGGTGGTTTGCGACGGCCAGACCGACCCTGACTGGATCGCCATGGACCTGTTCTCCCAGGCCGAGCACGATGAAGACGCTCAGTCGATCCTGGTCAGCCCCGATGCTGAATTTCTTGACCGGGTGGCGGAGAGCATTGCTCGGCTGCTGCCCACGCTCGAGCGCAGCGACATCGCTCACGCTTCGCTGCAAGGTCGCGGCGCGCTGATCCAGGTGGCCGACATGCAGCAGGCCATGGATGTTGCCAATCGCATCGCCCCCGAGCACCTCGAGCTTTCCGTCGCCGATCCCGAGCAGTGGCTGCCACAGATTCGTCATGCGGGCGCGATCTTCATGGGGCGCTACACCGCCGAGGCGCTGGGCGACTATTGCGCCGGGCCCAACCACGTCCTGCCCACGTCCGGGACGGCGCGTTTTTCCTCACCCTTGGGGGTGTACGACTTCCAGAAGCGCTCCTCGATCATCAATTGCTCGGCTGATGGTGCGTCCGAGTTGGGCAAGATCGCGTCGGTGCTGGCCCGTGGTGAATCCCTCACCGCCCACGCGCGCAGCGCCGAGTACCGGATCAAAGACTAGCGGCAAGTCAGATCCTGGGCTGGACACCGCTTTGCTTGTCCAGCTCAGCCAAGGTGGTGAGTGAAAACGTTTCGCTGTGCTTCACCCCACGTCAAACCGACCACATTCGAGGAGAGAAGGGCGGATGAGCAAATTCTGGAGCCCCTTCGTCAAGGAGCTGGTGCCCTACGTGCCGGGCGAACAGCCGAAGCTGGCCAACCTGGTCAAGCTCAACACTAACGAAAATCCCTATGGTCCGTCGCCAAAGGCCATTGCGGCGATGCAGGCCGAGCTGGCCGACAGTCTGCGGCTGTATCCGGACCCCAACGGCGAGCGCCTCAAGCGTGCAGTCGCCGACTATTACGGCGTGCAGCCGGCACAGGTGTTCGTCGGCAATGGCTCGGATGAAGTCCTTGCCCACACCTTTCATGGTCTTTTCCAGCATGGCAAGCCGTTGCTATTCCCGGACGTAACCTATAGCTTCTATCCGGTCTATTGCGGGCTGTATGGCATCGCTTACGAAGCTATTGCTCTGGATGATCGGTTCCAGATCGACGTGGCCGATTATGCCCGGCCGAACGGCGGAATCATCTTTCCCAATCCCAATGCCCCGACTGGCTGTCTGTTGGCGCTGGACGCGATCGAACGACTGCTGCAGGCTAATCCGGATTCCGTCGTGCTGGTGGATGAAGCCTATATCGACTTCGGTGGCACGTCGGCTATCGCCCTCGTGGATCGGTATCCGAACCTGCTGGTTACCCAGACGCTGTCGAAATCGCGGTCGTTGGCCGGCTTGAGGGTTGGCCTGGCTGTCGGCCACCCTGACCTGATCGAGGCGCTGGACCGCATCAAGAACAGCTTCAACTCCTATCCGCTGGATCGCATCGCCATTGCCGGTGCTGCGGCGGCGTTCGAGGATCGCGAGTATTTCGCGCAGACCTGTGGTCAGGTGGTCGCCAGTCGAGAGACGGTCGTCGCCGCGATGCAGGCTATGGGTTTCGAGGTGCTGCCTTCGGCGGCGAACTTCATTTTCGCCCGGCACCCGCAACAGGATGCTACGCGCCTGGCTGCCGGCCTGCGCGAACAGGGCATCATCGTGCGGCACTTCAAGCAAGCGCGCATCGATCAGTTCCTGCGCATCACCATTGGCGCACCGGAACAGAACCAGGCATTGCTCGCCGCGTTGAAAGGCCTCTGCTGACGGCCAGGGCAGGCGTTCTCCAGCTCCGAGCGCGTGCCGTAGTCGGGGTGCTCCGTGGGCTGGACGATCTGTTCGCTGAAAAAGCAAACGCTTCGCCCGGGGTAAATCCCCTAAAAGCCAAGCCTGACGCCTAATGCAGCGCGGCTTGGCGTGGTGCGTGACGAAGCTTATTGAGGGGTTTTCTCTACCAGCGGCCGCATGCCGACCTCGGCGGTCAGCGTCAACGGCTTGCCGTTGCGCAGAATGTCGATGTCGATCTTGTCGCCCGGTTGCACGCGGGCGACCTGGTTCATCGAGCTACGACCATCGCTTGCCTGCTGACCATCGATGCTGAGGATCAGATCGCCTGGCCGCAGGCCGGCACGTTCAGCCGGGCCGTCTCGGTAGACGCCGGCGACGACGATCCCGCCCCGGCCCGCCTGGCCGAACGATTCCGCCAGTTCCGGCGTGAGCGACTGTACTTCAACGCCGAGCCAGCCGCGAATCACCTGGCCGTGCTCGACGATGGATTTCATCACGTCCATCGCCAGCTTGACCGGAATCGCGAAGCCGATGCCCTGTGAACCGCCGGATTCGGAAATGATTGCTGTGTTGATGCCAATCAGATGGCCTGCGGTATCGACGAGCGCACCGCCGGAGTTACCGCGGTTGATCGCCGCGTCCGTCTGGATGAAGTCTTCGTAGGTGTTGAGGCCCAGCTGGTTGCGGCCGGTTGCGCTGATGATGCCCATCGTCACGGTCTGGCCCACACCGAAAGGATTGCCGATGGCCAGCGTCACATCGCCGATGCGGATGCCATCCGAGCGGCCGATGGTAATGGCCGGCAAATCGGCAAGATCGATTTTCAGCACCGCAAGGTCGGTTTCCGGATCGCTGCCGATCACCCGGGCCAGGGTTTCCCTTCCGTCGCGCAGGGCCACGACGATCTGCTCGGCATTCGCCGTGACGTGGTTGTTGGTCAGCAGATAGCCTTCCGGGCTCATGATCACCGCCGAGCCCAGGCTGGATTCCATGCGGCGCTGACGGGGCAGGTTATCGCCATAGAATCGACGGAACAGCGGGTCATCCTTGAGCATCGGAGGCTGGCTGGAATTGTCGATCACCTTGGTGGTGTAAAGATTGGCCACCGCAGGTGCCGCACTGCTCACCGCATTGGCGTAGGAGTAGGGGCCCTGCTGCGGTATGCCCACCAGTGGTGCTTGTCGCAGGCTGTATTCCGGCTCGGTGCTCAGGCCCACCAGGTGCGGGTAACGCTGAATGATCAGCAGGGCCACCAGCAGGCCCACCAGCAACGGCCAGCCAAGGAAACGCAGGGCATTGATCATCGCGATTGAGAATCCGGGTAGGTTGCGAAGGGCCATGACGCCCCTTAAGGTGCGGCATTATACGAAGCTGGCGGCGAATTGCAGCCTTGCCGATGGGGAATCTGCGACATGAGCGCAGGCTCCCGAACGGCCGTCGCGGCACAAGCGCGATCCGGATTGCGCCCGCCATCGCCAGCACCCATATGTTCCCGAGAGGATGTCTGAATGGCCGTTGCGCTGACTACGTTGATCGAAGAAGCCGATCGCTACCTGAACTCCGCCAAGATTTCCGATTACTGCCCGAACGGTTTGCAAGTGGAGGGGCGATCGCAGGTCGGCCGCATCGTCAGTGGCGTAACGGCCAGCCAGGCGCTGCTCGATGCAGCCGTCGAAGCGCAAGCCGACGTCGTGCTGGTGCACCATGGTTATTTCTGGAAGAACGAGGATCCGCGTGTGATCGGTATCAAGCAGCGTCGGTTGAAGACGCTGCTCACCCACGACGTCAGCCTGCTTGCTTATCACCTGCCACTCGATGTGCACCCCGAGGTGGGTAACAACGTCCAGTTGGCTCGCATGCTCGGCCTGATCGTCGAGGGGCCGCTGGAGCCTGATAATCCGCGTTCGGTCGGCCTCGTCGGTTCGCTCGACACGCCGCTGGCACCGGCCGAGTTCATGCAGCGGATACGAACTGTGCTCGGCCGCGAACCGCTGATGATCGAAGGGAGCGGCCCTATCCGGCGTATCGCCTGGTGTACGGGCGGCGCCCAGGGTTATATCGGTCAGGCCATGTCAGCGGGCGTGGATGCCTATCTCACCGGAGAGGTGTCGGAACCCACCGTGCACATCGCGCGCGAAAACGGCTTGAGTTTCTTCGCGGCCGGGCACCATGCCACCGAGCGTTACGGCGTCCAGGCGCTGGGCGAGTACCTGGCGAAACGCTTCGCTGTCGAGCACCTGTTCATCGATTGCCCCAACCCGGCCTGACCTCATGAGCGCCCCGTGCGCGGGCATTCAACAGGAAACGGGTGCACTGCTGCGTCGGCATAAAGCTAGAGCATTTAGATCTAAAAGGCGGCCTGATTAGAATTTTGTGCCGTGGTAAAGTTGCGGCCTCGCTCCGGCCGTGCCGGCCGTCCACCTGCAAATTCGTGAGTAGCCATGGTCGACAAACTGACGCATCTGAAACAGCTGGAGGCGGAAAGCATCCACATCATCCGTGAGGTGGCCGCCGAATTCGACAACCCGGTGATGCTTTATTCCATCGGCAAGGACTCGGCCGTGATGCTGCATCTGGCACGCAAGGCCTTTTTTCCGGGGCGACTGCCTTTCCCGGTGATGCACGTCGATACCCGCTGGAAATTCCAGGAGATGTATCGCTTCCGCGAGAAGATGGTCAGCGAGATGGATCTGGACCTGATCACCCACATCAATCCGGACGGTGTCGCGCAGAATATCAACCCCTTCACCCATGGCAGCGCCAAGCACACCGATATCATGAAGACCGAGGGCCTCAAGCAGGCGCTCGACAAGCATGGCTTCGATGCTGCCTTCGGCGGTGCACGGCGTGACGAAGAGAAGTCGCGCGCGAAAGAGCGCGTCTATTCCTTCCGCGACAGCAAGCACCGCTGGGACCCGAAGAACCAGCGTCCCGAACTGTGGAATGTCTACAACGGCAAGGTGAAGAAGGGCGAATCCATCCGTGTCTTCCCGCTGTCGAACTGGACCGAGCTGGACATCTGGCAGTACATCTATCTGGAGCAGATTCCGATCGTGCCGCTGTACTTCGCCGCCGAGCGCGAGGTTATCGAGAAGAACGGCACCCTGATCATGATCGACGACGAGCGCATCCTCGAGCACCTCACCGATGAAGAAAAAGCGCGTATCGAGAAGCGCATGGTCCGTTTCCGCACCCTCGGCTGCTACCCGCTGACCGGTGCCGTCGAGTCCACCGCCACGAGCCTGCCGGAAATCATCCAGGAAATGCTCCTGACCCGTACTTCCGAACGTCAGGGCCGTGTCATCGACCACGATGGCGCAGGGTCGATGGAAGAAAAGAAACGTCAGGGGTATTTCTAAATACCGCTGGAGGCTGAAAGCTTGAGGCTGAACGAATGGATTTCGAACGCCTGGATGTATGGAAACTGTCGGCGCGGCTTTCGGTTGATATATACCGGGAGCTGGCTAGTTGCCGGGATTTCGGATTCAAAGACCAGATCACGCGGTCAGGCCTGTCGGTTCCGAGCAATATTGCCGAGGGCATGACTCGGGATGGTGACAAGGAAAAACGCTATTTTCTGAGCATGGCGAAGGGTTCCTGCTCGGAGTTGCGCACTCAAATATATATAGGGGTTGAGGTGGGATTTATTTCCACTGAATGCGGGAACGACTGGATAAGACGCAGCAAGCGAATTGCGGCGATGCTCTCCGGCCTGCTGAAGCTCCTCCAAAAGCAATAACCCAGGCCGGGACTGGAGGCTTTTTCGTCAAGCCTTCCAGCCTCAAGCCTCCAGCGATAGAGAAGAAAGCATGTCGCATAGTTCTGACCTAATTTCCGCCGACATCCTCGCGTACCTGGCCCAGCACGAGCGTAAGGAGCTGCTGCGCTTCCTCACCTGCGGCAACGTCGACGACGGCAAGAGCACCCTGATCGGGCGCCTGCTGCACGACTCGAAAATGATCTATGAAGATCATCTGGAAGCCATCACCCGCGATTCGAAAAAGTCCGGCACCACCGGCGATGACGTCGACCTCGCTTTGCTGGTCGACGGTCTGCAGGCCGAGCGTGAGCAGGGCATCACCATCGATGTCGCCTACCGTTATTTCTCCACGGCCAAGCGCAAGTTCATCATCGCCGATACGCCCGGTCACGAGCAGTACACGCGCAACATGGCTACCGGTGCGTCCACCTGCGACCTGGCAATCATCCTCGTCGATGCCCGCTACGGTGTGCAGACCCAGACCAAGCGGCACAGCTTCATCACCTCGCTACTCGGCATCAAGCACATCGTCGTGGCCATCAACAAAATGGACCTGATGGACTTCGATCAGTCCGTTTTCGAGGGCATCAAGGCCGACTACCTGGCCTTCGCCGAGCGCATCGAGCTGCAACCCACGTCGCTGCATTTCGTGCCCATGTCCGCGCTCAAGGGAGACAACGTCGTCAACCGCTCCGAGCGCGCACCCTGGTACGAGGGGCAGTCGTTGATGGAGATCCTCGAGAGCGTCGAGATCGCCGGCGATCGCAACTTCGATGACCTGCGCTTCCCGGTGCAATACGTCAACCGCCCCAACCTCAACTTCCGCGGCTTTGCCGGCACCCTGGCCAGTGGTGTGGTGCGCAAGGGCGACGAAGTCGTGGTACTGCCGTCTGGCAAGCGCAGCACGGTCAAGTCCATCGTCACCTTTGACGGAGAGTTGGAGCAGGCCACTCCAGGCGAAGCGATCACCCTGACCCTGGAAGACGAGATCGACGTGTCGCGCGGCGACATGCTGGTGCACGCCGACAACCGGCCGCGTATCGCCGAAAGCTTCGATGCCATGCTGGTGTGGATGGCGGAAGAGCCGATGCTGCCGGGCAAGAAATACGACATCAAGCGCGCCACCAGCTACGTGCCGGGTTCGATCGCCAGCATCACCCATCGGGTCGATGTGAATACCCTTGAGCACGGCCCGGCCAGCAGCCTGCAGCTCAATGAAATCGGCCGGGTCAAGGTCGCTCTGGATGCGCCGATCGCACTGGACGGCTACGCACAGAACCGTACCACTGGTGCGTTCATCATCATCGACCGGCTCACCAACGGCACCGTCGGCGCCGGCATGATCATCGCCGATCCGGTTGCACATGGTGCGTCTGGCCACCATGGCGCACTGGCTCACGTCTCTACCGAAGAGCGCGCGACGCGTTTCGGGCAGCAGCCGGCGACCGTCTTGTTTACCGGTCTTTCTGGCGCCGGCAAGAGCACGCTGGCCTATGCGGTCGAGCGCAAGCTCTTCGATATGGGACGCGCGGTCTATGTGCTGGATGGCCAGAACCTGCGTCATGACCTGAACAAGGGCTTACCGCAGGATCGTGCCGGGCGCACCGAGAACTGGCGCCGCGTCGCTCATGTGGCGCGCCAGTTCAACGAGGCCGGATTGATCACCCTCGCGGCCTTCGTCGCCCCGGATGCCGAAGGCCGTGAACAGGCCAAGGCGCTAATCGGCAGCGATCGCGTCGTGACCGTCTACGTCCAGGCATCGCCGCAGGCTTGCCAGCAGCGCGATCCGCAGGGGCTATACGCCGCGGGCGGCGACAACATCCCAGGCGAGTCCTTCCCCTACGACGTGCCAGGCAATGCCGATCTGGTGATTGATACCGAGTCTCTGACGGTGGAAGAGGGTGCCAGGCAGGTTATCGACATGCTGCGCAAGCGTGGCGCGATCTGATCAGCCGAAAAGCAAAACGCCCCGCACGTGCGGGGCGTCCATGCTGGAAGAACCCCGCCTTGGCGGGGTTTCTTTTGGCGCCCTATAGGGTGAAAGCATCTGCCGCTTTTTTGTGGGAGGCCCGCCCCAAGACGAAGCTGTTTCGAGCGAGACGGCTGGTTTGATGGCCGGCACGCGGGCCATTGAGCACTAGAGAATAGGGCATATCCGTTAGGCGGTCTCGCTGACAATGTTATCGAATAGCTCTTCCAGTGTGTTCTGTGGGTGTGCATTGAGCAGGGTGCCGCCGGCCTTCGCAATGGCGGCGAGTACTGTCGGCATCGCGGCGCGTTCACAGCTGCCTTTCCATATCATCCCTGCGTCTTGGACAAAGCCCGGCAAGGCCTCGGTGCCGTAGTAACGCACCACCAGCGTGCTTTGGCTGGCGAGCATATCGGCGATGTCCTGCTGGGCACGGATGCATCCCTTGTGAATCATCAGAAAACGATCGGCCAGACGTTCTACGTCATGCAGGATATGGGTGGAAAAAAACAGCGTGCCGCCGCCCTGGCGATACTCCTGCATTAGGTCAGCGACCTGACGACGACCAATGGGGTCAAGGCCGGACATCGGCTCATCCAGCACTAGCAGTTGCGGCTCAATTGCGAAGGCATGGGCCAGGGCGGTGCGTTGGGTCATGCCCTTGGACAGGTTACGAATACGTTTGTCTGCCGCATAGGCAATACCCAGGCGTTCCAGCCAGCGCTCGGTACGGAGATGGTTTTCCTGACCCCTGATTCCGTGCAGACGCAGGCCGCTACTTATTACTTCGCGAGGGGTCAGTTGGTCGTAGAGATAGGGGTTTTCCGGCACATAACCAACCCCCTGGCGTGAAAGCGGATCATCCGCAGCACGGCCCATCAGCAGCGCGTGACCGGCATCTGCGCGTAGCGCGCCAAACAGAATCTTGATGCTGGTGCTCTTGCCAGCGCCGTTCTGCCCGATAAAGCCTACCGACTGGCCGCTTTCGACGAAAAAGCTCACGGCGTCCAGGGCCTTGAGGGCCTTACCCTTGCTCTTGAATGACTTGTGCAGTTCTTGCACTTCGATCGGTATCATTGCGAGTCCTGTTGCTTCACATGATCGGCCAGCAGCGGCTGACCCTTGTCGGACAATAGATAACCCAGTTGCAGCGGGTCTTCAGGCAGGGCTTCAAGCCCGGCATAGCCGATCAGATCAATCAGCTGTGATGGCGCACGGTCGTGCTGCTGGCGGTATTCGTCGGCTGCTGCGCGCAGCGCCTGCAAGCCTTGCAGACGCACGATGCGCGCGGCTAGCAGGGCGCGGAAATTCTCGTCCGCACTCTGATCGTGCATGGCGACTAGGATGTCCAGTGCGGTCTCGGGGTCGTCGCCGCGCTCGTACCATTTGGCCGCCATGTTGCGCAGGGCTGGCGCGTTGCGTGGGTGGCGTTCGGCAGCGACTTCGGCCCAGTGTCCGGCCTTGTTCATGTCGCGTTCGAAGTACATAGCGTTGAAGGCGTAATAAAACGCTGGCCACATGTCCCAATGGCGACTTTTGGCGGCCTTGAGCAGCACATCCTGTGCTGCTGCCACCTGTCCGTTCCAAGGCAGGATAGCTGCACCGACGTAATAGTTGTCTTCATGGCGAGGATTGAAGAAGGCCGCATCGGTTTGCAATTGCCCTTGAATGCGATAAGTCTCCTGCTCGGTGACGGAGGCCGTCACCATCAGGCTGCGAAATACGTTGAGGTTCGCTGCCAGGAAGCGATCGCCTGCCGAATAGGTCAGCTGCACCGGCATCGGCATGCGTACCCGCAGCACTTCGGCGCGGACGTCCGGTCGAGCATGGTCGCGCAATAGCGCACCGGTGCTGGCAAAGCCCGCCCAAGCGAGCAGCATGATCGCCAGAACAAGCACTGTTCTCATGTGAAGTTGCGCCGCTCGAAAATTACAATGGCCAGCGCTGTCAAGGCAGCGATATAGGCCGAGGCATTGAGTACTGCCAGTACCATGGCCAGCGGCTCGGGTGGCAGGTCGTAGAGCGACAGCACGCGCCAGTCGAGGCGGGATAGATCGGGCAGCCAGACGTAGGCGTGCTCCAGCAGAGGGCTGAAGAGTTGTTCATGCAACGGGGCGGAGCGCTCGCCGCGCAGATAGTCGATTGTCGGCCCTAAGCCTCTTGCCGCTAGGGCGAAAGCTAGCCCCAATAGAAATGGAAGAAAAGGAGTGGTCGAGAGGGTGGCCAGCAGCAGTGAAAAGGCCGCAACTACTAGCAGGTCCAGCCACATGCCCAGCAGCACCAACCAATAGCTCCAGCCCAGCGCAGGTGGGCGCATTTGTGTATAGCTGGAGCCGAAGGCATACAGCAAAACCCAGAACGCCGCGCCAATAAAAACTAGGCTTATGCCTCCTAGGGTGGCAGTGGCGAAAAAACGTGATAGCAAAAACTGCCAGCGGGCGACGGGGTAGGCCAGTATAAAATACACTGACTTGCGCTCTATATCGCGCGCCAGCAGATCCTGCACCCAGACCAGCACCATCAGCAACAGAACGATACGCATACTGCTGAAAGCCACGTCCAGAGTCACCGTCAGTTGCTGGCGCCCAGAAAAATTGCCGGCCAGAAAGGCTATGCCCAGCAGTGCCAAGGTAGCCAAGAGCAGGATACGAAAGCCCAGGCCGCGCAATCCCATGCGCACGCCCAGTCTTGTCAGTTCGAACATGCTTTTCTCCATAAACAAACAAGCCCCCTAATGGGGGCCTGTTTAAACACTCTTAGCGCTTAACGACCGCAACCATTGGCCTCGTCTAGATCAATGGTGTCTGCGACGACCAAAGTTGTGGCAAGGCCTGATGTGCCTTTTGCAACGGGATCACCACACTGCGAGACGCTGCCACCCACCGACGAGCCAGTGAAAACGGTATAGCCTTTGTTGGAGCCGGCGACCACGCCGAGCCGGTTATCCGTAGCGTCATCAACCAAGCCAGCAATTACGTTGGCCGACAGCGTGGCGTCAAAGCTATTTTTTACAACGCCGGCGCGGTTGTCGATGGCAACGATGGTGAATTGACGTGCAAGATTAATATCGGTACCTACAGTGTCGATCGCATTATAACCATCTGCCAGCTGTACTGATGTAGGGGCCGCATAGACGCCGGACGAAGCAAACAGACTGGCAGCAAGTGTTGCAAGAATAATCTTTTTCATCGCGTAAATTCCCTTGAGCTTAGTTGGAGTTGGCGATGCCGCCGGTCAGGATGTTGCGGGCATCAGACTGAGCCGACTTGTCGTAGCCCTTGGCTTGGTAGTCTTGAAACTGCGGGATGGCTACTGCTGCCAAGATGCCAATGATCGCAACTACGATCATCAGCTCGATCAGGGTGAAACCTTTTTGCTTCTTGATGGACTTCATTGAAAAGCTCCTTGTTGGTGAGGTCGTTGGACCTGGGGAGATATGAGCAGCTTCTGTGCCAAACGATGCGGGATGACTAATTCAGCGGCTGGGAGTGTGTGGTGGGTCAAGTTTTGGAGCGTGGCTGATTTTCGGCTGGGGGGTGGGCTTGTGCTCGAATGCGTGTAGAAGCGGTCGCATTTGCCGCGAGGCGAGCCTCCTACAAAAGCGGTGTTGGTGTTTATATGTCCTGCGATGGGCGGCCCTAGGAGTGTTGCTGACCGCTGCGCGCTCTTTCTTGGGCGGGGGGGGGCTGCGCTGGGCGAAACATCTTCTTCTATTTGGGCACGCTTTGGCTGTTCGATGCGGGGCGCGCTTCCAGCAACAGTAGGGTGACCTGTCGTGCCCGAGGAGCGGCTCGCGACGCAGCGTTTGGTTATCGCTTTTCAACCGTTACGGTCAGCAAGTGACATTTTTTGCCACTTCCTTTCTGTGTGTTTGGCGGTCGAGGGGAAACGCGCTATAAGGGCGCGGAATTCTCTTGCCTGTATAGGCCGCTCGATGAACGAAAACGCTCCCCTCGGTGGTTTGGCTCGCCAGCTTGTATTGGTCGGCCAGCTCGAAGAAAAGATCGCGCTGCAGGCCCAGCAGCAAGCTCAGCGCAATCAGGTGCCGCTAGTTTCCTGGCTGGTGCAGAACAAGCTGGTTAAAAGCCGGGCGGTAGCGGAAGTCGCAGGCGAGCAGTTCGGTGTTCCTTATTTCGATCTGAGTACGCTGGATAAAGACACTCAGCCCAAGGATCTTGTCAGCGAAAAGCTGGTCCGCCAGCACCGTGTGCTGCCCCTACAGCGGCGTGGCAACAAGCTGTATGTCGCTATTTCAGACCCCACTAACCATCAAGCCATCACTGATATCCAGTTCAATACAGGGCTCTCGGTCGAGTCGGTACTGGTTGAAGACGACAAGCTTGGTGAGGCCATTGAAAAGCTGTTTGAGTCGGTCAGTACCTCGCTGGATGGTATGACCGATTCGGATCTCGATGAGCTTGACGTCGAGATGTCAGGCGGAGCCACTGAAAGGGATGAAGTGGGCCATAGTGAGGCTGATGACGCCCCCGTTGTTCGCTTCGTCAATAAGATGCTGCTGGATGCGATCAAGCGAGGCTCTTCCGACCTTCATTTCGAGCCTTATGAAAAGTCTTACCGCGTTCGCTTCCGCACCGACGGCGTGCTGCATGAAGTGGCGAGGCCGCCCGTGCAATTGGTCAGCCGGATATCGGCTCGCTTAAAAGTTATGGCCGCGCTGGACATTGCTGAGCGACGCAAGCCGCAGGACGGCCGGATCAAGATGAAGGTTTCCAAGACCAAGTCCATCGACTTCCGCGTCAACAGCTTGCCGACCCTGTGGGGCGAAAAGATCGTGATGCGCATCCTGGATTCCTCCAGCGCCAAGATGGGCATCGATGCCTTGGGCTACGAGGAGGAGCAGAAAGAGCTCTACCTTACTGCGCTGAAGCAGCCGCAAGGGATGATTCTCGTCACCGGACCGACCGGTTCGGGGAAGACGGTTTCCCTCTATACCGGTTTGAATATTCTCAACACGGTCGATGTGAATATTTCCACCGCCGAAGATCCGGTGGAGATCAACCTGGAGGGCATCAACCAGGTCAACGTCAATCCTCGGCAGGGCATGGACTTTGCTCAGGCGCTGCGAGCTTTCCTGCGCCAGGATCCCGACATCATCATGGTGGGCGAGATCCGCGACCTGGAGACCGCAGAGATTGCCGTCAAGGCAGCCCAGACCGGCCATATGGTGATGTCGACGTTGCACACCAACAGCGCGGCGGAGACCCTGACCCGCCTGCGCAACATGGGCGTACCAGCTTTCAACATCGCAACCTCGGTCAACCTGATCATCGCCCAGCGGCTGGCCCGAAAGCTCTGTGCAAGTTGCAAGAAAGAAGTCGAGGTGCCACGCGAGGCACTGCTGAAGGAGGGGTTCCCCGAAGACCGCATCGGCACCTTCCAGCTTTATGGGCCGGTGGGCTGTGATAACTGCAACGGCGGTTACAAAGGCCGTGTCGGTATTTATGAAGTGGTTAAAATCACGCCTGCCTTGCAGCGGCTTATCATGGAGGAAGGAAACTCCATCGATATCGCCATCCAGGCGCGCAAAGATGGTTTCAATGATCTGCGCATCTCCGGACTGGTGAAGGCCATGAATGGCATCACCAGCCTGGAAGAAGTCAATCGCGTGACCAAGGATTAACCATGGCGGAAAAAGCGTTGAAAACAAGTGTGTTCACCTGGGAAGGAACTGACCGCAAAGGCAGCAAGGTCAAGGGTGAGCTTTCCGGGCAAAGCCCGGCGCTGATCAAGGCGCAACTGCGCAAGCAAGGTATCAATCCGCTCAAGGTGCGCAAGAAAGCCGTTTCGCTATTTGGAGCTGGCAAGAAGATCAAGCCGATGGACATCGCCCTGTTCACTCGGCAGATGGCGACCATGATGAAGGCTGGCGTGCCACTGCTTCAATCGTTCGACATCATTGGCGAGGGCTTCGACAATCCCAACATGCGCAAGCTGGTGGATGAGGTCAAGCAGGAGGTAGCGGCGGGTAACAGTTTTGCGGCTTCTTTGCGTAAAAAGCCGCAGCACTTCGATGCGCTCTATTGCAACCTGGTCGAGTCCGGTGAGCAGTCTGGCTCTCTTGAGACTTTGTTGGATAGGATTGCAACCTATAAAGAGAAGACCGAGCAGCTTAAAGCGAAAATCAAAAAGGCTATGACCTATCCAATCGCGGTGATCATAGTGGCAGTAATCGTCTCAGCAATACTCCTAATTAAAGTGGTGCCGCAATTCGAAAGTGTTTTTCATGGGTTTGGCGCTGAGTTGCCCGCATTCACTCAGATGGTGGTGGGGCTGTCTCGTTGGTTGCAAGAGTCGTGGTATCTGGTTGTGGTCGGCCTGTTTGCCGCCGCGTTTATATTCAAGCATAGCTATAAGCGGTCGGAGGCATTGCGTGACGCGCTTGATCGCGGGCTTCTCAAATTGCCTATCGTGGGTGACATCCTATATAAAGCTGTCGTCGCCCGTTACGCGCGTACTTTGGCCACGACTTTTGCAGCAGGCGTGCCGCTCGTGGACGCCCTTGATTCGGTCGCCGGCGCGACCGGTAACGTTGTTTTTCGCAATGCGGTCGCCAAGATCCGCAATGACGTGTCCTCCGGTGTTCAGCTTAACTTTTCTATGCGTACCGCTGGCGTATTCCCATCCATGGCGGTGCAGATGACAGCCATCGGTGAAGAGTCAGGCTCGCTGGATGAAATGCTCGATAAAGTCGCGGGCTTCTACGAAGGTGAGGTCGACAACATGGTCGACAACCTAACTACGCTAATGGAGCCAATGATAATGGCGGTCTTGGGGGTGCTTGTTGGCGGCCTAATCATTGCGATGTATTTGCCTATTTTCCAACTCGGCGGTGTGGTTGGAGGATGAGCGGTATATTTTTGCTGGCCAGCAACCCGCTGGCCTTTGTTTTATGTGCAACCGTCCTGGGCCTATTGGTCGGCAGTTTCCTCAACGTCGTCATCCATCGCTTGCCGATCATGATGCAGCGGGATTGGCGGGCGCAGGCTCGCGAGTTTCTCGAGCTGTCGGCCGAACCTGCCTCTACGTTCAATCTGGTATTGCCCCATTCTCATTGCCCACATTGCGACCATGAGATTCGTCCGTGGGAAAACATTCCATTGGTGAGCTGGTTGGCCTTGCGCGGGAAGTGCTCTTCTTGCCGCGCACCGATCAGTAAACGTTATCCACTGGTCGAACTGCTATGCGGGTTGTTATCCGGCTATGTGGCCTGGCATTTCGGCTTCTCCTGGCAGGCCGGTGCGATGTTGCTGCTGACCTGGGGATTGCTGGCGATGAGCATGATCGATGTCGATCATCAGCTTTTGCCGGATTCCATCGTGCTGCCGCTGCTCTGGGTGGGGTTGATCGTCAATGACTTCGGGTTGTTCGCTGCGCTGTCCGACGCGTTGTGGGGTGCAGTCGCTGGCTATCTCGCCCTGTGGTCGGTGTACTGGCTGTTCAAGCTGGTGACCGGTAAGGAAGGCATGGGCTATGGCGACTTCAAACTGCTGGCGATGCTTGGCGCCTGGGGAGGATGGCAGGTTCTGCCGTTGACCATTCTGTTGTCGTCCGTGGTGGGCGCAGTGCTGGGTAGCATCTTGCTGCGCGTGCAGAAGGCGGACAGCGGTACGGCGATTCCCTTCGGACCGTATCTGGCTATTGCGGGGTGGATTGCGTTGCTCTGGGGTGAGCAGATTACCGCGAGCTATCTGCACTTTGCTCGATTCTGACGCAGATACGCCTGCCTTGGACAGGTAGGGTTGCCTGTAGTCAGAGGCTTCGCCCCGGGGTCGGGGCTCCCACAGAAGGGTGCACGCTTCGCCCTGAGGAATCTTACAGAAGAACACAGGTTCGTCGCGCGGCCCAGCGCCGAGCGCTACGCGCGGTTGGCGGACCTTACGCTTGCATCTTCACTTTTCAGGCGTTACTACTGCGCGTCGTTTTCCGATCTGGACGATTCGTGATGAAGCCTTGGATCCTGGGTTTGACTGGCGGTATCGGCAGCGGCAAGAGCGTCGTGGTGGAAGAGTTCGGTAGGCTCGGGGTGCATTGGGTCGATGCCGATCATGCCGCCCGCTGGGTCGTCGAGCCGGGTCGGCCCGCGCTGGCGTCGATCGTCGAGCGCTTCGGTGAAACCGTCCTGGGGCAGGATGGCAGTCTGGATCGCGCGGCGTTACGCGGGCTGGTTTTCCGGGACGCAGCGCAGCGCAAGTGGCTCGAAGAGTTGCTGCACCCGCTGATTCGGCAGGAAATCGCTGAATACCTCGCACAGGCGACCTCTCCCTACGCGATCATGGTTTCGCCGCTGCTGGTGGAGTCTGGTCAGTATCGCCAGGTCGAGCGAGTGCTGGTGATCGATGTTCCTGAGGCATTGCAAGTCGAGCGCGCCAGCCGGCGTGATCAAAGTAGCGAAGCGCAGATCCGCGCCATTGTCGAAGCTCAGGCCAGTCGCGAGGAGCGCTTGCGCCATGCCGATGATGTGCTGATCAACGACCGCGATCGCGGATGGCTGCGGCAAGAAGTGGAGCGCCTGCACAATTTTTATCTGACGCTACGAGGAGGTCAGGAATGAGTACTACGGTTGTTGAGTGCCCGACTTGCGGGGCACCGGTCGAATGGAGTGTGAAGAGTCCGAGTCGTCCGTTCTGTTCCGAGCGCTGCAAGCTGATCGACCTCGGCGCCTGGGCATCGGAGGAGCATGCGATTCCGGGTGACGAGCTCGAGGACGATCTCTTCTCGGGTGATATGCCGCCTCGGCAGCACTGAAGCAGGCGGCGCCGATCACATCGCCGCTGCCTCAATCCTGTTTGGTGCTGTCGTCTTTCCAAGGGGCTTGCAGGTAGCGGCTGCGGTTGAAGGTTTCCATCCAGTCCGGATAGAACACGACCAATGCGCTGACCACGGTGCCGTTGATGAACGCTTCGGGAAACATCACCAGCCAGATGTAGCCGGCGAAGTCGGCCAGCCACGGCGGCATCGGATACCGGCCGTCAAGCAATAGAACGCCGAGCCCAGCGAGAATGCAGAGCAATGCGGCGAGCCCTGCGGCAAAGAATCCAGAGAAGAATATATAGACGAACAGGTTGCGCGGCTGGTTGCGTTCGACCGCGATTGCGCACAGTTCGGTCACCGCGACAGGTATCAGCACCAGCAGTACGCCATTCAGGCCGAGCGCGGCGAGCTGCTGGTGTCCCGTGGCGGTTAGGCCGAGCTGGGCGGTGAAGGCGGCCAGAATCGCCAGTGGCCAGTCCAGCAGCAGCGTCACCGCGGTCAGGCCGATGAAATGAAAGGACAGTCCGGAGTCGAAATCCCGGCGAACCAGCCACAGTAGAAAAACCGCCAGCACCGCGCCAAACAGCAG
The DNA here is from genome assembly GCF_018138085.1 of Stutzerimonas stutzeri. Lineage (NCBI taxonomy): Bacteria > Pseudomonadati > Pseudomonadota > Gammaproteobacteria > Pseudomonadales > Pseudomonadaceae > Stutzerimonas > Stutzerimonas stutzeri. The sequence continues at coordinate 1,004,412 of NZ_CP073105.1, forward strand.
GTGCTGGCGCCGGGTATCGCTGAACAGCTCGACCCAGGGCGCCCGCACGCAAGCCCAGATCAGTCCGCTGGCATAGAGCAGCCAGCCCAGCAAAAGACTGGACGGGGCGAGCAGTTCGGCGGCAATCATCTTCGGTGTCCTCGCGCCGGGCGGGCGTCTTACGATGGTGACGATGCGGGCTTGTTCGTCGGCCGCCCGCTCGCGTCGTGGGGTTTCGCTATGGCGCCATCAAGGCGCAGGGTTGGGTTGCTCGGTGTGTATCGTTTCGATTGCTTCGATGATCTCGGCTGACAATCGCAGCTCGGTGCTTGCGAGATTGCGCTCGAGTTGTTCGGGCGAGGTGACGCCGATGATATTGCTGGTAACGAAAGGTTGCTGCGTTACGTAAGCCAGTGCCATCTGGGCTGGGTCCAGGCCGTGCTCGTGGGCGAGCGCCACATAGCGGGAGCAGGCTGCCTGGGATTGCGGATTGGAGTAGCGCGCGAAGCGGCTGAACAGAGTTATCCGCGCGCCGGCGGGTCGTGCGCCGTTTTCGTATTTTCCGCTGAGCACGCCAAAGGCCAGCGGCGAATAGGCCAGCAGCCCGCATTGCTCGCGAATGGCGATCTCGGCCAGGCCTACCTCAAAGGTTCGATTAAGCAGGTTGTAGGGATTCTGGATCGATACTGCGCGTGGCCAGCCGCGTGACTCGGCCAGCTGCAGGAATCTCATGGTGCCCCACGGCGTTTCGTTCGACAGGCCGATATGGCGGATCTTGCCGGCCTTTACCTGTTCATCGAGTGCCTCGAGGGTCTCTTCGATCGGCGTGAAGTCCTGTTCCTGGTGGCGGTAGCCGAGCTGGCCGAAGAAATTGGTGCTGCGTTCGGGCCAGTGCAGTTGGTACAGGTCGATCCAGTCGGTTTGCAGCCGCTGCAGACTCGCATCCAGCGCCGCGACAATGTGCTGGCGGTTCATCTTCAGCTGGCCGTCGCGTATGTGGCTTATTCCGTTGCCAGGCCCTGCGATCTTGCTGGCGAGAATCCAGTCGGCCCGGTTGCCGCGTGCCTTGAAATAGTTGCCGATGTAGCGCTCGGTCGTGGCGTAGGTTTCTGCGCGTGGCGGCACTGGATACATTTCGGCCGTGTCGAGAAAGTTGACCCCTGCGGCCCTGGCGCGGTCCAGTTGGGCGAACGCCTGGTCCTGATCGTTCTGCTCACCCCAGGTCATGCTGCCCAGGCACAGCGAGCTGACATTCAAATCGGTGCGGCCGAGTCGGCGCAATTCCATGCGATATCCCTTTGGTCTGTTGGGTTGTTGTTCGGATTGTGAATGGGGGCGAGAAGTTTCGTTACGGCATGCCCGTGCTGGATTATGCGCCGGTGACGGCGGTGAAGTGAAAACCCGCGACTGGCTAACCAAACGTGCTTGCTATTTTGCTGGTAATCCGGATAATTCCGCAGCCTGTCGCCGGGGATGCCTAGCCCGCTGACGCAAAAACAAGGTAGGGGATGCCTAGCCTGCCGAACACTGCCGTAGCGGACGCGCTGACCCGAGCCCCCGATAGCGTCTGTTTCCGGCTGCCCTGGCCTTGCCAGGGCGAGCACCATTCAGTAAGATTCGCCGTCTTATTTTCAGGGCGGCCCCTGAGGCTATAACGAATGAAGACTTTTACTGCTAAACCGGAAACCGTCAAGCGCGACTGGTTCGTCGTCGACGCTGCCGGCCAGACCCTGGGTCGTCTGGCAACCGAAATCGCTAGCCGCCTGCGTGGCAAGCACAAGGCGGAATACACCCCTCACGTCGATACCGGTGACTACATCGTCGTTATCAACGCCGAGCAAGTGCGTGTTACCGGTGCTAAGACCACCGACAAGATGTACTACTCTCACTCCGGTTTCCCGGGTGGCATCAAGTCGATCAACTTCGAGAAGCTGATCGCCAAGGCGCCAGAACGTGTGATCGAGACCGCGGTCAAGGGCATGCTGCCCAAGAACCCGCTGGGTCGCGACATGTACCGTAAGCTGAAGGTGTACAAGGGTGCCAATCATCCGCACACCGCTCAGCAGCCCCAAGAACTGAAGATTTAACGGAATAGTTCATTATGTCGGCGACTCAAAATTACGGCACCGGCCGTCGCAAGACCGCAACCGCGCGCGTATTCCTGCGCCCGGGTACTGGCAAGATCTCCATCAACAACCGCGAGCTGGACAACTTCTTCGGGCGTGAAACCGCTCGTATGGTGGTTCGCCAGCCTCTGGAGCTGACCGAGACTGTCGAGAAATTCGATATCTACGTCACCGTCCTTGGTGGTGGTGTGAGTGGTCAGGCGGGTGCGATCCGTCACGGTATCACTCGTGCTCTGATGGAATATGACGAGACTCTGCGTCCTGCTCTGCGCAAGGCTGGCTTCGTTACTCGCGATGCTCGCGAAGTCGAACGTAAGAAAGTCGGTCTGCGTAAAGCGCGTAAGCGTCCGCAGTACTCGAAGCGCTAATCCCGCTTCACAAAAAAACGCCCAGCTTTATTCGAAGCTGGGCGTTTTTTTATGGGTTCAATTTTACCCATGCGACAGCGTGTCGCGTTTAGAGAGCCCCGATATTCGGGGCTTCGCGCCAGGTTGTATCCGGTTATTACCTTGTCATACGAGGGGCTTTTCTTTACCATTTGGCGAATTTTTTCGCGGCTGTTTTTACGTAGTAGACGCCTGCTTTCGGTAGGCCATAAGAAACTGATGGGAGACGACTGAATGAGCAATGACGGCGTGAATGCTGGCCGGCGTCGCTTCCTCGTAGCCGCTACTTCGGTAGTAGGTGCTGCAGGAGCGGTGGGTGCCGCGGTCCCGTTCGTGGGATCGTGGTTCCCGAGTGCCAAGGCCAAGGCAGCCGGTGCACCGGTTAAGGTAAATATCAGCAAGATCGAGCCAGGCCAGCAGATGGTTGCCGAGTGGCGTGGTCAGCCGGTGTTCATTGTGCGTCGTACCGAGGAGGCCCTGGCCAATCTGGACAAGCTCACCGACACCGTCGCTGATCCGAAGTCCGAAGCGTCCGAGCAGCCGGTATACGTCGACCCGGTGGTGCGCTCGATCAAGCCAGAGGTGCTGATCCTGGTTGGGCTGTGCACGCACCTCGGCTGCTCCCCGTCCTTCCGTCCGGAAGTGGCGCCGCCTGATCTGGGCCCAGAATGGCTTGGTGGCTATTTCTGTCCGTGCCATGGTTCGAAATACGACCTGGCTGGCCGCGTGTTCAAGGGGCAGCCTGCTCCGCTGAACCTGCCGGTTCCCCCTCATACGTACGAGACGGACGCTTTGGTCGTCATTGGCGTTGATCAGGAGAGCGCATGATGAGCAAGTTCATGGAGTGGGTTGATGCGCGCTTCCCCGCGACCAAGATGTGGGAAGACCATCTCAGCAAATATTACGCACCGAAGAACTTCAACGTTCTGTACTTCTTTGGCTCATTGGCCTTGCTGGTGCTGGTCAACCAGATTCTCACCGGTATCTGGCTCACGATGAGTTTCGAACCGTCCGCCGAAGGCGCGTTCGCCTCCGTCGAATACATCATGCGTGATGTGGAATACGGCTGGATCATTCGCTACCTGCACTCGACCGGTGCGTCGGCGTTCTTCATCGTTGTCTATCTGCACATGTTCCGCGGCATCCTCTACGGCTCCTATCAGAAGCCGCGCGAGCTGGTGTGGATCTTCGGCATGATGATCTACCTCGCGCTGATGGCCGAGGCCTTCATGGGCTATCTGCTGCCGTGGGGCCAGATGTCCTACTGGGGTGCCCAGGTGATCATTTCGCTGTTCGGCGCCATCCCGGTTATCGGCGGTGACCTGACTCAGTGGATTCGCGGTGACTACCTGATTTCCGGCATCACGCTGAACCGATTCTTCGCGCTGCACGTTATCGCGCTGCCGATCGTTATTCTCGGCCTGGTCGTTCTGCACATCCTCGCGCTGCACGAGGTGGGTTCGAACAACCCGATGGGTGTCGATATCAAGAAGACCAAGAACGAAGCTGGCGTGCCGCTGGATGGCATTCCCTTCCATCCCTACTACACGGTGAAGGACATCGTGGGTGTGGTGGTGTTCCTGTTCGTCTTCTGCGCCATCGTGTTCTTCTTCCCCGAGATGGGTGGGTATTTCCTCGAGAAGCCCAACTTCGAGGTGGCGAACGCGTTCAAGACGCCTGCGCACATCGCACCGGTCTGGTACTTCACGCCGTTCTACGCAATTCTCCGCGCCGTGCCGGACAAGCTGCTGGGCGTGATCGCCATGGGTGCCGCGATTGCCGTGCTGTTCGTGCTGCCGTGGCTGGATCGCAGTCCGGTCAAGTCCATGAAGTACAAAGGCTGGATGAGCAAGATCGCGCTGCTGGCGTTCTGCATCTCCTTCATCATTCTCGGTGTACTTGGCGTGCTGGCTCCGACTCCTGAGCGCACACTGCTCGCGCGGATCTGTACTGCCGTCTACTTCGGCTACTTCATCCTGATGCCGTTCTATACCAAGCTCGAGAAGACCAAAGTAGTTCCGCAAAGGGTGGCTGGCTGATGAAAAAGCAATTTGCTGCATTGATTCTTGCACTGGTGCCGGCATTGGGCTTCGCCTCGGGTGGCGAAGTCCACCTGGACCAGGTGGATGTCGATCTGACCGATAAGGTCGCCATGCAGGATGGTCTGAGAACCTTCGCCAACTATTGCATGGGCTGCCACAGCGCCCAGTATCAGCGCTACGAGCGAGTTGCCAAGGATCTCGGTATTCCGGAAGAGGTCATGCTCGACAATGTCGTCTTCAGTGGCGCCAAGATCGGCGACCACATGCAGATCGGGATGAAGCCGAGCGATGCCAAGACCTGGTTCGGTGCGGCTCCGCCCGACCTGACCCTGGTGGCGCGTGTGCGAGGTAACGACTGGCTGTACACTTATCTGCGCAGCTTCTATGAGGATCCTACGCGCCCTTATGGTGTGAACAACACCGTGTTCCCGAACGTGGGCATGCCGCATGTACTGGCTCCGCTGCAGGGGCGTCAGGTGCTGCCGAGCAAGCTTCCGGAAGGTGAATCGGTAGCCTGCAAACAGGTTCAGGTAGTCGAGGATGGGCGCAAGCAATTCGACCCGCTGACCGGAACGCCGATCACGCATGAAGATTGCCATGCGATGACGGTCGTGCCTGGCACCGGCGCCCTGACCGAGGCGGAGTACGACGAGAAGATCAAGAACCTGGTGACCTTCCTCGCCTACTCGGCTAATCCGGTCAAGCTGGAAAGCCAGCGCATCGGTACCTACGTGCTGCTGTTCCTGGCGTTCTTCTTCGTATTCGCCTATTTGCTCAAGCGGGAATACTGGAAAGACGTTCACTGATCCCTCGCTGTTTTGCGGTACCCTGCGCGCGCCCTTATGGGCGCGCGTTTTTTTCTGCTACGTCATAATTCCAATGAGGAGGGACCCTATGGCCGCTACCAACCGGTTGGCCTGTTATTCCGATCCCGCCGACCATTATTCGCACCGGGTGCGCTACGTGCTGGCCGAGAAGGGCGTCAGCGTCGAGATACTCGATGTCGATCCGGCGCGTTGTCCGGTCAGACTGACCGAGGTGAACCCTTACGCCAGCGTGCCGACGCTGGTGGATCGTGATCTGGCCCTCTATGAGCCGAGCGTGATCACCGAATATCTGGAGGAGCGCTATCCGCATCCTCCGCTGCTGCCGGCCTATCCTGTCGCCAGGGCCAACACCCGGCTGCTGGTCCACCGGGTCCAGCGGGACTGGTGCAGCCTGGTGGATCGGATATCCGATCGCCGCACGGCTGAAGCGGCGCGGGCCCAGGCGCGCAAGGAGCTGCGTGAAAGCCTCACGGGCGTATCGCCGGTGTTTGCCGAGCGGCCGTTTTTCATGAGCGATGAGATCAGTCTGGTGGACTGCTGTCTGTTGCCTATCCTGTGGCGTTTGCCCAAACTTGGAATCGAGTTGCCGCGAGCAGCGAAGCCACTGCTCGATTATATGGAGACCAACTTTGCTCGCGAGGCCTTCCAGGTCAGTCTATCCGCCGTTGAGCGCGGCATGCGCTAAGAGAGGCCGTATATGACTTCAAGTCGTCCTTATCTGGTTCGGGCGCTGTATGAGTGGATCGTCGATAATGACTGCACGCCACACCTGCTGGTTAATACCGATCATCCGGGGGTGCAGGTCCCGGATGGTTTTGCCAGTGATGGCCAGATCGTGTTGAACGTGGCACCTAGCGCGGTTCGGCAGTTGCAGATGGATAACCAGGCGATCAGTTTCGAGGGGCGCTTCGGTGGTGTGCCGCATAGCTTGCATGTCCCGTCTGCTGCGGTCATGGCGATCTATGCGCGGGAAAATGGGCAGGGGATGGTCTTCGAGGTCGAGCCTACGCCGCCGGACGACACGCCTACTGACGATTCGGCGGACTCAGCGCGACCTGCGGCTACCGGGCGTCCCAGCCTGAAAGTCGTCAAATAAGCCGGGACAAGCCCAGGCCTGGCCGCAGGTGCGGCGAAAGGGCAAAGGCGCGGCAGCGGTAGTCACTGCTGCCGCGTTTGCAGGGTTGGCTCAGTCTATGTATTCGAACAGCTTGACGATGCGTTGCACGCCAGAAACGCTCTGAACCACGCTCGTCGCGCGATTGCCTTCCTGGCGAGTCACGAGGCCGAGCAGATAGACGATACCGTTTTCGGTAATGACCTTGATGCGCGAGCCTGGAACACTGGCGTCGGCGAGCATCTGCGTCTTGATCTTGGTCGTCAGCCAGGAGTCGTTGCTACGGGCCAGCGCAGAGGAGGGCTTGAGTACCTGCAGCTCGTTGTGAACGCGCTTGACACGCTGCACCGAGCTGGCGGCTTGTTCGGCCAGCTGCTTGAGTTCTTGGCGCGGCGTCTGGCCTGCCAGCAGCACGACCCCGTTATAGCTGGCGACGATGATGTGCGACGCCTGATCCAGATCTGGATGGGCTTTGGCGATGTTCACGGCTGCTTTCGTTTCGATCAGCGAGTCATCGATGGTGCTGCCGATCGTGCGAGTCCCGCGGTTGTCATTGATGGGGTCGTCGCGAGTGGCCGTGAGTACCGAGCTGCAGCCGGTGGCGGCCAGGCATAGTGCAAGCGTGAGGGCGTGCAGGCGAACCGAATTCATTCTTCGCTCCCGAACAGTTGGTTATCTATCAGATCGCACAAGCAGTGAATGGTCAGCAGGTGCACTTCCTGAATGCGCGCGGTCACTTTCGCCGGGACGCGTATTTCGACGTCTTCAGGCAGTAGCAGTGAGGCCATGCCGCCGCCGTCACGGCCGGTGAGTGCGACCACGACCATCTCGCGATCATGTGCGGCCTGTATGGCCTGGATCACGTTGGCCGAGTTGCCGCTGGTGGAGATCGCCAGCAGCACATCTCCCGGCTGACCCAGCGCTCGGATCTGCTTGGAGAAAATCTCGTTATAGCTGTAGTCGTTGGCGATAGAGGTGAGCGTGGAGCTGTCGGTCGTCAACGCGATGGCCGGAAGGCTGGGGCGCTCTCGTTCGAAGCGGTTGAGCAGTTCCGAAGAGAAGTGCTGCGCATCGCCAGCCGACCCGCCGTTACCGCAGGTGAGAATCTTGCCCTCGCTGAGCAGTGCATTGACCATGACCTGCCCAGCCTGCTCGATGCTGGGGGCAAGCACCTCCATGGCGCTCTGCTTGGTTTCGATGCTCGCTTGAAAAAGCTGACGTATACGGGATTGCATGTCCATGGGTTTGACCTTCAGGTGACGGGCTGGGCTGCTGTTGCCGTGCCGTATGAATCTTGGGATAGGCGTGATCTGTGCGATACGCGCCGGGCGAGCCAGTGCGAAGCATGCTCAGCCATCGAACGCATTCCGGATCCAGTTGGGCTTCTCCGCGCTGTCTGCCGCCGCGCCCAGGGCAACCACGTCGAAGCGGCAGGGGTGCCTCGCCCAGCGACTCTCCTTCTGCAGGAAATGCTGGGCTGCCTTGATCAGCTTCTGCTGTTTGCGCAGGTCGACGCTTTCGAGCGCGCCGCCCCACGCGGCGTGGCGCCTATAGCGAACCTCGACGAATACTACTGTATCGCCATCGAGCATGACCAGATCAAGCTCGCCGCTGCGGCAGGTCCAGTTCCGGCACAGCAGCCGCAGGCCATGCCGTTGTAGATGCTGCTGTGCAGCATCTTCGGCGAGCTGCCCGCTGATCTGCTTGCTGGTGGTCAATAGGGCGCATCCGCCAGTGGCTGAACTTCACCGTCGTGGAATACGGCCCAGGGCAGCTGACGCTCGATCCGTCGCTCTGGCGTGATGCCGAGCGTGCCGGACAGGCCGTCGAGCCGAGTGTCTGGAAGCGCCAGCAGTTGATTCAGGCGCGGCGCCAGCAGGTAGGCATCGGCGCCCATCGCATACAGACGGCCGAGGCTGCCGCGTGCTTGTGGCCACTTGCGCTCTATTTCCTGGCGAAGAGGGAGTTGCGCATCCAGCAGCCAGGGCGTCTCCGTGAAGCGAATGCCTTCCAGGTCGAGGTATTGGGTGCGGTTATCCGTGGCGGCGTGCAGGTGCGAAGTGGCATAGACCGGCAGGTCGCCAGCGTATTGGAAGATCAGCGTGGGCCTGACTTGCTGCGCCTGCTGAGGAGTCGCCGCCAGGAACAGGAAATCGACATCCTGGCGGCGCGATGGCTGGGCATCGCCATGGCTGCGCACTTGCAGCAGATCGGCTATCTGGTTGGCCAGCTCGACCGGTTCTGCCAGGGATTCGGCCGCGACAACGGTTCCTCCCTGCTCTTGCCATTGCTCGCGAAACGCCTGGAAGACGCGGTTACCCCAATCGCCGCGAGGCGTCAGGGCAACGGCGCGACGATGGCCGTCGGCCCAGGCCCGGCGCGCCACTTCACGAGCCTCGTCTTCCGCTGCCAGGCCGAACTGGAACAGCTGCGGCGGGGCTTTCTGGCCTGCATCGCTGTAATTCAGCGCCAGCGTCGTGATGGGTAGCTGATCGCGGCTGGCCAGTTGGCGGACCATGTCCTTGTCCAGCGGTCCGACGACGAGCTCGACGCCAGAGGCGGCGGCCTGACGATAGAAGTCTTCCAGGGAAGTTAAGCGCGTGCTGTCGAACAACTCGATTTTCAGGTCCTGGCGTGCCGCCAGGTGAGCGGCGAGAAAGCCATCACGCAATGCTCGCGCAACACTCGCCAGGGGGCCGTCCATCGGCAGCAGGAGCGCCACGTGGGATAGCGGTTTGTCCGCCAGCTCGCGAAGCTTCACCAGGGGTTCCGGCAGTGCGCGTGCGGCGGGATGATTGGGGTTCTGCTGGATCCAGGAGTCGATTGCGCGTTGTTGCTGCCCGATGGTGCCGGCCTGTTTCACGACAGCTGCCAGCGACAGCCAGCCGGATAGATCGGCGTCCTTGGTCGGCTGCAACTGTTCGATCGGCAGGCTCGACACGAGTGCCCAGATCGCTTCGTGATTTTGCTTGGCGGCTTCACCGCTCAGAAGCGGGGCGATGAAGGTTCTTTCGCGCGCGGCTTCCAGCGGCTGATCATTTGCGCTGAACGCCTGGGCGCGCGCCAGCTGGGTGCGCAGCTGCTGTTCGACCGGCAGCTCGGCGAGACGCTCGAACGCAGGATGCTGCAGGGCTTGAAGGGCGCGTTGTGGCTGGTTGTCGGCCAGCGCCAGCTCCGCTTCCAGGGTTTTGGCAAACATCTGCTGCGCCGGCATCAGCTGTGCAACGTCTACCTGCTCGAGAATCTTCGTTGCCTGGGCGCTATTGCCTTGCTGCAGGCTCTGGTCGGCCGCCGACAGGCGCAACAGTGCGGCCTCGGCAGGGTTGCTGGCGTCGGCTTCCTTCAGCAGCTGTTGCGTCGATGCCTGCGGGATGCGTGGCAGCTCGCCCAGTGTGGAGGAGGGCGAGCTGGCGCAAGCCGAAAGCACGGCAGCAATGCATAAGAAGAAGAACGGGCGAAGACGAGCCATCATGTGATCATTCCTGGAAGCGCTGGCGAATGTCGGCGGATTGTACCCAAGCACCGTCAGGGGCGCGATGTCGCGGCTCCCAAACGGGCTACAATGCGCGCTTTACGTGATTGAGGTACGCCCTGTGACTGCGCCAGCTGACGCTAATTCCGCTGTGGGCACGCTCTATGTCGTCGCCACACCCATTGGCAATCTGGAAGATGTCAGCGCCCGGGCGCTGCGTGTCCTGGCCGAGGTGGCGCTGATTGCGGCCGAAGACACCCGTCACTCGGCTCGGCTGCTGCAGCATTTCGGTATCGCCACGCCATTGGCTGCCTGTCATGAGCATAACGAGCGTGACGAGGGCGGTCGCTTCATCAAGCGGCTTCTAGCCGGCGACGATGTGGCGCTGATCTCCGATGCGGGCACTCCGCTGATCTCCGACCCTGGCTATCACCTGGTCAGGCAGGCGCGTTCGGCTGGTATACGCGTTGTCCCGCTACCGGGTGCCTGTGCGTTGATTGCCGCACTTTCCGCGGCGGGCCTGCCTTCCGATCGCTTCATCTTCGAGGGCTTTCTGCCCGCCAAGCAGGCTGCGCGTCGTGCTCGTCTCGAGTTGCTGCGTGAAGAGCCGCGCACGGTGATTTTCTATGAGGCGCCGCATCGTATCCTTGAGTCCCTGGAGGATCTGGAGGCGGTGTTCGGTCCGGAGCGCCCGGCGGTGCTGGCGCGTGAGCTGACCAAGACATTCGAGACGCTGCAAGGGCTCCCGCTGGGCGAGCTGCGCTCTTGGGTGGCCGCGGACAGCAACCAGCAGCGTGGCGAGTGCGTGCTGGTGGTGGGTGGCTGGCAGGCGCCACAGGGTGATGACGCGATCGACCAGAACGCTCGTCGAGTGTTGCGCCTGTTGCTGGCCGAGATGCCGGTCAAGCGCGCCGCGGCTGTTGCCGCCGAAATAACCGGCATCAGGAAAAACCTGCTTTATCAGCTTGCACTGGAGGAGAAAAGCGAGGGCTGAACGGCGCGGCCGGCCCGTGTCGGCGCGTCCGACCGCTTGATCGGTGCTGATCGGCTTGCAGCCCGGGGTGCAGCAAAGTACCCTGCGCGTCGGAGAGTCGATCGGACAGTCGCTGTCTCTTTTTGTTCCGCAAGAAGGGAGGGAGGAAAGTCCGGGCTCCATAGGGCGAAGTGCCAGGTAACGCCTGGGAGGCGTGAGCCTACGGAAAGTGCCACAGAAAATAACCGCCTAAGCACTCCGGTGCCGGTAAGGGTGAAAAGGTGCGGTAAGAGCGCACCGCACGGCTGGCAACAGCCCGTGGCTAGGTAAACCCCACTTGGAGCAAGACCAAATAGGGATCCATTGGCGTGGCCCGCGCTGGATCCGGGTAGGTTGCTAGAGGCAGTCAGTGATGGCTGTCGTAGAGGAATGACTGTCCTCGACAGAACCCGGCTTACAGATCGACTCTCCGACTTTCCTGCCGAAACATCCCCGCTTTTTAGACCAAAAAAATCTTGCTCTTAACAAAGTACTTTAACTTTGAAGTGCAGTTTTTTGCTTTCGCTCGATATCTCTTTCCCGCTAGCCCTCCGCTTCATCGTTTATCCCCGTTTCGGTTGCTAAATTCCTGCCACATAAGGGTTTTTCCCGTCAGGGTCACCTTGACGGTGGGGCTGCTGCATTTCTATAGTGCGCACAAGTGGTGGAAAGTGGAACGAAGTGGGTATTAATGGGCTTGGAAAGCTAATTCAGGGGAAGCGCAGCCGTGTTTCGCGGAGCAAACGCCATCAGTCTCGATGCCAAAGGGCGGCTAGCCATGCCCAGCCGGTATCGTGACGAGCTCGTTTCGCGCTGCGAAGGTCAGCTGATCGTCACCATCGATGCGGTTGATCGATGCCTTTGTATTTACCCACTGCCCGAATGGGAGCAGATCGAAGCCAAGCTGCGAGAGCTGCCGTCGTTGAGAGAAGAGAGTCGTCGGCTGCAGCGCTTGCTGATCGGTAACGCGGTCGATCTGGAGATGGATGGCAGCGGCCGGGTGCTGGTGCCACCGCGCTTGCGTGAATATGCGGGGCTGGACAAGCGGGCCATGCTGGTCGGCCAGCTGAACAAGTTCAGCCTGTGGAACGAGGACGACTGGAACGCACAAGCGGATGCGGACCTGGCGGCCATCAAACAACCCGGCGCCTTGCCGGAAGAACTACGTGATCTAATCCTGTGACCCAGACCAGCGCCTATAACCATGTGACCGTATTGCTCGACGAGGCCGTTGCGGCACTCGCCGTGCGCGCGGATGGTCGCTATCTGGATGGAACCTTCGGGCGCGGGGGGCATAGCCGCCTTCTGTTGCGGCAGCTTGGGCCTGATGGCTGTTTGCTAGGCTTCGACAAGGATCCCCTGGCAATCGCTACGGGACAAGCACTGGCGGCCGAGGATGGCCGCTTTGTCGTTGTGCAGAGAAGTTTCGCCGAGCTGGGTGCCGAAGTGGCGCAGCGCGGCTGGACCGGGACTTTGAGCGGTGTCTTGCTCGATCTCGGCGTATCTTCGCCGCAGTTGGACGATCCCGAGCGCGGCTTCAGCTTCCTCAACGACGGCCCGCTGGATATGCGCATGGATCCCAGTCGTGGCGTCAGTGCTGCAGAGTGGATCGCCACAGCCAGCGAAGAGGACATCGCTCGCGTATTCAAGGAATACGGTGAAGAACGTTTCGCCAAGCGTATGGCGCGTGCGGTCGTGCAGCGGCGCGCCGAGCGCCCGTTCGAGCGCACGGCCGACCTCGCTCAAGTGCTGACGGTCGCCAATCCGGCCTGGGAAAAAGGCAAGAACCCCGCGACCCGCGCCTTTCAAGGGCTGCGCATTTTCATCAATAACGAACTCGGCGACCTCGAGGCCGGCCTTGATGCTGCCCTGGAGGCGCTCGAGGTCGGTGGCCGGCTGGTCGTGATCAGCTTCCATTCGCTGGAAGACCGTATCGTCAAGCAGTTCATGCGGCGTCACGCCAAGGGCGAGGCCGATACCCTTCCGCGCGACCTGCCGATCATCCCTGAGAAGTTCGTGCCACGCCTGAAGCTACTGGGTAAGCCGCAGTACGCGTCGGCTGAAGAAGTCAAGGCAAACCCCCGCTCACGCAGTGCGGTGATGCGCGTTGCGGAGAAGCTGCGATGAGTCAGCTACGGCGTGCCATGCCCAACGGTAGCTTGCTGATGCTGGTGCTGTTCATCGCCGTGCTCTTGTCGGCGATCGCCGTCGCTTACAGCGCCCACTGGAATCGTCAGCTGCTGAACGAACTCTATGGCGAGCTCAGCGTGCGGGACAAGGCTCAGGCGGAATGGGGGCGGCTGATCCTGGAGCAGAGCACCTGGACGGCCCACAATCGTATCGAGACACTGGCGGCCGAGCAGCTGAAAATGCACATCCCGGCAGCAGCCGATGTCAGGCTGGTGGCACCATGAAGCTGCAAGGCGCGCTCTATCCTTGGCGTTTCCGCATCGTGCTGGGGCTTCTGGCGCTGATGACCGGCGCGCTCGCCTGGCGCATCGTCGATCTGCAAGTCGTCGATCAGAGCTTCCTCAAGAACCAGGGCGACGCCCGCAGCGTACGTCACATACCTATTCCGGCGCATCGCGGGTTGATCACCGATCGCCACGGTGAGCCCTTGGCGGTCAGCACTCCAGTCACCACGCTCTGGGGCAACCCCCGGGAATTGCAGGCGGCTCAGGCACGCTGGCCGGAGCTGGCCGAGGCGCTGGGCCAAGAGCCTGCCGCGCTGGCGCAGCGCCTCAAGGACCAAGCCGAGCGCGAGTTCACCTATCTGGTGCGGGGGCTGACGCCCGAGCAGGGCGAGCGTGTGCTGGCGCTGGGCATCCCCGGTGTCTATTCGCAGGAAGAATTTCGCCGCTTCTATCCGGCGGGTGAAGTGGCCGCGCACGTGGTCGGTTTCACCGATATCGACGATCGTGGCCGGGAAGGTCTGGAGCTGGCTTACGACGAGTGGCTGGCGGGCGTTCCCGGCAAGCGGCAAGTGCTCAAGGACCGTCGGGGCCGGCTGATCAAGGACGTTCAGGTGACCAAGAACGCCAAGGCCGGCAAGACCCTGGCGTTGTCCATCGATCTGCGCCTGCAGTATCTGGCGCATCGCGAGCTACGCAACGCGCTGCTGGAGTTCGGTGCCAAGGCGGGCAGCCTGGTCATGCTCGACGTTAAAACGGGCGAGGTGCTGGCCATGGTCAACCAGCCGACTTACAACCCGAACAACCGTCGTAATTTGCAGCCGGACGCCATGCGCAACCGGGCGATGACGGACGTGTTCGAGCCGGGCTCGACCATGAAGCCCATCTCCATGAGCGCTGCGCTGGAAACCGGCCGTTGGAAACCCAGCGATATCGTCGAGGTGTGGCCAGGCTCTTTGCGCATCGGTCGTTACACCATCCGTGACGTTTCCAGGAGCGAAGGCCGCGAGCTGGACCTGACCGGCATTCTGATCAACTCCTCCAACGTCGGCATGAGTAAAGTTGCGTTCGATATCGGCGGTGCGGCGATTCACGACGTCATGCGCAAGGTCGGCTTCGGCCAGGACACCGGCTTGGGCTTCCCTGGCGAACGGGTCGGCAACCTTCCCAGCCATCGAGAGTGGCGCAAGGCCGAAACGGCCACGCTTTCCTATGGCTACGGCCTGTCGGTGACCGCCGTGCAGCTGGCTCATGCCTACAGCACGCTGGCAAACAACGGCCGCCTGGTGCCGATGTCGATGACCCGCGTGGACCAGAACCCGGAGGGCGTCGAAGTGATATCGCCCGCTGTGGCCAAAACCCTGCAAGGCATGCTGCAGGAGGTCATCGAGGCCCCGCGCGGCGTGTTTCGCGCCCAGGTTCCCGGCTATCACGTGGCCGGCAAGAGCGGCACCGCCCGCAAGGCTTCGTCGAGCAGTCGCGGTTATCAGGAAAACGCCTACCGTTCGATGTTCGCCGGTTTCGGTCCCATGAAAGACCCACGCATCGCCGTCGCGGTGGTCATCGATGAGCCAAGCAAAAGTGGCTACTACGGCGGCCTGGTCTCGGCGCCGGTGTTCAGCCGCGTGATGTCTGGCGCGCTGCGCCTGCTGAACGTTGCGCCTGACAACCTGCCGCCGGCCGAAGACATCCAAACGGCCGAGGCGGCCAAGACCAAGGGAGGGCGCATCTGATGCCGATGCCGTTGAATCAGCTGCTGCCCCAGGCCTCGAGCGCCACGCTCATACGTGAGCTTACGCTGGATAGCCGCAAGGTCCGTCCTGGCGACCTGTTCTTGGCAGTGCCCGGGCTGCAGCACGATGGTCGCAGGCATATCGCCGACGCGATCTCCCGTGGCGCGGCGGCCATCGCCTACGAGGCCGAAGGCGCGGCGCACATGACCGCCGAAAGCGCAGTGCTGGTGCCGGTCCGCCGCTTGGCTGAGCAGCTCTCCGCCATTGCCGGACGGTTCTACGGCGAGCCAAGCCGCAGCCTGCATCTGGTAGGCGTCACAGGCACTAATGGCAAGACCAGCGTTACCTATCTGGTTGCCCAGGCTCTCGATCGCATGGGTGAGCGTTGCGGCATCATCGGAACGCTCGGCACCGGTTTTCATGGCGAACTCGAGCTTGGCCAGCACACGACGCCCGACCCCATCGGCGTCCAGGCCAACCTGGCGAACCTGCGCAAGCAGGGGGCTCGGGCAGTGGCGATGGAGGTCTCCTCGCATGGCCTCGCCCAAGGTCGGGTTGCCGCGCTGGCATTCGACGTGGCGGTGTTTACCAACCTCTCGCGCGATCATCTGGATTACCACGGTTCGATGGAAGCCTACGGTGAGGTCAAGGCGCGTCTGCTGAAGATGCCAGGGCTCAGCTGCCGGGTAGTGAACATCGACGACACCTTCGGGCGCGCCCTCGCTGCGCAACAGCTGGACTCACGACTCATCACGTATAGCCTGGAAGACGCCTCGGCCTACCTGTATTGCCCCGAAGTACGGCTCGACGACGATGGTATCCATGCGCGTCTGGTCACGCCTCAGGGCCAGCGTGCCCTGCGCAGCCCGCTGCTGGGTCGCTTCAATGTCAGCAATGTGCTCGCAGCGGTCGGTGCGCTGTTGGGTATGAACTACCCACTGGACGAGATTCTCGCCGTGCTGCCGGACATCGAAGGGCCTGTCGGTCGCATGCAACGTCTGGGGGGCGGCGACCGTCCCTTGGTCGTGGTCGACTATGCGCACACCCCCGACGCGCTGGAAAAGGTCCTTGGCGCCTTGCGGCCGCATACACGGGGCAAGTTGTTGTGCCTGTTCGGTTGTGGTGGCGACCGGGATCGCGGTAAGCGTGCATTGATGGCCGAGGTCGCCGAGCGCCTGGCCGATCGAGTCGTGGTAACCGACGACAACCCGCGCAACGAGGATCCGTTGCAGATCCTCAGTGAAATCCGTGCCGGCTTCACCCACCCGGAGCGAGCCGCCTTCATTCCCGGTCGCGCCGAGGCCATCACCAATAGCATCGGCGGTAGCGAACTGGACGATGTGGTACTGCTGGCCGGCAAAGGCCATGAGGATTATCAGGAGATAAAAGGAGAACGCACGCCGTTCTCCGATCTCGATCAAGCCGCTTTGGCCCTGGCTGCCTGGAGGGATACCCATGCTTGAAGCCATGCGCCTCAGCGATCTGGTCGAGGTCCTGTCTGGCCGGTTGGTCGGTGCGGACGCGACCTTCCGTTCGGTCAGTACCGACAGTCGCGCCATCGAGCCCGGGCAATTGTTCATCGCGCTGACCGGACCGCGTTTCGATGGTCACGCCTATCTGGCAGAGGTGGCCGGCAAGGGCGCCGTGGCCGCGCTAGTCGAGCGGCCCGTTGAAGGGGTTGCGTTGCCGCAACTGGTGGTCGCCGATAGCCGCATCGCCCTGGGCCGCCTGGGTGCGCAGAATCGCGCCGCGTTCAGCGGCCCTGTTGCCGCGATCACCGGCTCAAGCGGCAAGACCAGCGTCAAGGAACTGCTCGCCAGTATCCTGCGCGCCGCCTACGGTGCTGAAGCCGTACTGGCGACGCGCGGCAATCTCAACAACGACCTCGGCGCGCCGCTGACCTTGCTGGAACTGGCGCCCCGGCACCAGGCGGCCGTCATCGAGTTGGGCGCTTCGCGTGTCGGCGAGATTGCCTACACCGTCAGCCTGACGCAGCCGGATGTCAGTTTGATTACCAACGCCGGGACCGCCCACGTAGGTGAGTTCGGCGGGCCGGAGAAGATCGTCGAAGCCAAGGGCGAGATTCTCGACGGGCTTGGCGAGCGTGGCGTCGCGGTGCTCAATCGTGACGATCGAGCCTATGCGACCTGGGAAAAAAGAGCAGCCGGCAAACGCGTGGTGAGCTTCGCGATCCAGAGCCCGCTGGCGGATTTCCATCCCGCCTCGATCGCCTACGATCTGCGTGGTTGCCCGAATTTCGTGCTGGCCGGCCCGTTCGGCTCCGTGCGCGTGCAACTCAATCTCCTCGGCCGTCACAGCGTCGCCAATGCGCTCGCCGCCGCCGCCGCTGCGCATGCCCTCGGGGTTGCCGCTGAACATATCGTCGCAGGTCTTGAGAGCCTGCAGCCAGTCAAGGGCAGAGGTGTTGCGCAAATGCTCGGCAACGGCGTGCGTCTCATCGACGACAGCTACAACGCCAATCCCGCATCGATCTGCGCCGCTATCGACGTGCTGGCCGGTTTTGCAGGCCGTACCGTGCTGGCGCTGGGCGACATGGGCGAATTGGGTGAGTGGGCCGAACAGGGCCATCGTGAGGTCGGCAGCTACGCCGAGGGCAAGGTGGACGCACTGTTCGCGGTAGGCCCGTTGATGGCGCACGCAGTCGAGGCGTTCGGGGTCGGCGGCCGTCATTTCGCCACTCAGCAAGACCTGATCGAAGCATTGCGCCTGGAACAGGGCAACGCCACCACCATTTTGATCAAGGGATCACGGAGCGCCGCGATGGATAAGGTCGTCGCCGCGCTGTCCGCGTCCGGCACGGAGAAACACTGATGCTGCTGCTACTCGCCGAGTATCTGCAACGATTCCACACGGGCTTCGCGGTTTTCCAGTACCTGTCGCTGCGTGGGATTCTCGGCGTGCTGACCGCACTGGTGCTCTCGCTGTGGATGGGGCCGTGGCTGATCCGCACGCTGCAGCTGCGCCAGATCGGTCAGTCGGTACGTACCGATGGCCCGCAGACGCATTTGTCGAAATCAGGTACGCCAACGATGGGCGGCGCTCTGATCCTCAGCGCGATCACCATCAGCACCTTGCTGTGGGCCGACCTGTCCAACCGCTATGTCTGGGTGGTTCTAGCCGTTACGCTGCTGTTCGGGGCGGTTGGCTGGGTTGACGACTATCGCAAGGTCATCGAGAAAAACTCCCGCGGCCTGCCGAGCCGCTGGAAGTACTTCTGGCAATCGGTGTTCGGTCTCGGTGCCGCGATCTTCCTTTATATGACCGCGCAGACTCCGGTCGAAACCACGCTGATCCTGCCGCTGCTGAAAAACATCGAAATCCCGCTGGGCATCGGCTTCGTGGTGCTGACTTATTTCGTGATCGTCGGTTCGAGCAATGCGGTCAATCTCACCGATGGCCTGGACGGCCTGGCGATCATGCCGACGGTCATGGTCGGCGGTGCGTTGGGCATCTTTTGCTATCTGTCCGGCAACGTGAATTTCGCCGACTACCTGTTGATTCCCTATATCCCCGGCGCTGGCGAGCTGATCGTGTTCTGCGGCGCGTTGATAGGCGCGGGGCTCGGCTTTCTCTGGTTCAACACCTATCCCGCGCAAGTCTTCATGGGCGACGTCGGAGCGCTGGCCCTTGGCGCCGCCCTCGGGACGATCGCGGTCATCGTTCGTCAGGAAGTTGTGCTGTTCATCATGGGCGGGGTGTTCGTGATGGAAACCCTGTCGGTAATGATCCAGGTGGCCTCGTTCAAGCTGACCGGCAAGCGGGTCTTCCGCATGGCGCCGATTCATCACCATTTCGAACTCAAGGGCTGGCCCGAACCGCGGGTCATCGTGCGCTTCTGGATCATCACGGTGATCCTGGTGCTGGTCGGTCTCGCCACGCTGAAATTGAGGTAATAAAGAGTGCTCATCGCTTCCGATCAGTTCCGCATCGTTGTCGGCCTCGGCAAGAGCGGCATGTCCCTGGTCCGCCACCTGGCGAGCCGCGGCCTGCCGTTCGCCGTTGCCGATACGCGCGCGAATCCCCCGGAACTGGCCACTCTGAAGGCACAGTACCCGGACGTCGAAGTGCGCTGCGGCGAGCTCGATCCGGAGTTCCTCTGCCGTGCCAGTGAACTGTTGGTCAGCCCCGGTCTGCCGATCAGCACGCCCGCGCTGCAGGTAGCGGCAGCCTCCGGGGTCAAGCTGCTCGGTGATATCGAGCTGTTCGCGCGGGAAGCCAAGGCGCCGATCGTGGCGATCACGGGCTCGAACGCAAAAAGTACCGTCACGACCCTGGTCGGCGAGATGGCCGCGGCGGCCGGTCGCAAGGTCGCCGTCGGCGGCAACCTGGGCACGCCGGCGCTGGATCTGCTCGATGATCAGGTCGAGCTCTACGTTCTTGAACTGTCGAGTTTCCAGCTGGAGACGACCGACCGTTTGAACGCCGAGGTTGCGACCTGCCTGAATATCAGCGAAGACCATATGGATCGCTATGAGGGTCTGCCGGCCTATCATCAGGCCAAACATCGGATCTTCCGCGGTGCGCGGCAAGTGGTGATCAACCGCGACGATCGCCTCAGCCGCCCGTTGATTGCCGATGACGTGCCGGCGTGGTCCTTCGGGCTCGGCAAGCCGGACTTCAAAGGCTTCGGCCTGTTCGAGGAGAACGGTGAGAAGTACCTCGCGTTCCAGTTCGATGCGCTGATGCCCGCCAACCAGCTGAAGATTCGCGGTGCTCACAATCAATCCAATGCGCTGGCCGCCTTGGCGCTGGGGCATGCGGTGGGCCTGCCATTCGAGCCGATGCTCGCCACCCTGCGCAGCTTCACAGGGCTGGCGCACCGCTGCCAGTGGGTGGGGGAGCGCAAGGGCGTCAGCTATTACGATGACTCCAAGGCGACCAATGTCGGTGCTGCACTGGCGGCGATCGACGGCCTGGGTAGCGACATTGCCGGCGAGCTGGTGCTGATCGCCGGGGGAGACGGCAAGGGCGCCGATTTTTCCGCCCTGCACAGCCCCGTCTCGCATCACTGCCGTGAGGTCATCCTGTTGGGTCGCGATGCCGAGCGCCTGTCCGCGGCACTGGGCGGTGCGGCCCCCATTCATCGCGTCCAGACCCTGGAACAAGCCGTGCAGCTGGCAGCCAAGCTCGCCAAGGCCGGAGACGCGGTGCTGCTGTCGCCAGCCTGTGCCAGCCTCGACATGTTCGAGAATTTCGAAGATCGCGGACGCCAGTTCGCCGCAGCGGTGGGGGCGCTCAGCTGATGCTCGCCTTTCTGCGTAGCGCACCTTCGCCGCTGTTCGGTCGTCGTGGTCTGGATCTCGACTTCCCGATGCTCGCCGGCTGCCTGGCGCTGTTGGGGCTGGGGCTGGTGATGATTACTTCGGCCTCATCCGAAGTCGCCGCGGTGAATACCAGCAACTCAATGTACTACATGGTCCGCCATCTGGTGTACGTGGTGCTCGGCCTGGTCGCGGCGGCGGCCGTACTGCTGGTGCCGCTCTCGGCCTGGCAACGTCTGGACTGGATGTTGCTGCTCGGCGCCTTCGCGTTGCTGATTCTGGTGCTGATTCCCGGCATCGGTCGTGAGGTGAACGGTTCCATGCGCTGGATCGGCTTTGGCGCGTTCAACGTACAGCCGTCCGAACTGGCCAAGCTGTTCGTCGTGGTCTATCTCGCCGGATACCTCGTACGTCGCCAGCACGAGGTGCGCGAAAGCCTGTGGGGCTTCCTCAAGCCGTTCCTGGTGCTGTTGCCGATGGCCATGCTGTTGCTGCTCGAACCCGACTTCGGGGCGACCGTGGTCATGATGGGGGCGGCCGTGGCGATGCTGTTTCTCGGCGGCGTCGGCCTGATCCGCTTCACCCTGCTGGTGCTGCTGGCCGTCGGCGCGGTGTTCATCCTGGTCCAGACCCAGGAATACCGCCTGCAGCGGTTGATCACCTTTACCGATCCCTGGGCTGACCAATACGGCGCTGGCTACCAGCTGACTCAGGCGCTGATTGCGTTTGGTCGTGGCGAGTGGTTCGGCGTAGGCCTGGGCAACAGCGTGCAGAAGCAGTTCTACCTGCCCGAAGCACATACCGATTTCGTGTTCTCCGTACTTGCCGAGGAACTCGGCATGGTGGGCGCGCTGCTGACGATCTTGCTGTTCGCCTTCGTTGGCGTCCGCGCGTTGTACATCGGCCTGGCGGCGGAGCGTGCACGGCAGTTCTTCGCAGCCTATATCGCTTGGGGCGTCTCGTTCCTCTGGCTTGGTCAGTTTCTGATCAATATCGGCGTGAATATCGGGTTGCTGCCGACCAAAGGCCTGACGCTGCCATTTCTCAGCTACGGCGGCAGCTCCTTGGTAGTGACCTGCGCCAGCATGGCCTTGCTACTGCGTATCGAGTGGGAGAGTCGCACCGTACTCGGCAGCGAGGACGCCGAATTCAGCGAAGACGACTTTGCCGAAGTCCCCGCGACCAAGAGCCGGGAGGTCACCCATGGCCGCTAATGTGCTGATCATGGCCGGCGGCACCGGGGGGCATGTGTTCCCTGCGCTGGCCTGCGCACACGAGTTTCAGAGCCGCGGCTACAGCGTGCACTGGCTGGGCACGCCGCGCGGCATCGAAAACGAAGTGGTTCCTGCCGCGGGTCTGCCGCTGCATCTGATTCAGGTGAGTGGTCTGCGCGGCAAAGGTGTGGCTTCTCTACTGAAGGCTCCGTTCCAGCTCCTGCGTTCGCTCGGTCAGGCACGCCGCATCATGCGCGAGCTCAAGCCGGTGTGTGTGCTTGGGCTCGGCGGTTATGTGACCGGCCCCGGCGGCCTCGCAGCGAAGCTTGCCGGGGTACCGCTGATCATCCATGAGCAGAACGCCGTCGCCGGAACCGCCAACCGCAGCCTGGCACCTATCGCGCAGCGGGTCTGCGAGGCTTTTCCAAATACTTTCAGCGAGAGCGCCAAGCGGCGTACGACCGGCAATCCGGTGCGTCACGAGCTGTTTATCGAAACGCCCAGGCAGACCCTGCTTGGCCGCCGGCCCCGGCTGTTGGTGCTGGGCGGCAGCCTGGGCGCCGAACCCTTGAACAAGCTGTTGCCCGAGGCGCTCGGCCTGATGACCGCGGAACTGCGTCCCGAAGTGTTCCACCAGGCCGGCAAGCAGCACGCCGACCTCACGCGTGAGCGCTATGCAGCTGCAGGCGTTGAGGCCGAGGTCGCACCCTTCATCAAGGACATGGCGCGTGCCTACGCCTGGGCCGATCTGGTGATCTGCCGCGCCGGTGCCCTGACCGTGAGCGAACTGGCGGCGGCCGGCTTGCCTTCGTTCCTGGTGCCGCTGCCGCACGCGATCGACGATCACCAGACACGCAATGCCGAATATCTGGCGAAGGAAGGCGCAGCCGTTCTTCTGCCCCAAGCAAAAACCGATGCTGCCGCGCTGGGCGCGCAGCTGACCGAGGTAATGATGCAACCGGAACAACTCAAGGCCATGGGGGCCACGGCACGTCGTCTGGCCCGACCGGATGCCACCCGCACCGTCGTCGATATCTGCCTGGAGGTGGCGCATGGCTAAATCCCCCGCAGCGGTCAAGGCCGAGGTACGGCGCATGCGCCGCATTCGCCGGATTCATTTCGTCGGTGTCGGTGGCGTGGGTATGTGCGGCATCGCCGAGGTACTGCTCAACCTGGGTTATGACGTCTCCGGTTCGGACCTGAAGGCTTCGGCGAGTACCGAGCGTCTGCAGAATTTCGGTGCGCAGATCTATATCGGTCATCAGGCTGGTAACGTCGCCGGCGCGGATGTGCTGGTGGTATCCAGTGCGGTAAATGCTGCCAACCCCGAGGTAGCCTTCGCCCTCGAACAACGAATTCCGGTGGTGCCTCGCGCGGAGATGCTCGCCGAGCTGATGCGCTACCGCCATGGCATCGCAGTCGCGGGCACCCATGGCAAGACCACCACCACCAGCCTGCTGGCATCGGTCTTTGCCGCGGGTGGGCTCGATCCGACCTTCGTGATCGGTGGACGCCTGACCGCTGCAGGGACCAACGCTCAGCTGGGTACGAGCCGCTACCTGATCGCCGAAGCCGATGAAAGCGACGCCAGCTTCCTGCACCTGCAGCCGATGGTCGCGGTCGTGACCAACATCGATGCCGACCACATGAGCACCTACGGCGGTGACTTCGGCAAGCTGAAGCGGACCTTCGTGGAGTTCCTGCACAACCTGCCGTTCTACGGTCTGGCCGTGTTGTGCGTCGATGATCCGGTGGTACGCGAGATACTTCCCCAGGTCGGCCGGCCGATCACTACGTACGGCACCCGTGAAGATGCCGACGTTCGCGCCATCAATATCCGCCAGGAAGGGATGCGCACCTACTTCACCGTGCTGCGCGATGGCTTCGACGCGTTGGATGTCTCGGTCAACATGCCGGGCAACCACAACGTGCTCAACGCTCTGGCTACCATTGCCATCGCTACCGACGAAGGCATCGGTGACGAGGCGATCGTCCAGGGGCTGTCCCAGTTCGGTGGTGTCGGGCGCCGCTTTCAGGTGTATGGCGAACTCCCGGTCGATGGCGGCAGCGTGATGCTCGTCGACGACTACGGCCATCATCCGCGCGAAGTCGCCGCCGTGATCCAGGCTGTTCGTGGCGGCTGGCCCGAGCGTCGTCTGGTCATGGTCTACCAGCCCCATCGCTTCAGTCGAACCCGCGATCTGTACGACGACTTCGTACAGGTATTGAACGACGCCAACGTACTGCTGCTGATGGAAGTCTATCCGGCCGGTGAGGAGCCCATTCCGGGCGCCGACAGCCGTCATCTGGCGCACAGCATCCGTCAGCGCGGCCAGCTCGATCCGATCTATATCGAGCGCGGCATCGACCTGGCGCCGCTGGTCAAGCCACTGCTGCGCCCCGGCGACATCCTGCTTTGCCAGGGCGCCGGCGACATCGGCGGGCTGGCTCCGCAACTCATCAATAGTCCCCTGTTTGCTGGCGATACAAGCGCCGCGAGGAAGAGCGAATGACCGCCCTGCAATCGACTCGTGATCCTCAGGCGTTCGGCCGGGTTGCCGTCCTCTTTGGCGGCAAGAGCGCTGAACGCGAGGTGTCCCTGAAATCCGGCGCCGCGGTGCTGGCGGCGCTGCAAGCGGCTGGTGTCGATGCGTTCGGCATCGATGTTGGTGACGATCTACTGCAGCGCCTGGGCAGTGAGCGTATTGATCGCGCTTTCATCGTGCTGCACGGGCGGGGCGGTGAGGACGGCAGCATGCAGGGGCTGCTCGAATGCGCAGGAATCCCCTATACCGGCAGCGGCATCCTGGCCTCTGCGCTTGCCATGGATAAGTTGCGTACCAAGCAGGTCTGGCAGAGCCTGGGCCTGCCGACCCCTCGGCATGCGGTGCTCGCCAGCGAAGCCGATTGCCAGGCGGCCGCCGATAGCCTGGGCTTCCCCCTGATCGTCAAACCAGCGCACGAGGGCTCGAGCATCGGCATGGCCAAGGTGACCGGCGTTGCCGAGCTGATCGCCGCATGGCGCGCGGCGAGCGCCTACGACGCTCAGGTACTGGTCGAGCAATGGGTTCAGGGGCCCGAATACACCGTTGCCACGCTGCGCGGCGAAGTGCTTCCGCCGATCGGCCTGGGCACGCCGCACACCTTCTACGACTACGACGCCAAATACGTGGCGAACGATACCCAGTACCGCATTCCCTGCGGTCTGGATGCGGCCAAGGAGCAGGAACTCAAGATGCTTTCGGCGCGCGCCTGCGAGGCCGTGGGCATCCAGGGCTGGGCGCGTGTCGACGTCATGCAGGATAGCGCCGGCGCGTTCTGGTTGCTGGAGGTGAATACCGTTCCGGGGATGACCGATCACAGCCTGGTACCGATGGCTGCACGCGCCGCCGGGCTGGACTTCCAGCAGCTGGTGCTGGCGATCCTCGATGCCAGTCTGGCGCAAGGGAACTGAGCCATGATCACCACGCTGCGTCACTCACAGCCCGGCACTGGCCGCGCCTCGCGCAAACCCGCGCAGCGGGGCGCGAGCCGCCTGGTACAGCGTGAGCCGCTCTCGGCACGCTTGCCGCGTCCCAGCCTGAGCTCTTTCAAGCGCTTCCTGTGGCCAGTAATGCTTGTCGCATTGGCCGTCGGGCTCTATGAGCTTGGCGAGCGCCTTGCGCCCTATGCGGATCGGCCGATTGCCAAGGTGAGCGTGCGTGGCGAACTGACGTACGTCGACCGACAGGCGGTCCAGGCGCGGATGGCTCCGTTCGTCGAGGCCAGCTTCTTCAAGGTTGATCTCGATGCCCTGCGTCACGACCTTGAGCAGATGCCGTGGATCGCGCATGTCGAAGCACGCCGCGTCTGGCCGGATGAGGTCATGGTGCGTCTCGACGAGCAATTGCCCATCGCCCGCTGGGGGGATGAGTCGCTGTTGAACAACAACGGCCAGGCGTTTGCGCCCGATGACCTCACTCAGTATGAACACTTGCCGCAGTTGCATGGTCCGAAGCGGGCCCAGCAGCGGGTGATGCAGCAGTACCAAATGCTCAGCCAGATGCTGCGGCCTCTCGGGTTTTCCATCGCTCGCCTGGAATTGCGCGAGCGGGGCAGCTGGTTCGTGACGACCAAGCAGGGCGTCGAACTGCTGCTGGGAAGGGACCAGATAATCGAAAAAATGCGGCGCTTCACTGCCATTTACCAGCAAGCGCTGGTGCAGGAAAGCGACAGAATTGCGCGGATCGATCTGCGCTACGCCAACGGCCTGGCCGTTGCGTGGCGTGAACCGAGCCCGACCACGACGGACGAGCCCGTCGTCGCGAAGAATTGAGGAATGAAACACATGTCTAGCGTGCAAAGCGGCAAGATGATCGTCGGTCTCGATATTGGCACCTCCAAGGTGGTGGCGCTGGTCGGCGAGGTGACGCCGGACGGCGAACTGGAGATCGTCGGGATCGGCACTCATCCGTCCCGCGGCCTGAAGAAAGGCGTTGTGGTCAACATCGAGTCGACCGTTCAGTCCATTCAGCGTGCTGTCGAAGAGGCGCAGCTGATGGCCGGCTGCCGGATCCACTCTGCCTTCGTCGGTTTGGCTGGCAACCACATTCGCAGCCTCAACTCACATGGCATCGTCGCCATTCGTGATCGTGAAGTCAGCAGCGCCGACCTGGAACGCGTGCTCGATGCCGCGCAGGCGGTGGCGATTCCTGCCGATCAGCGGGTGCTGCATACCCTGCCGCAAGACTATGTGATCGATAACCAGGAAGGCGTCCGCGAACCGCTGGGAATGTCCGGCGTGCGTCTGGAAGCGAAAGTCCACGTGGTGACCTGCGCGGTGAACGCGGCGCAGAACATCGAGAAGTGTGTACGTCGCTGCGGGCTCGAGGTGGATGACATCATTCTCGAACAACTGGCGTCGGCCCATGCCGTGTTGACCGACGATGAGAAGGAACTGGGCGTGTGCCTGGTGGACATCGGCGGAGGTACCACCGATATCTGCATTTTCACCGAAGGCGCGATTCGCCATACCGCGGTCATCCCGATCGCTGGAGACCAGGTCACCAACGACATCGCCATGGCGCTGCGTACGCCGACCCAATATGCCGAGGAAATCAAGATTCGCTACGCCTGCGCCCTGGCCAAGCTGGCCGGCCCAGGCGAGACCATCAAGGTACCGAGCGTCGGCGATCGTCCGCCGCGGGAACTCTCGCGGCAGGCACTGGCCGAAGTCGTGGAGCCGCGTTATGACGAGCTCTTTACATTGATTCAGGCCGAGCTGCGTCGCAGCGGCTACGAGGACCTGGTGCCAGCCGGCATCGTCCTCACGGGTGGTACGGCAAAAATGGAAGGTGCCGTCGAGCTGGCCGAGGAGATCTTCCACATGCCGGTGCGCCTGGGCGTACCGCACAGTGTCAACGGACTCACCGATGTGGTCCGCAATCCAATCTATTCAACGGGCGTGGGCCTGTTGCTCTACGGCATGCGCAAGCAGACCGATGGCACCTCCATGTCCGGTCTCGGCCATTTCGCCGAAGAACCCAAAACATCTGTCGTGGACCGGCTCAAGAGCTGGATCCAGGGCAATTTCTGAGCAGTGCGGCTGTACCTAAAACTAGAAAGCTGGAAGGAGAGAGGGAAATGTTCGAACTCGTAGATCATACCCCGCAAAGTGCAGTGATCAAGGTCATTGGCGTAGGCGGAGGCGGCGGTAACGCCGTCAATCACATGGTGCGCAACAGCGTTGAAGGCGTGGAATTCATCTGCGCCAACACCGATGCCCAGGCGCTGAAGAAAATCGAAGCACGTACCGTCCTGCAGTTGGGATCGGCCATCACCAAGGGACTGGGCGCAGGCACCAATCCCGATATCGGCCGTCAGGCCGCGATGGACGACCGCGAGCGCATTGCCGAAGTGCTGCAGGGTGCCGACATGGTGTTCATCACCACCGGCATGGGCGGTGGTACCGGCACTGGCGCCGCGCCGGTCATCGCTTCGGTTGCCAAGGAGATGGGTATTCTCACCGTTGCGGTCGTGACCCGTCCGTTCCCGTTCGAAGGTCGTCGCCGCATGCAGGTCGCTGACGAAGGCATCCGTCAGTTGTCCGAATGCGTCGATTCGCTGATCACCATCCCCAACGAGAAGCTGCTGACCATTCTCGGCAAGGACGCCAGCCTGCTGGCTGCTTTCGCCAAGGCTGACGACGTGCTCACCGGCGCGGTACGTGGCATCTCCGACATCATGCAGCGCCCCGGCCTGATGAACGTCGACTTCGCTGACGTGAAAACCGTCATGGGTGAGATGGGCATGGCCATGATGGGTACCGGTTGCGCTACCGGTCCGAACCGTGCGCGTGAAGCCACCGAGGCGGCGATTCGCAATCCGTTGCTCGAAGACGTCAACCTGCAAGGCGCGCGCGGCATTCTGGTCAATATCACCGCTGGTCTGGACCTTTCGCTCGGCGAGTACGCTGCAGTAGGCGAGATCATCGAAGCCTTCGCGTCCGACGAAGCCACCGTCAAGGTCGGCGCAGTGATCGACCCGGACATGCTCGACGAGCTGCACGTCACCGTGGTCGCCACCGGTCTCGGTCCGCGCAACGAGAAGCCGGTCAAGGTTGTCGACAACACTATCCAGGCCGCCGCAGTGGCGCCGCAGGTCGCACCTGCTGCCCGTCAGGAACAGGCTGCAGTGAACTACCGTGAGCTGGACCGCCCGACGGTCATGCGCAATCAGGCCCATGCGGCCGCGACCGCAGCCAAGATGAACCCACAGGAAGATCTGGATTACCTCGACATTCCGGCATTCCTGCGTCGTCAGGCTGATTGATTGCATGTATCAGGACTATTGGGGTGATTGGTATTCAGCAAACTGGGGTTCTGCTATGATCGCCACCTTTGTTGGAAACCATTCGCAACAGCGCACTAGCGAAACCAAGCCATGATCAGACAACGCACCTTGAAGAACATCATTCGCGCCACTGGCGTCGGCCTGCATTCGGGGGAGAAGGTATACCTGACCCTGAAGCCGGCACCCGTGGACACCGGAATCGTGTTCTGTCGCACCGATCTCAATCCGCCGGTACAAATCGCCGCCCGGGCTGAGAACGTTGGCGAAACGACCATGTCGACCACGCTGGTTAGCGGAGACGTCAAGGTCGATACAGTGGAGCATCTGCTGTCGGCAATGGCTGGGCTTGGCATCGACAATGCCTATGTCGAGCTTTCCGCGTCGGAAGTGCCGATCATGGACGGCAGCGCTGGCCCCTTCGTATTCCTGATTCAATCGGCCGGCCTGCAGGAGCAGGACGCCCCGAAAAAGTTCATCCGTATCATCCGTGAGGTCTCGGTGGAGGAGGGCGACAAGCGCGCCACATTCCTGCCATTCGAAGGCTTCAAGGTGAGTTTCGAGATCGATTTTGACCATCCGGTTTTCCGGGGTCGCACCCAGACCGCCAGCGTGGATTTTTCAAGCACCTCCTTCGTCAAGGAAGTCAGCCGCGCACGAACCTTCGGTTTCATGCGCGACATCGAGTTCCTGCGCTCGCATAACCTGGCTTTGGGTGGAAGTGTCGAAAACGCGATCGTGGTCGATGAAGACCACGTGCTGAATGAAGACGGCCTGCGTTATGAGGACGAGTTCGTGAAGCACAAGATTCTCGATGCCATCGGTGATCTTTATCTGCTGGGCACCAGCCTGATCGGCGAATTCCGCGGCTTTAAATCCGGACATGCATTGAATAACCGTTTGCTGCGCACCCTGATGGAACAGAAGGATGCGTGGGAAGTGGTGACCTTCAATGATTCCCAGACCGCACCGATCTCCTACATGCGTCCGGCAGCTGCCGGCTGAGTAGTACTCTCCTTTCCTTATTTTGAGGCCACCTTCGGGTGGCTTTTTTTTTGCAGCGAAGCGGCAGCCTGAGCCGCGCTTCGCTTGCTTGTATTCGTGGTCAGTTCATGCCGTCGAGCAGGCCTGCCATGTCATCGGCATGCTCTTCTTCCTGCGCGAGGATGTCCTCGAAGATTCGCCGCGTGGTCGGGTCCTTGTCGCCGATGTACTGGACGATCTCGCGATAGCTATCGATCGCGATGCGCTCTGCGACCAGGTTCTCGAAGACCATGTCACGCAAGCCGTTACCCTCGGCATACTGCGCATGGGCGCGCTCGGTCAGGCTGTCCGGATTGAAGTCGGGTTCGCCGCCGAGCTGGACGATACGCTCGGCCAGACGGTCCGCATGTTCCTGTTCCTCGTTGGCGTGCTCGAGAAACTCATCGGCCGCAACGCTGGATTTCAGGCCGGTGGCCATATAGTAGTGGCGCTTGTAGCGCAGATAGCAGACCAGCTCGGTCGCCAATGCTTCGTTGAGCAGGTTGATCACGGTGTCGCGGTCCGCCGAATAGCTCTCTGTCACGGCGCCGTTTTCCACGTGCTGCCGGGCGCGATCACGCAGTGTCTGTTTGTCGCTCAGTTGTACGTAGCTCATCACGGTCTCCTGGGTTCTTGATTGGCGATAGGCCTCGCCATGTAGACCATCGCACCTGACGGTGTCTCGTTGGGCCTTAAGCTGTGATGGACGAGGCGGCGGAAAGTTTTAGTCTGGCCCGTCTTTCTCGGGCCGACCCGGTTCGCCGGGCTCTTCGATCGGCAACGGCTCGCCGGGTTCCTTGCGCTCGGGTTCGGGGATGGGACTTGGCGTCCCATCGTCGCGCGGATCAGGTTCCTGCATGTTCGGCTCCTTCAACTGAGCGCTTTGATCAACTCGTCCTTGCGCATTTTCGAGCGGCCATGCACATCGCGCTCACGCGCTTTGTCCATCAATTCGTCACGAGTCAGGTCGGTCAGGGAAGTGCTACCTGAGCGGTCCTTGCGGGCCGAGCCCTTGTTGGGCGACTCGCCGGAGCGCGCCTTGGCCGCGCGATGTGCCGAATCCTTGCGGTCGGCGCGCTTGGCCGTATCGCTTTTCTTCTGCCCCGAGCCTCCTTTGCGTTCGCCGCCGCCCGATTGTTTGTTGACGGTAGCCCAGGCGCGCGCTTCGGCCTCTTTCTCCGACACGCCGCGCTCTTCATAGCTCTCTTCGATATGCTCGGCCTTGCGCTGCTGTTTATCCGTGTACTTCGATTTCTCACCTCTGGGCATGTCGATGCTCCTCGTGCAGGTAGGAATGCCGGGCAGGGCCTGGCGTCTGGTGCCGCCCGATCGTGCCCTCGTCCCAATTTGGTCCTCGTCGCGAGCGTCGAGTTTCACCCGTGCTAGCATCGTGCGCTTTTCAACGTGGCGGCCGCCCAGGGCGGGGCGTTGTGCGGTAGATCGAGCAACCTGGTTCATGGACCTTCGTGCCGCGTCACGTTGGCGGAACAAAATGCGTTTATGCTGGCCTGAAATAGGCGCGACTGCGCTATCTCGGTGGTTTGACGTGACATGTTGTCTCGAATCCGTTCTGCAACATTATGCTCACCGTTATCGGTGAGCCTTGACTGAGGCGATAACCAGATGCGAATCCTTGTATGCGGAGCCAGTGGCCAGGTCGGCCACGAACTAGTAGACCGTGCGGCTGCCTATGGTCTCGAAGCGCTTGGCATGACACGTGAGCAGCTGGACATTACCGATGGCGCTCAGATCTCCAGGCTGATCGACCAGCTCGAACCGGGGATGATCGTCAACGCGGCCGCCTATACGCATGTCGATAATGCGGAGACGCACCGCGAGAAGGCTTATGCGGTCAATCGGGACGGAGCCGCCAGACTGGCGGAAGCCGCCCGGCGAGCGGCGATTCCGTTGCTGCACATTTCCACCGACTATGTATTTTCCGGCGAAGCGCGGGTTCCCTATCGTGAGGGCGACGAGGTGGCGCCCACGGGCGTATACGGCGCCAGCAAGCTGGCTGGCGAGACGGCCATTCAGGCCGCGCTGGACGAGCACCTGATTCTGCGCACGAGCTGGGTCTACGGTGCGCACGGCCACAATTTCGTCAAGACGATGTTGCGCCTGGGGCGCCAGCGCAACTCGCTCTCGGTGGTGGCCGATCAGTTTGGCTGCCCCACCCAGGCCGGCAGCATCGCCGAGGTGCTGTTGCAGCTGGCGCGACGGTACGCCGAGCAGGGGCGTCTCCCCTGGGGCCTGTACCACTACAGTGGCCGGTCGCCCTGCAGTTGGTTCGATTTCGCGGTGGAGATCTTTCGCCAGGCACAGGCCAAGGGCCTGCTCTCCAGACAGCCGCAAGTGTCGCCGATCACCACGGCCCAATATCCGACGCCGGCGCGCAGACCCGTTTGGTCGGTGCTCGATTGCTCCCGTTTCGAAACCACCTTCGGCATAGACACGCGCGATTGGCATGACGACCTCTCGGTGGTGCTGGATGCCCTCGCCAGAGAAGAGGCGGGTGTTGCGTCGGGGCTCGTTCAGCCTTCCCAAGCCTGATCAGGCCGCTCACCTGATCTGTCGTCCTGCGGGCTGCGCTCGATCGAGTCGAAAAGGCCCGCTGCTCGGAGTATTCTTGCGGCTTTTTGGCGTGGCGACCTTATGCCGCGCGGGCTGCTGGAGACGCTGAGTGATCGTTTTTCAGGCGATATTGCCTATCTTTGGCTTGATCATGCTCGGCTATTTGCTGGGTTGGCGGCGCTGGCTCGCGGGCGAGGCGGCGGCAGGGCTCGCCAACGTCACCTTCAAGCTGTTCATGCCAGCGGTGTTGTTTACCGGTATCGCCCGTGCGCAGTTGAGCGATGGCATGTCGCCGATGCTGCTGTTGGCCTATTTCGGGCCCGTGCTGGCGGTTTTCGCCTGTGTTGGGCTGTTCGCCCATAGCCGGCTTGGACGCGCATCACCGCTTGGGCTGACCGCTGCCTATTCCAATAACGTGTTGGTCGGGATTCCGCTGGTTACCACCTTGCTCGGTGCGGAAAGCCTGGTGTACGTGTTTGCGATTCTGGTGTTTCACAGCCTTATCCTGTTTTCGCTGCAGAGTTTTTACAGCGCACTGGGCTCGGGTGAGAAGGTCAGCGGCAAAGCGTTGCTGAAGAACCTCGCCAATCCGTTGATCGTCGGCCTGTTGTCCGGCGCTTTGCTGAACCTGTCGGGCCTCGACATGCCGAAGGCCCTGTGGCGCGTGGCGGATTGGCTGGCCCAGGCGGCCTTGCCGTGTGCACTGATGGTGCTGGGCGTCAGCCTGTCACGCTATCGTCTGCGCCCCAGCGCCACCGCACTGGGGCTGACGTTGGTCAAGCTGGGCCTGTTTCCGGCGTTGGTCTGGTACGTCGGTGGCTTGCTGCCCGGCTTGAGTCATGAGGCGCGCAGCGTCCTGGTGTTGCTGGCGGCGTGCCCGAGCGGGGTTAACGTCCTGGCATTCGTGACCAACCAGGAAGACACCCGGGCAGTCAGCTCAACCGTGTTTCTGTCGACGCTGCTTGCAGCGCTCAGCCTGCCCTTGTGGATGTTGCTGATGTCGAACTGAGCGAAGGCTTCAGGATCCTTCGCCGTGCCGCCCGTCGTTCCCCGGAGTCGCGATGATGTCTTCGAGACGCAAGCCGGTCAGGCCGTGAATCGTGCGCCAGAGGTAGTAGAAGATCGCCATCATCATCACCATGCTGGGGATGGCGATCATGGGATAGCTGAGCAGCGTCATCCGGCCCAGTTCCGCATTGAACGCTTCGCTGCCGGCCGGGCTCTTGACGATCCATTTGGCCAGCACGTAGTTCATGAATGCAGAAAAGAAGAAGGTTCCGCTGAGGAAATAGGTGGCGCGCAGCAAACGGGTTTCGAAGTGCGCCACCTGCCCGTTGCGTTCGAGCTGTTGGTGCACCTTCTCGACGTTGAGCACCTTGGGGTTGTACAGCAGCGTACGGATCAGTGGAAAGCGCGTCCGGGTGGATGCCAGCACGGCGATGCCGATCACGCCGGGCACGGCGGCTTCCTTTATAGCCAACCATTGCGGATCGAGCCGCAACAGGCCGATGCCGCCGGTCAGGAGCACGCTGACCAGTCCCAGCAGCGCGATCCAGTTGAACTTGCGGTATTTGATCAGCTCGAACAGCCCCCAGCCAAGCGGGAACGCCAAGCCTAGCAACAGCGCGCCATCGGCACCCAGGCGGTCTTCACCGCTGAGTTTCATCAGAATCAGAGAGGGGATGACGATGCTGATGATCAGGTCCATCAGGGGCCGCGGCTGGTGCCCGGCTTGCTGGCCGGGGGCGGGGCGGTTGGTGCGGGTATCGGTCATATGGTCGATTTCGTCTCGGATGAGGGCGAATGATCGCCCGGAAGCACCTGTATAGCCATAGCCCCATCGCCGCTAGACCCGCTTACGGGCCGAGCGAGCCTTTGCGTCGCCTCTCGGACCATTGTGTCGCTTCGAATACCGCCACCACCAGAATCGCCAGTGCCAACGGCAGCAACAGATAGAACACCCGGAAGACGATCAGCGCGGCCAATACGTCTGCGGTTGGCAGCTCCGGCACCGCGGCGAGAAAGGTTACCTCGAGCACACCGAGACCACCCGGTGCGTGGGACAGCAAGGCCAGCGAGAAGGAGGCGAGGAAGACCCCCAGTACCACCAGGTAACCCGGGTTCTGCGCCTCGGGCAGCGCGAAGTAGATGATCGCGGCGGCACAAGCGAGCTCGAGCGGCGCCGCGAGTAGTTGCCTGCCGACGATAGGTAGCCGCGGATAGACGATGTGCCATTTGCCGATGTGCATCGGTGCGAAATGCCGCCACGAGCCGAACACATAGAGTCCAACCAGGCACAGCAGGGATGCCCCGATAGCCGTCGACAGCCAGGGTTCGACGTCGACCAGCCGGTTCAGCAGATCCGGCCGCAGGATGAGCACCACGCCACCCGCCAGCAGCGTGCCGAGGAAGAAGGTCAATGAGCAGAACACGATCAGCACGCCGATTTCGTGCGGCGTCAGACCCTTGCTGCGATAGGCCCTATAGCGCACCACCGCACCGGAAAACACCGATGCGCCGACGTTATGCGCCAAGGCATAGGTGGTGAACGAACACAGTGTGATGAACCACCACGAAATATGTTTGCCCAGATGCGCTACGGCGATCCGGTCGTACCAGGCCAGCGCGCAGTAGGCGCCCAGCGTCGCCAGGCTCGCCATCAGCCAGTTGCGGTAGCTGATAGCCTCGAGGCTGTCGGTGAGTTCGGCCAGCGAAAGGCCGCGAATCTCCTGATAGAGCAGACTGCCGGAAAGCAGTACCGCCGTGATGCCGACAAGCGTCCAGGCGACATCGCTCCTCTTCATCATTGCATTGGCTCCTTGGCGACGGCGTATGCCTCGAAGCGAAGGTTCGGATAACGGGGTGATGCATGCGCCGCGCAATAACTCGGCCAGTCTTTTATCGGCAGCGAACCGCGCGTTTTGTTCATTCTTGAACCCGTCTGCGAGAGGTCGGGCACCCAGGCTACACGATGAGGTCCCATCGAGAGGCAAACCATGAGGTGCACGAATGTCCGAAATTCCTCGCGACTCACACGTGGAAAGCTCGCTTTCCCTGCTGAGCGAAGGCTATACGTTCATTTCCAGCCGATGCCAACGGTTCGGCTCGGATCTGTTTCAAGTGCGACTGTTGATGCAGAACACCATATGCATGAGCGGAGAGGAGGCTGCAAGACTGTTCTACGATGAACGGCTGTTCCAGCGGGAGCATGCGGCGCCGCGCGTGTTGCAGAAGACCCTGTTCGGCCAGGGCGGTGTGCAGGGGCTGGACGACGACGCTCATCGGCATCGCAAGCAGCTCTTTCTGTCGCTGCTCGGCGACGAGGCGGTGGCCGAACTGGTGCGCTTGAGCGAGGCCAACTGGCAGGCGGCGATCGAGGCGTGGCAACGCTGTGATCGCGTGGTCCTGCTGCCTGAAGTGCAGGCCATCCTTACCCGGGCGGTGTGCGAGTGGGCCGGCGTACCGCTTGGTGATGACGAAGTCACACTGCGTCGTGATCAGTTGGCCGCCATGATCGATGGGGCGGGCGGCGTGGGCATCCGCCACTGGCACGCACGCAAGGCACGTAAAGAGGCGGAAGACTGGCTGATCGAGCTGATCAGAGGCGTGCGCAGTGGAGCGTTACGAATAGACGATAGCCGGGCGCTGGCGGTTGTCGCCCGCTACCAGGACGCAAACGGCGTGGAACTGGACGAGCACGTGGCCGCCGTGGAGCTGCTCAATCTCCTGCGCCCAACCGTGGCGGTGGCGCGGTTCGTCATTTACGCCGCGCTGGAGTTACTGGCGCATCCGGAGTGGCGGCCGCGCTTGCAGCGCGAGGATGCCTTGCTTGAACCCTTCGCCCAGGAAGTTCGGCGTCTGCACGCCTTCTTTCCGTTCACCGCGGCGCGCGTGCGCGAGGATTTCGAGTGGAAGGGCTACCGTTTCCCGAAGGGCACGAGGGTGCTGCTGGACCTTTATGGCACCAATCGAGACGCCCGGCTCTGGACGCAACCGGAAACCTTCAATCCCGAGCGTTTCTTCGATTGGAATGGCAGCGCTTATAATTTCATCACGCAAGGGGGCGGAGATGTAGCAAGCGGCCACCGTTGCCCGGGCGAGCCTCTGGCCATCGCGCTCCTGGTCAGTGCGCTGCGCATGCTGACCCGGCGCATGCGTTATGCGGTGCCGGCCCAGGATTTGCGCATGGACGAATCGCGAATGCCGGCCCAGCCAGAAAGCTTGCTGGTGATCAGCGACGTTCGTGCGGAGACGACCGACTAGGCGGCGGCGTCGGGTTACTGATCCGCCGCTGCCGCTCGGACGCGAACCCAGTGCTCGACCAGCTCGCGCAGTTGTGACATCTCGACCGGTTTGGCCATATGGCCATCCATTCCTGCCTCGCGGGCACGCTCACGGTGTTCGCTTAGGATGTGCGCCGTCAGCGCGACCACCGGCGTGCGTGGCCGTCCGTCGGAGGCCTCCCAGGCGCGCAGCCGTGCGGTGGCCTCGAAACCATCCATGACTGGCATTTCACAATCCATGAGCACCAGGTCGTAAGGCTGCGTCTTGATCAGGGCGAGCGCTTCCTCGCCGTTGCTGGCGGTATCCGGTTTCAGATTGAGCTTGCTCAACATGCCGCGGATCACCTTGGTCGAAATCGTGTTGTCTTCGGCGACCAGGATGCGGAAGTCGCCAGGGACTAGGAGCGGCGTGCTGGCTTGGGTCTTGGCGGCCCGTGCGATGGCGCTGGTGCGGCGTGCCAGTTCGTCCGCCAGCGTCGTCTTGAGCGTGTAGCCGGCGACGGGCTTGGCCAGAATGCGCTTGATTCCGGCGTTACGCGCGATGACCTTGCTAGGTGCGCTGCTCATGCCGGTCAGCATGATCAGCAGGATGTCATGGTTGAGGCTGAAGTCTTCCTTGATGCGGCTGGCCAGCTGCATACCCGTCATCCCTGGCATGTCCTGGTCGAGCAGTACCACATCGAAGTACTCGCGCAGATGCGCCTTGGTGCGCAATAGCGCCAGTGCCTCTTTGCCCGACGCCACCGCGCTGACCTCCAGGCCCCAACTGCTGCATTGCTGGCTGAGTACCTTGCGGCAGGTATCGTTGTCATCCACCACCAGCAGGCGCGCGCCTTTCAGCTCATCGTCCAGCTCGTTGCCCGGCTGCTCCGAAAGATTGGCTACCAGCGGCAGGCTGATCCAGAGCGTGTTACCCGTGATACCTCCCGTCTGGATGCCGAACTCGCCGTCCATGAGATGAACCAGCTGCCGGGCGATGATCAGCCCGAGGCGGCCGCCATGGCGGGTGGCGGCGAGAAAGTCGCGGCTATCCAGGGCGGCGTTGAGCAGTGCATCGCGCTCCTCGGCTTCCAGTGGGCGACCGCTGTCCTGCACGGTGATGCGCAGGCGCGGTTGCCCCTCTTGGTCGTCCACCGCTGCGATCAGCAATACCTCGCCTTCTTCGGTCTGTTTGAAGGCGTTTTCGAGGAGGTTGAGCAGCGTCTGGCGCAGTCGGGTCGGGTCGCCTGCCACGACGTGCGGCATTTGCGGTTGGACGAAGCTGATCAGCTCGACCTTCTGCTGCTCAGCCTTGGCACGGAAGATACTCAGGCAGTCTTCGATCAACGCATTGAGGTCGAACTGCACGTCGTCCAGTTCGATCTGTCCGGACTCGAGCTTGGAAATGTCGAGGATCTCGTTGATCAGGGTAAGCAGCTCGTTGCCGGAACTGTGAATCGTCTGTACGTAGTCGCGCTGCTTGGCCGACAGCGAGGTACCCAGCAACAGTTCGCTCATGCCCAGCACGCCGTTCATCGGGGTGCGAATCTCATGGCTGATCTTCGCCAGAAAGTCCGCCTTGGTCCGTAGCTCGGCGCTGATGACGGCCTCGGCGGTGTGCTGGTTACGGTTGTCCGATTGGATCTGGCGCTGCCGCTCGAGCAATGCAAAGCTGAGGATCAGCCCGGAGCAGGTGGCCACGCTGAACATGACACCGGTCAGCCAGTCGGGATCGAACTGGTTGAAGCCCAACAGCACCGGCAATACGAGCACGAAGGCGCCATCGAACAGCAACATGCCGGCGACCAGCAGCCGGGCGGGATCGTAACGCTGCCGCCAGTGATAGATGGCCACGACGGTGACGCTGACGGCGGTGATCAGCACCGCGGCGTAGATCAGCCAGCTGAACCAGAGTTGGCCGCTGAGCAGGATGGTTGCCGCCAGCCCGCCGACAAGGCTCGCCAACAGCGCGAACAGCCAGGTGGTCCATCGCGTTCGGCGGTGATAAAAGAAACCGAAGGCGAATGCCAGCAAGGCGACGCAGGTCAGCAGTGCCGCCATGTCGGCAATCAGCGGCTGGCTGTAGAACAGTTTCGGTGACCAGACAGCCAGCAAGCCGAGGTTGGCTACGGCGCAGATCAGCAGGGCGCCGTGCAGCAGGGCGAGCCATACATGGCTGTAGCTGAAGGTATAGGCGAAGCGCAGCAGGTTATAGATCATCAGCAGCGCCAGGGCGCCGAACAGGGCTCCGAACAGGTAGGCCGGCATGGCCAGCTTTACGAGGCCGGTCTCATCGACGGTCCGGAACCACGCCATGATCGGATGCGACGAGCGCAGTCGTATGTAGGCTTCGCGGGGGGCGCCATCGTTCGGCAGGGAGAACAGATAAGCGCGAGTGGGCAGGGGCCTGGACTCCAGTGGCCGCAACTCGCCGGTTTCCACATGGCGCTCGATATGGCCGTCACGTAGCAGATAGAAGTCGAGCAATTGCACCCGAGGCGCGAACATCCATAGCCAATTCGGGTGGCTAAAGGCGGGCAGGCTTACCTGCAGCCAGACAGCGTTATCGCTCGCCGGTGCCGCATAGGAGCGTTGGTCGATGCGTTGGAACAGGCTTCGCTGATCGAGGATTTCCCCGAGTGTCAGCAGGCCGGACTGATCCACCAGCAACCGCCAGTTCGAATCCGTCGTAGGCAACGCATCGCTGCCCGGCGTGACCGAGGTCGATTCGGTGGTCGCGGCAAATACGGACGATAGGCTCGGTGCAGCCAGCAAAAGACTGAAGGCAAAAGCAATGGCGACCCAGAGTCGACGCACGAGTGGCATCCCTTCAGCGGTGTGACGGTCGATTATAACCATCGCAAGGATACGCGGAAGTGCGCGCAGTGGCAGTCGAGCGACTGCCACGCGCGGACGCCGCGATCTCGTTTAGCTTTCGCCCTGTTCGCGGGCAATGGCGCGGTAACCGATGTCGTGGCGATAGAAATGGTCGTCCCATTCGATGCGAGCGGCCAGTGCGTAGGCGTTCTGCTGAGCCGCCGACACTGTTTCGCCCAGCGCCGTTGCGCAGAGTACCCGCCCACCGGCCGTGGTTACTGCGCCGTCCTTCAAAGCAGTACCGGCATGGAAGACCTTCCCGTCCAATTGAGAGGCAGCTTCCAGCCCGCGGATTGGAGTGCCTTTGGCGTAGTCGCCAGGATAGCCACCTGCCGCAAGGACCACGCCGAGGCTCGGGCGCGGATCCCACTGCGCCTCGATCTTGTCCAGTGCCTTGGCCAATGCCGCCTCGACGAGCAGAACCAGGCTGGACTGCAACCGCAGCATGATCGGCTGGGTTTCCGGATCGCCGAAGCGGCAATTGAACTCGATCACCTTCGGCGCGCCGTTGCGATCGATCATCAGGCCCGCGTAAAGGAAGCCGGTATAGACGTTACCTTCGGCGGCCATACCTTTGACGGTTGGCCAGATGACCTCGTCCATGACGCGCTGGTGGACATCAGCCGTGACCACCGGTGCGGGGGAGTAGGCGCCCATGCCGCCAGTATTGGGACCGGTGTCGCCGTCTCCGACGCGCTTGTGGTCCTGGCTGGTGGCCATCGGCAGCACATTGGCCCCGTCGACCATGACGATGAAGCTGGCCTCTTCTCCGTCGAGAAACTCTTCGATCACGACCCGCGCACCCGCATCGCCAAAGGCATTGCCGGAGAGCATGTCGCGCACGGCGTCCTCGGCTTCTGCCAGAGTCATCGCGACGATGACTCCTTTGCCTGCTGCCAGGCCGTCGGCCTTGATCACGATCGGCGCACCTTTCTCACGGAGATAGGCCAGGGCGGGCTCCACCTCGGTGAAGTTCTGGTAGTCCGCCGTGGGAATCTTGTGACGAGCCAGGAAATCCTTGGTGAAGGCCTTCGAGCCTTCCAACTGGGCCGCTGCGGCGGTCGGCCCAAAGCAGTCGAGACCGCGCGTGCGGAACAGGTCGACCACGCCTTTGACCAGCGGGGCCTCCGGACCGACGATGGTCAGTTGCACGTTCTGCTCGGCGAAATCTGCCAGCTGCTCGATGGCCAGCACGTCGATGGCGACGTTCTCGCACTTCGCTTCGGTAGCGGTGCCAGCGTTGCCCGGGGCCACGAACACCTTTTCGACGCGTGGGTCCTGCGCGACCTTCCAGGCCAAGGCGTGCTCGCGGCCGCCGCTGCCGATGATCAGTACATTCATGTGTCTCTCCTGGGAGGCGGGCCGGTAGCCCGCTTGGTGGATAAGCGAAGCGTTATCCACCTACGAATACCGAGGTCGCGATCGGGCTGGTAGATGCAAGGCGCCCGATTCTTCACCCAGCGGAGTTGCCTTCTGGCAATGAGCATGGGGGGAGAATCGGGCAACGCCGCAGATGCCTGTCCGAGTGCGGCCGAATTTTAGTGCCTGAAGTGGCGCATGCCGGTGAATACCATGGCAATACCGGCTTCGTCCGCAGCGGCGATCACCTCGGCATCACGCATCGAGCCGCCGGGCTGGATAACCGCGGTGATGCCGGCCTTGGCTGCATTGTCGATGCCATCGCGGAAGGGGAAGAAGGCATCGCTCGCCATCACGGCGCCCTGAACCGGCAGCCCGGCGTGCTCGGCCTTGATCGCGGCGATACGCGCGGAATTGACACGGCTCATCTGGCCGGCGCCAACGCCGACGGTCTGGCGATTCTTGGCGTAGACGATGGCGTTGGACTTGACGAACTTGGCCACTTTCCAGGCGAAAATCAGGTCATGGATTTCCTGCTCGGAGGGCGCGCGCTGGGTGACCACCTTGAGATCGGCTGCGCCGATCATCGCGATGTCGCGGCTCTGCACCAGCAGGCCGCCATTGACGCGCTTGAAGTCCCAGCCCGGCGCTCGCTCGGCTGGCCACTGGCCGCATTCGAGCAGGCGTACATTCGCTTTGCTCGCGACCACCTCGCGAGCTTCGGCAGAAATGCTCGGCGCGATGATTACCTCGACGAACTGACGATCGACGATGGCCTTGGCGGTCTCGCCGTCCAGCTCACGGTTGAAGGCGATGATGCCGCCGAATGCCGACTCGCTGTCGGTGGCGTAGGCCAGTTCATAGGCCTGGCGGATGCCGCCTTCGTCTTCCGGAACCACCGCGACGCCGCAGGGGTTGGCGTGCTTGACGATGACGCAGGCCGGCTTGACGAAGCTCTTCACGCACTCCAGCGCCGCGTCGGTATCGGCGACGTTGTTGAAGGACAGCTCCTTGCCCTGCAGCTGGCGG
Source organism: Stutzerimonas stutzeri (assembly GCF_018138085.1). Classification (NCBI taxonomy): domain Bacteria; kingdom Pseudomonadati; phylum Pseudomonadota; class Gammaproteobacteria; order Pseudomonadales; family Pseudomonadaceae; genus Stutzerimonas; species Stutzerimonas stutzeri. The sequence continues at coordinate 1,045,959 of NZ_CP073105.1, forward strand.
GCCGTGGCAATGCAGGCTTCATCGGCGGTTTCGACGTAGAACGCGGCGATCTGATGCGGATTCTCGCCGTAGCGCATGTCCTGCGCTTTGACGAACTGAGTGGTGAAGGTGCGTGGCAGCAGGCTGCGGCCTTCGGTGGAAAGGGTTTCGGCGCTCTGGTCGACGGTGCCCAGGTAGTTGGCGATCATGCCGTCGTAGGACGCGGTGTGTTCGAAGGCCTTGAGCGCCAGATCGAAGCGCTGGGCATAGGTCAGGCCGCCGCTCTGCAAGTTCTCGATGACGTTGGCGTAGTCATCGGCATTGACCACGATGGCGACGTCCTTGTGGTTCTTCGCGGCGCTGCGGACCATGGTCGGCCCGCCAATATCGATGTTCTCGATGGCGTCCGGCAGGGTGCAGCCGGGCTTGGCGACCGTAGCGGCGAAGGGGTAGAGGTTGACTGCGACCAGATCGATCGGGTTGATGCCGTGCTCTGCCATGACCGCGCCGTCGACATCGCGACGGCCGAGAATGCCGCCGTGGATCTTCGGATGCAGGGTCTTTACCCGGCCGTCCATCATTTCCGGGAAGCCGGTGTAGTCGGCCACTTCTACCGCGGCGATGTCGTGCTCGCGCAGCAGCTTGAAGGTGCCGCCGGTGGAAAGAATCTCGACGCCCAGGGCGACGAGTTCGCGGGCGAAGTCAACGACGCCGGTCTTGTCGGACACGCTGATCAACGCGCGGCGGACTGGAAGGCGGGTGCTTTGGTCGGTCATAGACAGTTCCTAGGAGCTACAGGCTTCAAGCGGAAAGCTCCCGGGGGACGGCTCGCGCCGTTCCATCGGAGCTTGCCACTGATCAGAGAAGGTCGTACTGCTTGAGTTTCTTGCGAAGGGTGCCGCGGTTCAGGCCCAGCAGCTCGGAGGCTTTGGTCTGGTTGCCCTTGACGTAATTCATCACGGTTTCCAGTAGCGGTGCCTCCACCTCGGAAAGCACCAGGTTGTAAACGTCCGTGACGTCAGCGCCTTCGAGATGGGCGAAATAGTTGTGCAACGCCTTTTCAACGCTACCGCGCAGGGTCTGGCCTGCTTCGCTCGGCGTATTGAGGTGTTGCTTGAGGTTCACGTTGTCGCTCACGGATGTTGTTCCAGTTAGCAGTGTTTCGTTCAACAGCGTCATGCAGCCACCCCTTTTCCATCCCCTGAGTCAGGGCCTGTTCGGCGTTCGGCCAGAAATGCCCGAACACTGGCGCATTGCGCGTCCCTGTCTTCCAAACCATTGAACCGGGCGCGGTATTCGCGCGCGCCGGGAAGTGTCGCGAGATACCAGCTGACATGCTTGCGCGCGATGCGCACGCCCATGACGTCGCCATAGAAGGCATGCAGGGCACGCAGGTGCTCCAGCAAGATGCGCTCGACCTCGGCCAGGTCCGGCGGCGCTAGCAGCTCGCCGGTTGCCAGATAATGATCGATCTCGCGGAAAATCCACGGCCTGCCCTGAGCCGCCCGTCCGATCAGCAGCCCATCGGCGCCTGTCGCTTGCAGTACCTGGCGTGCTTTCAAGGGTGTGTCGATATCCCCGTTGGCAAATACCGGGATCGATACCGCCTGCTTGATCGCAGCGATGGTGTCGTACTCGGCCTCGCCTGTGTATAGGTCGGCGCGCGTACGGCCATGCACGGCCAATGCAGCGATTCCGGATTGTTCGGCGATCTTCGCCACCGTGAGTCCGTTCTTGTTCTGTCTGTCCCAGCCGGTGCGGATCTTCAGCGTCACCGGTACATCGACCGCGCCGACCACCGCTTCGAGAATGGCCGAGACCAGCCCTTCATCCTTCATCAGCGCCGACCCGGCCGCTTTGTTGCAAACCTTCTTCGCCGGACAACCCATGTTGATGTCGATGATCTGAGCCCCCAGCTCGACGTTGCGAGCGGCGGCCTCAGCCAGCATCTGCGGATCGCCTCCGGCGATCTGCACGGAGCGCGGCTCTGGATCCCCTTCATGCAGCAGGCGCAGGCGCGATTTGCGGCTGTTCCACAGGCGGACATCGCTGGTCACCATTTCCGATACCACCAGGCCGGCGCCGAGGCGGCGGCACAACTGGCGGAACGGCTGATCGGTCACGCCGGCCATGGGCGCGAGGATCAATCGATTCGGAAGGGTATAGGGGCCGATGCGTACCGCTGACATGAAGATTCCCTGCCTGGAGCCTGCTTGTTAGGTCGATCGGGACAGCAAAAAAGGGTGAGCATAATACCCGCTCCGGATGACGGGTTAAAGGCTGTTCTGAACAAATTCTGAGCAGCTTGAAGCTTATAACCGGAAGCTGAATCGGCACGCCGTGCGGCGGGCGACCCCTGGAAGCAGGGCACCTGCCGCGTTGTACAGCCGGGCGAGCGGCTACTCGGGGGAGCGAAAACTCAAACTGTAGTTCACGGCTTTGGCGCCTGGGTCGAGTATGTCAAGCGCGATGTGGATCGGGATCTGCGAGGGCATTTCGCGCTGGCCCGCCAGCTCGCCGGATAGGTACTCGCCGGGCTTGAACGTGCGGCGCGCCAGCATCTTTCCGTTGATGTCATCGAAGCGGATTTCAAGCAAGGGGAACGGCTGGGCAAATGACGCGCGGTTGTAGATGATCGCATCGACCACCAAGGCTCCAGCGAAGTCGGGGTGGCTACGCACTACCAGATTGCTGCTCTTGATCTGGCTGACGTCGACCCTGGGCGGCAGCTCGCAACCGAAAGTCGGGCAGATTCGCTCAAGCCATGGCCGATAGCTGTCCTGGCGTGCCAGCTCGTCAAAGTTGTAGGTCACGTATTGCGCGACGAGCACCAGCAAGGCGATCAGATTCAGCAGGCCCCAGCCGAACCAGCGGGCCCAGGGCCGCCGGCGCGCTTGCCAGTCGAGCTGCAGCGGTTCGTCGTCGAGTTCGAACAGCGGGTCGTTGCCATCCCGGTTTGGTGCCAGGTCCGTCGCCGGCTCGCGTTCAGCGTTATCAGCCGGCAGGTCAGTGTGCAGGAGCTCGTCATCGGTCTCGACCACGCCATCGAACACCGGCTCGATGCGACCGCTTGCATCGAGCGGTTCGGCCAGCAGGCCGCGCGCGCCCTTCAGTGGGCTTGGCGGAGCAGGGTGTTCGGCGCTTACGGGCGTAAAATGTAAGCTCGTAGTGCCTGAAGTCGGGGCGCCAGCCGCCGCTGCCTCCGCCTGTACGGGGCGGTCGGTGGCCGGTGTATCGCCTTCGGTGGCCAGCAGTCGCTCGGCCCAAGCTTCGTCATCGATGTGCGATCGGTTCTGCACGGTCGCTGATGCGCCACCACCGGACGATGGCTGCAGTTCGAGCGATTCGTTCGACAGCTCCAGTTCCTGTCGCTCGAGCTTTGCCAACTCCTCGTCGAGATCAAGGCTGTCGAGGTCTAGCTCGTCGTGGATCCAGCGCGTTTCGTCTTTGCTTGCCGGCTTAGCGGGAGGCGGCGCGGGCACTGCCTGAACGGGATCGGTGCGTCCGGTCGCGGCGGATGTGGTCGTGGTGCCGGCTGCCCTTGCGTCCTCTTGCAGGTGACGGGCCGCATTGAAGAGCTCCATGCACGCACCGCACCGGACCACGCCATGGGCCGCGATGAGCTGTGTGCGGCTGACGCGGAAGCTGGTGCGGCATTGGGGGCACTGGGTGATGAAACTGGTCATGCGTTGGTCCGGCGCAAATGCCGGTAGTCTAGCGCATGCGCACCGATGAGCGGCAGTGGCGGCACGTGGCGGGTATGCAGCCGTGCTTGCACGTCCCGCTCGGTGCCGAGGGTGAGATTAGCGACGGCGGACGCCAGTGATTCGTACCCAGCCGTCCTTCTCGGCGGTCGGGTCCAGGTCGAACTGGCTTGTATAGGCGCTGCGGACCTCTTCGGCCTGTTCGCGCAGAATGCCGGACAGCGCCAGACGGCCACCCGGCTTGACCCGCTCGATGATGCGTGGCGCCAAGGCGACAAGCGGCCCGGCGAGGATATTGGCGACCACCACGTCGGCCTGACCCTGTGGCAGTTGCTCTGGCAGATAAAGCGGGAAGCGCGCCGGATCGATGCCGTTGCGGCCGGCATTATCACGCGAGGCTTCCAGAGCCTGAACGTCGATGTCGGTGCCCACGGCGTGTTCGGCCCCCAGAAGCAGCGCCGCGATGGCCAGGATGCCTGACCCGCAACCGAAATCCAGCACCTGCATGCCGTCCAGCGGCTGTGCGTCCAGCCACTCCAGGCACAGCGCGGTGGTCGGATGGGTTCCCGTGCCGAACGCGAGGCCGGGGTCGAGCAGCAAGTTCACCGCATCCGGCTCGGGTTCGGCGTGCCAGCTGGGTACGATCCACAGCCTCTGGCCGAAACGCATCGGGTGAAAGTTGTCCATCCAGCTGCGCTCCCAGTCCTGGTCTTCGATGTGCTCGAGCTGGTGCTCAGGTAGCGGGCCACCGACCAGCAGTTCCAGGTGGGCAAGCAGGTTGGCCTCGTCGACGTCCGATTCGAACAGCGCTAACAGATGAGTGCGTGACCACAGCGGCGTGGTGCCGAGATCCGGCTCGAATATGGGCTGGTCTTCGGCATCCATGAAGGTGACCGAGACTGCGCCGACGCCCAATAGTGCGTCTTCGAGGGTTTGCGCCTGTTCCGGAGAGATGGCGAGACGGAGCTGTAACCAGGGCATAAATACCTCATGAAAACGGCTGAAGGCTGGAGGCTGAACGAGATCGCGGATTTGCTCCGCTTTTCGTCCGGCCTGCAGCCTTCAGCGTTTTTACGTTTTTGAAAATGTTAGTGCTTGTCCATTCCCAGCTTCTTTTCCAGGTAATGGATGTTCACGCCACCCTTGCAGAAACCTGGATCGCGCACCAGATCCCGGTGCAGCGGGATGTTGGTCTTGATGCCATCGACGACGATCTCGTCCAGGGCATTGCGCATTCTCGCCATGGCTTCTTCCCGCGTGGCCCCGTAGGTGATCAGCTTGCCGATCAGCGAGTCATAGTTCGGCGGTACCGAATAGCCGCTGTACAGATGCGAATCGACCCGTACGCCGTTGCCGCCAGGCGCATGGAAATGCTTGACCTTGCCCGGGCTGGGCAGGAAGTTCGACGGGTCCTCGGCATTGATGCGGCACTCCAGCGAATGGCCGCGAATCACCACATCTTCCTGCTTGACCGACAGCTTGTTGCCGGCGGCAATGCTGAGCATTTCCTTGACGATATCCACGCCGGTCACCATCTCGGTGACGGGGTGTTCGACCTGGACGCGAGTGTTCATTTCGATGAAGTAGAAGCGCCCGTCCTCGTAGAGAAACTCGAAGGTGCCGGCGCCACGGTAGCCGATCTCGACGCAGGCGTCGGTGCAGCGCTTGAGTACTTCGGCACGCGCCTTTTCGTCGATATATGGTGCTGGCGCCTCTTCCAGGACCTTCTGATGCCGCCGCTGCAGCGAGCAGTCCCGGTCGCCCAGATGGATGGCGTTGCCCTGGCCGTCGGACAGCACCTGGACTTCCACGTGGCGTGGGTTGCCCAGGAACTTCTCCAGATAGACCATCGGGTTGCCGAATGCAGCGCCAGCCTCGGTACGGGTCAGCTTGGCCGACTTGATCAGGTCTTCTTCCTGATAGACGACACGCATCCCGCGACCACCGCCGCCACCTGCCGCTTTGATAATTACCGGGTAGCCGACTTCGCGGGCGATACGCAGCGCTTCGGCTTCATCTTCGGGAAGCGGGCCGTCGGAGCCTGGTACCACCGGAACGCCGGCCTTGATCATGGCGTCCTTGGCCGACACTTTGTCGCCCATCAGGCGGATGGTTTCGGCTCTCGGCCCGACGAAGGCGAAGCCGGACTTTTCCACCTGCTCGGCAAAGTCGGCGTTCTCGGCGAGAAAACCATAGCCAGGGTGAATCGCCGTGGCTCCGGTCACTTCCGCGGCGGCAATGATCGCCGGGATGTGCAGGTAGGAGTTGGTCGCAAGGGCTGGGCCAATGCAGACGGACTCATCCGCCAGGGCCAGGTGCATCAGCTCGCGATCGGCGGTGGAATGCACCGCGACGGTCTTGATGCCCAGCTCTTTGCAGGCTCGCAAAATCCGCAGGGCAATTTCACCGCGGTTGGCGATTAATACTTTTTCCAACATCGTTGGCTCTCCGCGGTTCAAACGATGGTGAACAGCGGCTGGTCGTATTCGACCGGCTGACCATTCTCCACCAGGATGGATTCGATGGTGCCGCTGGTTTCGGCCTCGATGTGGTTCATCATTTTCATCGCCTCGACGATGCAAAGGATGTCGCCCTTCTTAACGCTCTGACCGACTTCGACGAAGCTTGCCGCTTCCGGAGAAGAGGCGCGGTAGAAGGTGCCGACCATCGGCGAGCGCACGACGGTGCCGTTGAGTTTCGGTTGTGCAGGGGCGGCGTCAGCGGCGGCTGGGGCGGCGGCCGGAGCTGCTGCGGGGGCGGGCATCGGCGCCTGGGCGTAGTAAGGCTGTTGCATGGCCACTTGCTTGCTGTGGCGGCTGATGCGAACGGATTCTTCGCCCTCGTGAATTTCCAGCTCGTCGATACCGGACTCTTCCAGCAGCTCGATCAGTTTCTTGACTTTGCGAATATCCATGAAGCGGTGACTCCCAAGTAAGTTCGAAGGGCATTGCTGCTCGCTTCTTCGAGGCCGTGCGTGGCACGGGCCTGTCAGGAAGCAGCGAGTTGTTCCAGGGCGGCCTCCAATGCCAGGCGGTAGCCGCTGGCGCCAAGGCCGCAGATCACCCCTACCGCGACATCCGAGAAGTAGGAGTGATGGCGGAAAGGTTCACGCTTGTGCACGTTTGACAGGTGCACTTCGATGAATGGGATGCTCACTGCCAGCAGCGCGTCACGTAATGCGACGCTGGTGTGGGTAAAGGCAGCGGGATTGATCAGGATGAAGTCCACGCCTTCGCTGCGCGCGGCATGGATGCGTTCGATCAGTTCGTACTCGGCGTTGGATTGCAGATACAGCAGATGATGGCCGGCGTCGCGGGCCCGTTGCTCCAGATCCTGGTTGATCTGCGCCAGGGTCGTTGCGCCGTAGACGCCGGGTTCGCGCGTACCAAGCAAATTCAGATTCGGGCCGTGAAGGACCAGAAGCGTCGCCATGAGCATTCCTTGTTGTTCTAGCCAATCGAGGTTAACGAGGGGCACGATTGGTGAAAGGAAAAACTATGCCCGAAGCGGGGGCTGACTGTCCAGTCATGTCTTGATCGGCGTAAATGCCTGCATTATGGCTGGAGATTGCTGCAAGGAAACCTGACTAGCGGCCAGCTTCAGCACGGTCCAGTCGTTGCGCGAATTGGCTGGCATCGATTTCACCGACGACCCGTGCCTGAGCCAGCTCCTGTCCATCCGGAGCGAAGAACAGGATCGCCGGCGGGCCGAACAGCTTGTAGCGATCGAGCAGCGCTCGCTGCGCCGGGTTGCTGTCGGTGATATCGAAGCGAATCAGACGGTAGCCGGCCAGGCGCGGCGTGATTTGCGGATCGGCGAATACCTCGCGCTCGATGACCTTGCAGCTGATGCACCAGTCGGCATACCAGTCGAGTATCAGCGGTTGTGCGGCGGCACGCGCGGCTTCGAGTTGAGCATCGAGTGCCTCCGGCGTGGAAACCGTGTACCAGCTGTCGTTTTCGCTGGCGACGCTGCCGACAACTGCCGAGGTCGAGCGGGGCAGTGGTCGCAGCGGATCGGAGCCGCCTTGCAATGCGCCGATCCACGCCGCCAGCCCATAAACCAGCAGAACCAGCCCCAGCAACTGTGCCAGCTTCTGCCTGGGCGTCTTCTGACCGAATTCCAGGGTGCCGAGAAACAGCGCCGTGCCGGCCGCCAGCAAACCCCACAGTGCAAGCGCCAAGGCGCCAGGCAGGACGCGTTCGAGCATCCATACGGCCACTGCGAGCAGCAAGACGCCGAACACGTTGCGCACGATAACCATCCACGGGCCACTCTTTGGCAAAAGCGCGCCGCCGCCGATGGCGAACAGGACCAGTGGAGTGCCCATACCGAGGCCGAGTGCGAACAGCTTCAGACCGCCGCCCAGAGCGTCTCCGCTGGCGCTGATGTAAAGCAGTGCTCCGGCCAGCGGCGCCGATACGCAGGGCGAGACCAGCAGGCTGGATACCGCGCCCAGCAAGGACGCACCCATGAACGAGCCGCCCTTGGCGTTACCTGCGATGCGCTCCAGCCGTGAGCCCATGACCTGTGGCAGCCGCAATTCGAACAGGCCGAACATCGCCAGGGCGAATGCCACGAAGAACAATGCGAACGGAACCAGAATCCAGGGCGACTGCAGGCGTGCCTGCAAATTGAGTTCCGCGCCGAATACGCCCATCAGCGCACCCAGCAAGGCGAAGCCACCGGCCATAGGCAGAACATAAGCAAGCGACAGCAGGAAGGCGCGCATGCCGCCGATCTGTCCGCGCAATACCACGCCCGACAGAATGGGCAGCATGGGGAGCACGCAGGGGGTGAACGTCAGGCCCAGGCCAGCGAGGAAGAACAGCGCCACCGAACGCCAGGACAGCGCCGCGCCTTGATCGCTTGTCGGTCCGGCTGCAATGGCAGAGGAGGGTGCGGCGGCAGCGGCTCCGTCGATCTCGAATGCCTGGGTCTCGGGCGGGTAGCACAGCCCCTTGTCGGCGCACCCTTGATAGGTGACCTGCAGGGTAAAGGGCATGCCCGCGGGGTTGCGCAGCGGCAGGTCGACATCGAGCACACCGTAATAGACCTCGACCTCGCCGAAGTAGTCGTCGGTCTTCTGCTTGCCGGCTGGGAGCTTGGCCTCTTCGATGACGACGTCGGCATCCCTGGCTTTGAACTGGAAGCGGTGACGGTATAGGTAGTAGCCCTCTGCCGCGACGAAGCGCAGTTTGATCTGTCCAGGGGCGGTGTCGAGCACGCTCAGGCGGAAGGCCTCGCGCACGGGCAGGAAATCCGCACTGTTGTTAAGCCCGCCCAGGGTGGCGCTGGGGCGGGTATCGAACAGGCCGGCAGCGGCAGGAAGGGCAAACAGCAGGATCAGCAGACTCAGCAAACGGCGCATGGTCATCTCACAGGGTGCAGTGTCGCCATGATACCCAACGCGGCGAATCGTCGCCCGGGCGCAACGTCGCACTATTGATCGTTTTGCAACCAGACAACGCCGTCGCGCTCGACGACCGGCAGCGCGCGCAGGGTCTGGCCGGAGCAGGGACCAGCCACGCACTCGCCGCTATCGATGAGGAATAACGCGCCGTGAGTGGCGCACTGGATCAGACTGCCACTGCTGTCGAGAAACTGATCGGGTTGCCATTCCAGCGGTATGCCTCGATGTGGGCAGCGGTTCTCGTAGACGTACAGAACGCCCTCCTTGCGTACCGCGAGCAGACGTTGCCCCTGGCTTTCCAACCCTTTGCTCTGGCCTTCGGCGACGTCGGCGGTGGCGCACAATCGAAACATGGATGTCCTCCTTCGTGCGCCAGAGTATCGCCCAGGTGCCGGTCGTTGGAGTAGGCGTGACTGATAGGGCTGGCAGCCAGCTTGACTGGCTTTTATCCTGCGCGTCGACTATCGACTGGCGGCGTCCCCGATGAGCCCTGCACTGTCTGCACGTTCCTTGTTCCTGTCGCTGGGCCTGCTGTGGCTGATAGCGTTCTGGTTGTCTCTGGCGCTGGGGCCGGTCAGTCTGTCACTCGGCGAGACGTTCGACGCCATGTGGCGTCTGCTTGCCGCTCCGTTCGGCGCTGATCACGTCGGGCCCGCCGAACTCATCCTCGGCCAGATCAGGTTGCCGCGAACCTTGCTCGGCCTTAGCGTGGGCGCGGTACTGGCGCTGTCCGGCGTGGCCATGCAGGGGCTGTTTCGCAATCCGCTGGCCGATCCGGGGCTGATCGGCGTCTCCAGCGGTGCTGCGCTGGGCGCTGCGGTAACGATCATCGGCGGCAACCTGGTGGGCGGCATTGCGCCATGGCTGGAGCCCTACCTGCTGTCGCTGAGCGCCTTCGGCGGCGGCCTTGGTGTGACCGCGCTGGTGTATCGCCTCGGTCGTCGCGACGGCCATACCCAGGTCCCCACGATGCTGCTCGCCGGAATCGCATTGACCGCCTTGGCCGGCGCGGTGATTGGTCTGTTCACCTACCTTGCTGACGACAGCACGCTGCGCACCTTGACCTTCTGGAACCTAGGCAGCCTCAACGGCGCCAGTTATGCACGATTGTGGCCGCTGCTGCTGGTGGCGTTCGGCGTGGTCTGTTGGTTGCCTCGTCGAGCTCGAGCGCTCAATGCGTTGCTGCTGGGCGAGTCCGAAGCGCGTCATCTGGGTTTCGACGTAGAGCGGCTCAAGCGCGAACTGGTGCTGTGCACGGCGCTGGGGGTTGGCGCGGCCGTAGCCGCGGCTGGCATGATCGGTTTCGTAGGCCTGGTGGTTCCGCACCTGGTGCGACTGATGACGGGCCCGGACCACCGCCTGTTGTTGCCGGCCTCGGCCCTGGCCGGAGGCAGCCTGTTATTGCTGGCCGACCTGTTGGCGCGTTTGCTGCTCGCCCCTGCGGAACTACCTATCGGCATCGTGACCGCTCTACTGGGGGCGCCTTTCTTTCTCTACCTGTTGTTGCGGGGGCGGCGCTGATGCTTCGTGCGCAACAGGTCTCGGTACGGCGCGGGACGTCAACGGTGCTGGCCGATATCGACCTGCAGCTGCCGCCGGGCGAGGTGCTGGGCGTGTTGGGCCCCAACGGCGCGGGCAAGAGCACCTTGCTCGGTGCGTTGAGCGGCGAACTGGTCCCCAGCGCCGGTGAGGTGTCGTTACAGGGACGCTCGTTGGCGGTGTGGAACGGAGCCGAGCGAGCGCGTTGCCTGGCGGTGCTGCCGCAGAGTTCGTCGTTGAATTTTGCGTTCCGGGTCGACGAGGTGGTCGGTCTCGGTCGATCGCCCCACGACAGCGGGCGTGACGAGGACCGCGATATCGTCGCCGCCGCCCTGAGGGCAGCCGATGCGCAGCATCTTGCGCGGCGCAACTACCTGACGCTATCGGGCGGCGAACAACAGCGCGTCCACCTGGCACGGGTACTCGCGCAGCTGTGGCCGGGGCGACCTGGGCAAACGCTGCTGCTCGACGAGCCGACCGCCATGCTCGACCCTTTGCATCAGCACAGCATCCTGCGCGCTGTCCGCGAATTCGCCGAGCGAGGCGGCGCGGTATTGGTGATCTTGCATGATCTCAATCTCGCTGCGCGCTACTGTGATCGCCTGCTATTGCTGGCGGACGGGTGCGCCAGGGTGATTGGCACCCCCGAGCAGGTGTTGCAGGCCGAACCATTGAAAGCCGTATTCGGCCTCGATGTGCTTATTCAGCGACACCCGGAGCGGGGACACCCGTTGGTCATTGCACGCTAAGGAACTGTCGATGAAAACCTTCTCGCTCATCGTTCTGCTACTGCTCGCCGGCTGCCAGTCGACGCCACCGCTGACGCCCTGGCAGAGCCCGGAGGGCCGCGATCATGCCGATCTCGGGCGAATCATCGACCTGCGCACTGGCGAGACGTTGTCGGCGCAGCGTCTGGTAACCGCACTGGCCGATGCCGATCAGGTGCTGGTTGGCGAACGTCATGACAACCCCGACCATCACAGCCTGCAGCGCTGGCTTCTGGAGGCATTGGCGCAGCGCCGCGCGCAAGGCAGCCTGCTGATGGAAATGATCGATCCGGATCAACAGGCCAGTGTCGCCCAGGCGCAGGCGTCGATCAGGCGAGGGGTGTGGCCCGAGGATTTGCCTGCGGCATTGCAGTGGCAGCGGGGGTGGAGCTGGGAGCTGTACGCGCCAGTGATCGAGTATGCGTTGGCGCAGCCCTATCCATTGCTGTCGGCCAATCTGGATCGCAGTGAGATCAAAGCCATTTATCGCGATCCGCCAACCTTGTCTGGCCTTGCAGCTGCGGTGCCTGTGCAGAGCGAGTTGCTTGCACAGATTCGGGTGTCCCACTGCGACAAACTGCCGGAAACACAACTACCGGCCATGTTGGCCGTGCAGCAGCAGCGTGACCGTCGGATGGCCGAACGGCTGCAGGCTGCGCCCAAGCCCGCGCTGTTGTTTGCGGGTGCCTTTCACGTGCGACGCGACCTCGGCGTGCCGCTGCACATGGCCGACTCTGCGCGTCACGGCGTTCAGGTGCTGATGCTCGCCGAGGTCGGTGAGGACATACAGGCGGAACAGGCTGACTTCGTCTGGTTCACTCCCGCCCAGACACGGCAGGATGTGTGCGCCCAGTTTGGCGAAAGGGCCGAGTAGCGGTTTGCTTGACAGGCGGACAAAAAAAAGACCCGGCAAAAAGCCGGGTCAAAACCGTGATTAGCCTGATGAGGAGATAACCTGAAAGTCCGACTGCCTGGGCTTCCAGTTACCAGCTGATCTCGCGACCAGTGGTGCTAATAATAACAATTCTCATTATCTAGTCAACAGTTGTTGGAAAAAAACTGGACGGCTTTTTGGCTGGCGCTATGCAGTGAGCGGCAGACGCAGTCGAGTCACTTCCTTGTTGAGCAGATCAATGCGTCGGGCCATGCTTTCTATCAGGCTGTGCGCGATCTTCGGGTTGCTCTGCATCAGCCCGAGAAACTGTTCCTTGGGAATCAGCATGACGGTGCAGGGCGAGGTGGCGATCACAGTGGCGCTGCGTTTCTCCTGGGTAAACACGGCCATTGCGCCGAAAATCTCGTCGCGCTGCACATCACCGACCTTCTGCCCGTCGACGATCGCTTCGGCGTGCCCTTCGATGATGATGAAGACGTTGTCCGCATCGTCTCCCTGGCGGATCAGTTCTTCTCCGGCTGCGAAGTGCTGGAAGCCGGTCGTAGGGTGAATCTCGGGTTGCTTGAGCCGCGCGAGGGCGTCGGACAACAGCGCGGTCTGGCCGATCAGGTACTGGGTGAATAGTTCCTGCCTCCGCTGATCGGCATGAATATGCTGAAACACGGCGCTGCGCGAGTAGGGAATCAGGCGGATGGCTTCGTCACTGCGATAACGACAGATTGGCAGCTCTATGCCCTGGCGCAGGCCAAGCAGGTCTCCCTCCTGCAGATAGAACAAGGGTTTGTCATCCACCACGGCGTGCAGCAAGCCGCTCTCGATGATGAATAGCTGTTGCTTGGGTAGCGCATCCTCCAGGTCATCGGTGCCTTTGACCTCGAGAGCGGATGCGGCGGGCGTCAGGCCTTCCAGCAATTGCGCGGGGATTCCCTGCAAGCGGTTGATCAGCTGGTCGGCGTACGCCGGTTGTTCCCCGAGTAGATACATGACGACAATCCTTGACAGGCGAGCTCGCAGAGATCGAGCAGTGCGCGTAGTCACGATAAAGCTGCCGTTGGTCCGAGTAAATCGCGCCGTGTCGGGGTTGTGAGCTAGCTCTGGTCTCGGTGATCTTGACTTGCCAGATGCTGATTGAGCTCACTCTTGAGCGCTGCGGGCAGCTCCTTCCAATTGACGTCCCGTAGTGCACCCTCGATCGCGTAGAGCAGTACTCGCGACGCGCTGAAACCGCGTGCCTTGACCGCCTGATAGGCGCCGACAGCGCCGAGCCGGCGCAGATCCTCCGCAGTATGAATGCCGGAGGCGTGCAGCCATTGGGCGGATGTCTTGCCGAGATTCCTCAGCGTCAGCAGTTCGTCGTGCATGATCGCTCCTATCGGCCCGGATAGCCGGCGAGAACATGAAGCGGCCAGCGAATGCAACGTTGCTGCCCTGGCGCGCCCCACAGTCGTAGCAGTTCGGGCTCCAGCTCTGTCACTGGATCCCATCCGTGGACTTGCTGCCATTGCTTCACCGCAGACCAGGTGCGCAGGTAGCCGAGCAGCTGCGGCAGGGTCCAGTGCACCTCGATAGCGAAGTCCGGGGAATCGATGGTGGCGAAGGGCGCCTGGACGTCGCGATAACCCGCGTCGACGCTGGCACGGCCGGGAGGCCAATAGCCCTTCAGGGTTTCGCCATACAGGCAGTCGATGACGGCGTCGAGCGTCGGCTCGATCCGCAGCAGGCTGTAGCACCAGGCGCAGAACAGGCCGTCGGCGGCAAGCACGCGTTTTGCTTCGGAAAAAAAGGCGGGCGTTGCGAACCAGTGCAGCGCCTGCGCAACCACCAGCAGGTCGATCACGCCGTCGCGCAGCGGCAGTCGTTCGCCCTGGGCGGCGAAACGCCATGCACCGCTCCAGTCTGCCAGGCCGTTGAGCTGATCGAGGCTGGCGTCGCAAGCGCAAACCATCTCGAAATGGGGCAAGAGCGCGAGCGTTGCCTGGCCGCTGCCGGCGGCGACATCGAGCGCACATCGAGTGTGCTCGCACTGTTGGGCGAGCCAGTCGAACAGGCTGTCAGGATACGTCGGGCGAAATTGGGCGTAATCGTCGGGACGAATCGAGAAAAGCCGGACACTGTCACCCATGGCGACAGTCCATTAGCCCCGATGGCAGAACGCAGTGTGACATGGTCGGCTTCCACAGGCGGACCTGTACCAGTATAGAGGCACCACCGGGTTCTGCCCGCGGTGGTGCTCGTTGCGCTTGAGGCTTAGCTGACGGGCCGGTTTAGAGCCCGGGGAGCCGTTGGCGGATGACGCTGACCAGATTGTCGAGGCTGCCGGCTTCAGGCGTGCGAATTTGCCGGCTGAGCAACTGCTCGCTTTCGCTCAGCGGCTCGCGGGATGCCTGTTGCGCCTTGATCACGGCCATGGTCGCGTCGGACGGGTCGCCCCCTTCGGCCTGACGTTGGGTCAACCATTGCTCGATGACAGCGTCCGGTGCTTCGCAGCTGAGAATCATGAACGGCACGCCGGTCGATTCGGCTACCTGCCAGGCCACTTGACGATACTGTTGCTTGAGATAGGTTGCGTCGATGACCACCGAGAAGCCGGCGTTCAACGCCGCTCCGGCCAGCGAATGCAGCCGCAGGTAGGTGGCTTCGCTGGCTTGTTCGCTGTAGATACCGGCGTCCAGCTGGTCCGCCAGGGGTTCGCTCTGCTCGCCGTGCAACCGCTTGCGCTCGATATCCGAACGCAGCCTGATAGCGCCCAGTGCCTCCACCAGGCGCAGCGCAACCTGGCTCTTGCCAACCGCCGATACGCCGTGGGTGATGGCCAGGAAACGAGACGGGATGGCGCTGTAGCTTTCTGCCAGGTTGGCGTAGCTGCGGTACTGTCGCAGGATCACCCGGCGTTGGACCGGATCCTGCTCCTGATGCAGGCGGAACAGGCTGACCTTGGCACGCACCAGCGCTCTGTAGGCTTTGTACAGGTTGAGCAATTCCAGTGCGGCATAGTCGCCGGTACGTTCCAGCCAGCCGTTGAAGAAACGCCGGGCCTGGCATTTCAAGCCGCGGTCTTCCAGATCCATCGCCAGGAATGCGGCGTCGGAAGCGATATCGATCAGGCGGAAGGGCTCGTTGAACTCGATGCAATCGAACAGGACCACCTTGCCGTCGATGATCGTGGCGTTACCCAGGTGCAGGTCGCCATGGCATTCGCGGATGAAGCCCTGCTGGGCGCGCTGCTGCAACAACGGCTGTAGGCGCGCGATGTTCGTTTCGGTCCAGTCATGCAGCGCGTCGAGTTGCTGCAGATCGGCTTGTTCGCTGAGCAGTGGACGGATCTGTTCGAAATTCTGGCGCATCGGGGCAACGATCGCTTCTGCGCTGTTCAGCGGATGCTCGGCTGCAACCCGGGGCGTGTTCTGGTGGAACCGGGCGATTTGCTTGGCGAGGGCATCGATGTGCGCGTCGGTCAGTTCGCCGCGCGCCTGCACTTCGGCCATCAATTGCGTTTGCGGAAACTCGCGCATTTGCAGCAGGTATTCGATCGGCTCGCCGTCACCGTCGATCACCGGCGCGTCGGGACTGCCGGTGATGGGCACCACACGCAGATACAGGTCCGGCGCCATGCGCTGGTTCAGGCGTAGCTCTTCTTCGCAGAAATGCTTGCGGGAGGCCAGGTCAGTGAAGTTGAGGAAGCCGAAGTCCACGGGCTTCTTGAGCTTGTAGGCGTAGGTGCCGGTCAGGATTACCCAGGAGATATGGGTTTCGATGACCCTGAATCCGTCGACCGGATGGGGATAGAGGGCCGGATTTTGCAACGCGGCAATCAATGCTTGGCTCACGGTCATTCCTTGTAAAGAGTAGGCAGGGTGCGTGACGCAGTGGGATGCAGGTCACAGGCTCGAAAAAGTGCCCCATTATGTCCGCCCGAGCCGGGCCTGCAAACCGCCAAGAGGCCGTCTTCCGGGCAATTCAAAGTGCGTATAATGCGCCGCCATGACTAAAGCACGCTCCTCTCGTTCTCGCTCCAAGCGCCGTTCCGGTGGTTCCCGCCCCTGGCTGGGCTGGATCATCAAGCTATCCATTGTCGCCCTGG
This sequence comes from Stutzerimonas stutzeri, assembly GCF_018138085.1. Classification (NCBI taxonomy): domain Bacteria; kingdom Pseudomonadati; phylum Pseudomonadota; class Gammaproteobacteria; order Pseudomonadales; family Pseudomonadaceae; genus Stutzerimonas; species Stutzerimonas stutzeri. The sequence goes on from NZ_CP073105.1 coordinate 1,062,337, forward strand.
TGATACTCGCGGGCGTCGCCATTTATCTCGATGCCGTGGTGCAGGAGAAGTTTTCCGGCAAGCGCTGGACGATTCCCGCTACGGTTTATGCGCGCCCGCTCGAGCTATTCGTCGGGCAGAAGCTGGCCAAGGACGACTTCCTCACCGAGCTCGACGCGCTGGGATATCGCCGCGAGAAGACGGTCAGTGGACCGGGCAGCATGTCGGTGGCCGCCAATGCGGTTGAAATGCATACCCGCGGGTTCCGGTTTTACGAAGGAGCCGAGGAGTCACGGCGTATCCGAGTGCGCTTCTCCGGTGACTTCGTGGCCGGCCTGACACGCGCCGATGGCGGGGAGCTCCCTGTGGCTCGCCTCGAGCCGGTCACAATTGGCGGGCTTTATCCGGCGCACAACGAAGATCGGATCCTGATCAAGCTCGACCAGGCTCCGCCCTATCTGGTCGATACATTGGTGGCGGTCGAAGACCGGGACTTCTTCGATCATTTCGGTGTTTCGCTCAAATCCATCGCGCGCGCCGTTTGGGTCAATCTCACCGCCGGCGAAGTGCGTCAGGGTGGCAGCACGCTGACCCAGCAGTTGGTCAAGAACTTCTACCTGACCAACGAGCGCAGCCTCAGCCGAAAGGCGACCGAGGCAATGATGGCCGTACTGCTGGAACTGCACTACGACAAGAACGAAATTCTCGAGGCCTACCTCAACGAGGTGTTTCTCGGTCAGGATGGAAATCGGGCCATTCATGGCTTCGGTCTGGCGAGTCAGTATTTCTTCGGACGGCCATTGGCCGAGTTGAAGGTGCAACATGTTGCGCTGTTGGTCGGCATGGTGAAGGGACCGACCTATTACAACCCGCGCCGCCATCCGGAGCGGGCGCTGGAGCGTCGTAATCTGGTGCTCGAATTGCTGGAAGAGCAGGGTGTGCTGGACGCCGAGCAAGCTGCGGCGGCCCGCAAGTCGCCGCTCGACATTAGCCCTCAGGGCAGTCTGGCCAACAGTTCGTATCCGGCATTTCTCGACCTGGTCAAGCGCCAACTGCGTGAGGATTACCGTGATGAGGACCTGACGGAAGAAGGTCTGCGGGTGTTCACCAGCTTCGATCCGATCCTGCAGCGCAAAGCCGAAAGCGCCATGACCGAGACGCTGAAACGCCTCGGTAAAGCGGCTGACGGGGTCGAAGGCGCAATGCTAGTGACCAATCCGGAAACCGGTGAGCTGCAAGCGATGCTAGGTAGCCGCCAGCCGAGATTCGCCGGCTTCAATCGAGCGCTGGACGCGTCGCGTCCCATCGGTTCGCTGATAAAGCCGGCCATCTACCTGGCTGCGCTGGAGAAGCCCAGTCAGTACACGCTGACCAGTCGATTGGAAGACCAGCCATTCTCGGTCAAGGGGGCCGACGGCCAGGTCTGGAAGCCGCAGAATTACGGGCGCACCGCTCACGGCACCGTCTATCTCTATCAGGCGCTGGCCAACTCCTACAATCTGTCCACGGCGCGACTGGGGCTTGAGTTGGGTGTGCCTCATGTATTGAAGACGCTCGAACGCCTGGGCGCTTCGCCACAATGGCCGGCGTATCCTTCGATGCTTCTGGGGGCGGGCGCACTGCGGCCCATCGAAGTTGCCGGTATCTACCAGACGCTCGCCAATGGTGGATTCAATACCCCTCTGCGCGCTATTCGTAGTGTTGTGGCCGCTGACGGTGAGCCGCTCAACCGCTATCCGTTCAAGATCGAGCAGCGCTTCGATGCGGGTGCGATCTACCTGACTCAGTACGCCATGCAGCGCGTCATGCGCGAAGGTACCGGGCGCTCGGCCTACAATTACGTACCGAAGTCGCTGACGCTGGCAGGCAAGACCGGAACCACCAACGATTCGCGCGACAGCTGGTTCGCCGGGTTCAGCCAGGATCTGCTGGCGGTGGTCTGGCTGGGGCGCGACGATAACGGCAAGACCTCGCTGACCGGCGCCACCGGCGCCCTGCAGATCTGGGCCGACTTCATGCGTCGTGCTGACCCGCTACCACTGCAGAGCGCGCTTCCGGATAACGTCGAGATGGTCTGGGTGGATCCGCAAACGGGCCAGAGCACCTCGGAGAACTGCCCAGGCGCCATGCAGGTTCCCTACATCCGCGGGAGCGAGCCGGCGCTGGGGTCAGGCTGTGGCGTTCAGGCGCCTGCGGAATCGGTCATGGACTGGGTGCGTGGTTGGCTGCAGTGAACAATGGTAAATGAGTGAATTCTTGATGAGGTTCGAATTGAACAAGCACTGGATGATGGTAGCTGTGGCCGCTCTGCTGCTGCAGGGTTGCGCGACGGTTAAACGAGGCGCGATCCCCGTCGTCGACTCCGGAGCGCCGGTGTCCGAGGAGGTATCGGCGCGGCAGGCCTATCGGACCTCGACCCCGGCAGCACCAGCGGCACGTCCTGCGCCCGAAGATTCTGGCGTGATGGTCATGGTGCCGCAGCAGAACTCCGAGCCGCTGCAAACCTTCGCGGCTCCGGATGCCGGCTTCTCGGGTGCGCCCAGCCCGGCCCCGGAGGCGCCCACGCAATGGCGCGCTCCGCAGCCGACGCCAGCTCCGGCCCCATCGATGCCGACCGGCATACCTTCTAATGGCAATAGCAGCACCCTGTCCGCAGACGAGCGGCTCGATGGGCCCGTACTGGCCCTGCTTACCACGGCCCAGCAGCAGCAAGGCGGCGGTGACCTGAACGGCGCCGCATCCAGCCTCGAGCGCGCCCAGCGAATTGCTCCTCGGGAGCCGCAGGTGCTCTACCGCCTGGCCCAAGTGCGCCTTGCTCAAGGCGATGCCGTTCAGGCCGAGCAGCTTTCCCGCCGAGGCCTGAGCTATGCCAGCGGCCGTCCCGCGTTGCAGGCGAGTCTCTGGGAGCTGATCGCCCAGGCGCGCGAGCGTCAAGGTAACGCGGCAGGCGCCGCACAGGCCCGTGAGCGGGCCAAGGTGGCGATGTGATGGACCCTCGTGTCGCGGAACTGGCCGATCAGCTGCTCTTGATCGAGCGTGAGCTGCGAGTACATGCGCTCTGGGACGCGTTCCCACCGAACCCCCATGCGCTCTCCAGCCAGGAGCCGTTCTGCGTCGACACGTTATCGTTCGAGCAGTGGCTCCAATGGATTTTTCTGCCTCGCATGAAAAGTATCCTGGAGCAGGGCGAGACACTGCCGGCCGTCTCGGGAATCCTGGCGATGGCGGAAGTCGTCTATCAGGGCCGGTCGCAGCAAATGGCCGGCCTGTTGCAGGCGCTGGAAACGTTCGACGTGCTGATCAGTCGCGGCTAGAACCATAGCCGCAGTCGCCGCGCCAGCAGCGCACGGTTGGCTCAGTCGCAGGTGTCGGCGATTTTCTGTTGGGTTTCTTTGATGCGCGCCTGACGCTCTTCTTCATTCAGGCGGCGCACCTCACCTTCCTCTTCCACACGCACCCGCGGATTGTTTTGCAGTTGCGCCAGATTCGTTCGTAGCGTGACGCAGTAGCGCTGCCGTTCTGCTTCCTGTTCGGCGACCTGTTTCTTCACCTTGCGATCGATCTCGTGCTGCTGCGTCTCGCTCGAAGGGTCGGCTGCAGCGGGCTCCGGGGCTACGGGCGTGGGTGCTGGCGTAGCGGTATTGATCGCCTCGACGGACTGGCCCTGCGGCGGCTGCGCACCGAAGTGGGTAACGCCTTGCGCGTCCACCCACTTGTAAATCTGCCCAGCCATGACACTGCTGCTCAATGCGAGCAGCAAGCCGCCCGCAAGAATCGTCAAACGCATGCTATTCCCTTCTGTGGATGCAATACCAAGCCGCTACTATACGCAAAAGCCAGGCACTCCCATTCTGCGCTGGATCACAGCTGAAACAGCTGCAAGCCCAACAGCAGACTTGACTTGACTGAGCCTAATCCGAACAATTCCATGCTTGCTGTTCCGAAGCGCCGCCGCAAGCGTGCCTTTCGGTCAATCATGAGGTGCACACCCGCGCCGACTTGTAACACCCGCAACGCGTTACCTCGCGCTGGGAGGGGCGCCCCGCAACACTTTGGGGCTTCCCTAATACTCGCTAGTTCAGCAGCTGACGTAGTCGGCGACCACCGTCGCTCATGCGCTGTCTGGCAGTAAACCTATTTCTGGCCGGTCCGACGCGGGGCGGCTATCTGGCGTTCTAGAGGTGAACAACGTGGAACTTTTATCCGGCGCTGAAATGGTCGTCCGCTTCTTGCGAGACGAAGGCGTTAAGTACATCTATGGCTATCCGGGCGGCGCCTTGCTGCACATCTACGATGCGCTGTTCAAGGAAAAGGAAGTCACGCACATCCTCGTCCGGCATGAGCAAGCCGCTACCCACATGGCTGACGGTTATGCCCGCGCGACGGGAAAAGCCGGCGTCGTTCTGGTCACTTCGGGGCCAGGCGCTACCAACGCCATCACCGGCATCGCCACCGCTTACATGGATTCGATTCCGATGGTGGTGATTTCCGGCCAGGTCGCCAGCAACATGGTCGGTACCGATGCCTTCCAGGAAACCGACATGATCGGTATTTCCCGCCCCATCGTTAAGCACAGCTTCATGATCAAGCATCCTTCGGAAATCCCCGAAGTGATGAAGAAGGCGTTCTACCTGGCGCAATCCGGTCGCCCTGGGCCGGTGGTTGTGGACATTCCGAAGGACATGACCAACCCTGCCGAGAAGTTCGAGTACGTCTATCCGAAAAAAGCCAAGCTGCGTTCTTATAGCCCGGCCGTTCGTGGACATTCTGGACAGATCCGCAAGGCCGCTGAGCTACTGCTGGCAGCCAAGCGCCCGATCATCTATGCCGGTGGCGGCGTGGTCATGGGAGGCGCGTCTTCACAGCTCACCGAGTTGGCCAAGATGCTCAACCTGCCGGTGACCAACACGTTGATGGGCCTGGGCTGCTATCCAGGCAGCGATCGTCAGTTCGTCGGCATGCTCGGTATGCATGGCAGCTATACCGCGAACCTGGCGATGCATCACTCCGATGTGATTCTGGCGGTCGGCGCGCGCTTCGATGATCGAGTGATCAACGGCGCGACCAAGTTCTGCCCGAATGCAAAGATCATCCATATCGACATCGATCCTGCGTCGATCTCCAAAACCATCAAGGCCGACATTCCGATCGTTGGTCCGGTGGACAGTGTGCTGACCGAAATGGTCGCCATCGTTAAAGAGATTGGTCAGGCGCCGAACGCGGATACCGTTGCCAGCTGGTGGAAGCAGATCGAGGAGTGGCGGGGTAATCGCGGTCTGTTCCCGTACGACAAGGGTGACGGCACCATCATCAAGCCGCAGGCCGTTATCGAAACCCTGTGCGAAGTCACCAAGGGTGAGGCTTACGTGGCCTCCGATGTCGGTCAGCATCAGATGTTCGCGTCTCAGTACTACCGGTTCGACAAGCCCAACCGTTGGTTGAATTCCGGCGGTCTCGGCACCATGGGCTTCGGCTTCCCGGCCGCGATGGGCGCGAAGCTCAACTTCCCCGAGGCCGACGTTGCCTGCGTGACGGGCGAAGGCAGCATCCAGATGAATATCCAGGAGCTGTCGACCTGCCTGCAGTACGACCTTCCGGTGAAGATCATCAACCTCAACAACGGTGCGTTGGGCATGGTTCGCCAATGGCAGGACATGCAATACAACAGCCGCTACTCGCACTCCTACATGGAGTCCCTGCCGGACTTCGTCAAGCTGGTCGAAGCCTATGGGCATGTGGGAATGCGCATCACCGACCTGAAAGATCTCAAGCCGAAGATGGAAGAGGCCTTCGCCATGAAGGATCGACTGGTCTTCCTCGATATTGCCGTCGATACCAGCGAGCACGTCTATCCCATGCAGATCAAAGACGGCGCGATGCGCGACATGTGGCTCAGCAAGACGGAGCGGACCTGATCATGAGACACATCATTTCCCTGCTGATGGAAAACGAACCGGGTGCCCTGTCGCGTGTGGTTGGCCTGTTCTCGCAGCGTAACTACAACATCGAAAGCCTGACCGTTGCGCCGACAGAAGATCCAACCCTGTCGCGCCTGACCTTGACCACCGCTGGCCACGACGAGGTGATCGAACAGATCACCAAAAACCTCAACAAGCTGATCGAGGTAGTCAAGCTGGTGGACCTGTCGGAAAGCGCTCACATCGAGCGCGAGCTGATGCTGATCAAGGTGAAGGCCACCGGCGCGCAGCGTGCCGAGGTCAAGCGCACCACGGACATTTTCCGCGGCCAGATCGTCGACGTGACGGCCAACGTGTACACCATCCAGCTCGCCGGTACGACCGACAAACTGGACAGTTTCATCCAGGCCGTCGGTACCGCATCGATCCTGGAAGTGGTGCGCAGCGGTGTCACCGGAATTTCCCGCGGCGACAAAGTGCTGAGTATTTAAACCAATTTATTGAATGGCCCGACCGGCCAGTAACAGGGGTAATTCCATGAAAGTTTTCTACGATAAAGATTGTGACCTCTCCATCATCCAGGGCAAGAAGGTTGCGATCATCGGCTACGGCTCCCAGGGTCATGCTCACGCCTGCAACCTGAAGGATTCCGGCGTTGACGTCACCGTAGGTCTGCGCGCCGGCTCGCCGTCGGTTGCCAAGGCAGAAGCTCACGGCCTGAAAGTCGATGACGTTGCTACCGCTGTTGCGGCTGCCGATCTGGTCATGATCCTCACCCCGGACGAGTTCCAGGGCCGCCTGTACCGTGACGAGATCGAGCCGAACCTGAAGAAGGGCGCAACTCTGGCCTTCGCCCACGGTTTCTCGATCCATTACAACCAGGTCGTGCCGCGTGCTGACCTCGACGTGATCATGATTGCGCCGAAGGCGCCAGGTCACACCGTGCGCTCCGAGTTCGTCAAGGGTGGTGGCATTCCCGACCTGATCGCCATCTACCAGGATGCCTCCGGTAACGCCAAGAATGTTGCGCTGTCCTACGCCTCGGGTGTTGGCGGCGGTCGTACCGGCATCATCGAAACCACCTTCAAGGACGAAACCGAAACCGACCTGTTCGGTGAGCAGGCCGTTCTTTGCGGTGGTTGCGTCGAACTGGTCAAAGCCGGTTTCGAAACCTTGGTCGAAGCTGGCTACGCGCCGGAAATGGCCTATTTCGAGTGTCTGCACGAGCTGAAGCTGATCGTCGACCTGATGTTCGAAGGCGGCATCGCCAACATGAACTACTCGATCTCCAACAACGCCGAGTACGGTGAGTACGTGACTGGCCCTGAGGTCATCAACGCTGAATCTCGTGCTGCAATGCGCAATGCACTCAAGCGCATCCAGGACGGCGAGTACGCCAAGATGTTCATCACCGAAGGCGCTGCCAACTACCCGTCGATGACTGCCTATCGCCGCAACAATGCCGCTCATGGCATCGAAGTGGTCGGTGAAAAGCTGCGTTCCATGATGCCCTGGATCGCTGCCAACAAGATCGTCGATAAGAGCAAGAACTGATCTAGGCTCTGCTGGAATAAAACGCGGCTTCGGCCGCGTTTTTTCGTTAGGTCTGCTGGCTTCTGGTATAAAAAGCGCTGCTGGCGCCTGGCTGAACCCGTGGTGTCAGGGTCTGTCGAAATTATTCACACCTGCAGTAAGGTAAAACTACATGAGTGAGCATCCCGAAGAGCCGAACAAGCCAGTCGAGCCGGAGAGCTTGCTGCCGATCGACGAGCATGTCGAAGAAATTCAGGATTCCGAGGGGCGCAAGGTGCGTCATCGCGGCATCTATCTGCTTCCCAATCTATTCACCACGGCCAATTTGTTCGCCGGTTTCTTCTGCATCATCACGGCGATCAACGGAAACTTCTACGTAGCCGCCGCCACGGTGTTCGTGGCGATGGTGCTCGACAGCCTGGATGGCCGAGTAGCGCGCCTGACCAACACCCAGAGCGCATTCGGTGCCGAGTACGACTCGCTGTCGGACATGGTCGCCTTCGGCCTGGCGCCTGCTGTGCTGGCCTACGAGTGGGCGCTGTCGGGGCTGGGCAATGTCGGGCTTACCGTCGCATTCATTTATGTAGCGTGCGCCGCGCTGCGTCTTGCGCGATTCAATACCCAGATCGGTAAAGTCGATAAGCGCTGGTTTATCGGTCTCGCCAGCCCTGCGGCCGCCGGTGTGGTCGCAGGCTCGGTGTGGGCTGTATGGGCGCTGGATGAACCCGGCATCCGCGGTGTGGATTTGCCTATCGCGGTGGTCATGCTGTTTGCCCTACTGGTGGCATTGGCAGGGTTGCTGATGGTCAGCAACATCAAGTACTACAGTTTCAAAGACCTCGATCTCAAAGGTCGGGTGCCCTTCGTAGCGATCCTGGTGGTAGTGCTGGTCTTCGCAGTCGTATTCAGCGATCCGCCGCGCATCCTGCTGTTGATATTTCTCGCTTATGCGGTGTCCGGGCCTGTGCAGTTCCTGATGCGCCGCCGCAAACGCGTCGAAAGTTGATTTCTCCGGTGATCCGCTGTCTATTGAACGGCCCAGGCCTTAGGCAGCGGAGCACATCATGCTTATCAAGACTCCTCGGCGCAGCGACTGCTGCGAATCGCAGGTAACCCCTGAATCGCTCTATCTGAATCGCCGACAACTGCTGCAGGGCGCTGCGTTATCCGTGGCTGCTGCCGGGTTTCCGTCGCTGGGGTTGGCGGCTGAGGGGCGTTACGAGGGTGTCGACGCCGTCGATGCTCCCGCTTGGTTCGATGCCAAGCTTGGCGACACGAAGTGGCAGGCCACCGTTGTTGAAGGGGAGGCCATCACGCCGTATCGGGATGCCACTCACTACAACAACTTCTATGAATTCGGCCCGGATAAAGGCGATCCCGCTGCCCACGCAACGAAACTCGTGACCGAACCCTGGACTGTCATGGTTGATGGCGAAGTGGCGAAGCCGGGACGCTACTCCGTAGAGGATTTACTTGCGCCGAGCCGGCTCGAAGAGCGCATTTACCGTTTGCGGTGTGTTGAGGCGTGGTCGATGGTGATTCCATGGTTGGGCTTTCCTCTGGCTGAGTTGATTCGCCGCCTCGAGCCCACATCGAAAGCCAAGTTCGTGCGCTTCGAGACCTTGGTACGGCCCGAGCAGATGCCTGGCATGCGTACCGGCTTTTCGCTCATCGATTGGCCCTATGTCGAGGGTCTTCGGATGGACGAAGCGATGCATCCGTTGACGGTGATGGCGGTCGGTATGTATGGCCGCATCCTTCCAAACCAGAACGGTGCACCGCTTCGTTTGGTTGTGCCATGGAAGTATGGGTTCAAGAGCATCAAATCGATCGTGCGCATCAGTTTCGTGGAAGATCAGCCAGCGACCACCTGGCAGACCATGGCCCCTCGAGAGTACGGGTTTTATGCCAACGTCAATCCTGACGTATCCCATCCACGTTGGTCGCAGGCGAAGGAGCGGCGGCTACCCGGCAGCTTGTTCAGCCCTAACGTGAGGGAGACACTGCTATTCAACGGTTACGCCGATGAGGTCTCGAATCTCTATGCCGGAATGGATCTGAGTAAGGAATATTGATGCGCTATCCCTGGTGGCGATTGCTGCTGTTCCTAGCCGCTGCGAGCGTGCCGTGCTACTGGTTGTATCTCGGATCTGTCGCGGAATTGGGGCCGGATCCGGGAAAAGTGCTGGTGGACAATCTGGGGCAGGGTGCGTTGGTTCTGCTGCTAAGCTCGCTCGCTATGACTCCGTTGCAGCGGCTAACCCATTGGCCAGGCTGGGTCGCGTTCCGTCGGCAGCTGGGTTTGTGGTCCTTCGCCTATGCGGCCCTGCACGTCTCGGCCTATCTTTATTTCTTGCTGGGGCTGGATTTCACAGCGCTCGCGGCCGAATTGGTCGATCGGCCCTATATCGCGGTGGGGGCGATTGCTTTGCTGGGGCTGTCGGCGCTAGCTGCGACATCTACGCGATGGAGCATGCGTAAACTGGGTAAAGGTTGGAAAAAGCTGCATCGAATGGTTTATCCCATCCTTCTGATAGTGCTGCTCCACATGTTGTGGGTCGTCCGATCCGATGCTGAGCGGTGGGCGCTTTACGCCATGGTTGCTGCTGTCCTGCTAATGGCACGGGTGCCACTGATAGAAAGAAGGCTTGCTGGGCGCAACGGTGCGAAGCGAGCGTGAACCGTTGATTGAAACAAAACTGCAAAACAACCGTTGACGGGAGAATCATAGCCCCTATAATGCGCACCTTCTCCGGCGCGGGCCTTAGGCTAAATCTCTTGTAAATCAAGAAGTTAGCGAAAATAAGGGCTTGCACGGACGGCAAATTCGAGTAGAATGCGCCGGGCTGACAGGGCGGTGGTTGAGCGCTGTTGGCAGCTTCGGTCGGGTTGATCGGAGGCGGTAAAAGGGGTGGTTGACAGCGGTTTTGAACGCTGTATGATTCGCCTCCCGCTGACGAGAGACGCTAGGTTGATCGGAAGCGCAAGCGGTTGAGAAGAAAGAAAAACTTCTTCAAAAACAGCTTGACGAGAAGCAAGGCTGCTGTAGAATGCGCGGCCTCGGTTGAGACGAAAGACTTGATCGAAACGCTCTTTAACAACTGAATCAAGCAATTCGTGTGGGTGCTTGTGAGGTAAGACTGGTAGTCAGCAAGATTATCAGCATCACAAATACTCAACGAGAAATCATTGAGTGCTCATCTTTTAGGAGATGAGATTGCGATTGCTGAGCCAAGTTTAGGGTTTTCTCAAAACCCAAGCAGTATTGAACTGAAGAGTTTGATCATGGCTCAGATTGAACGCTGGCGGCAGGCCTAACACATGCAAGTCGAGCGGATGAGTGGAGCTTGCTCCATGATTCAGCGGCGGACGGGTGAGTAATGCCTAGGAATCTGCCTGGTAGTGGGGGACAACGTTTCGAAAGGAACGCTAATACCGCATACGTCCTACGGGAGAAAGCAGGGGACCTTCGGGCCTTGCGCTATCAGATGAGCCTAGGTCGGATTAGCTAGTTGGTGAGGTAATGGCTCACCAAGGCGACGATCCGTAACTGGTCTGAGAGGATGATCAGTCACACTGGAACTGAGACACGGTCCAGACTCCTACGGGAGGCAGCAGTGGGGAATATTGGACAATGGGCGAAAGCCTGATCCAGCCATGCCGCGTGTGTGAAGAAGGTCTTCGGATTGTAAAGCACTTTAAGTTGGGAGGAAGGGCAGTAAGTTAATACCTTGCTGTTTTGACGTTACCGACAGAATAAGCACCGGCTAACTTCGTGCCAGCAGCCGCGGTAATACGAAGGGTGCAAGCGTTAATCGGAATTACTGGGCGTAAAGCGCGCGTAGGTGGTTTGTTAAGTTGGATGTGAAAGCCCCGGGCTCAACCTGGGAACTGCATCCAAAACTGGCAAGCTAGAGTATGGCAGAGGGTGGTGGAATTTCCTGTGTAGCGGTGAAATGCGTAGATATAGGAAGGAACACCAGTGGCGAAGGCGACCACCTGGGCTAATACTGACACTGAGGTGCGAAAGCGTGGGGAGCAAACAGGATTAGATACCCTGGTAGTCCACGCCGTAAACGATGTCGACTAGCCGTTGGGATCCTTGAGATCTTAGTGGCGCAGCTAACGCATTAAGTCGACCGCCTGGGGAGTACGGCCGCAAGGTTAAAACTCAAATGAATTGACGGGGGCCCGCACAAGCGGTGGAGCATGTGGTTTAATTCGAAGCAACGCGAAGAACCTTACCAGGCCTTGACATGCAGAGAACTTTCCAGAGATGGATTGGTGCCTTCGGGAACTCTGACACAGGTGCTGCATGGCTGTCGTCAGCTCGTGTCGTGAGATGTTGGGTTAAGTCCCGTAACGAGCGCAACCCTTGTCCTTAGTTACCAGCACGTCATGGTGGGCACTCTAAGGAGACTGCCGGTGACAAACCGGAGGAAGGTGGGGATGACGTCAAGTCATCATGGCCCTTACGGCCTGGGCTACACACGTGCTACAATGGTCGGTACAAAGGGTTGCCAAGCCGCGAGGTGGAGCTAATCCCGTAAAACCGATCGTAGTCCGGATCGCAGTCTGCAACTCGACTGCGTGAAGTCGGAATCGCTAGTAATCGTGAATCAGAATGTCACGGTGAATACGTTCCCGGGCCTTGTACACACCGCCCGTCACACCATGGGAGTGGGTTGCTCCAGAAGTAGCTAGTCTAACCTTCGGGGGGACGGTTACCACGGAGTGATTCATGACTGGGGTGAAGTCGTAACAAGGTAGCCGTAGGGGAACCTGCGGCTGGATCACCTCCTTAATCGAAGACTTCAGCTTCTTCATAAGTTCCCACACGAATTGCTTGATTCACTAGCGAAAAGCGATTGGGTTTCGACCCGAGAGAGACGATTGGGTCTGTAGCTCAGTTGGTTAGAGCGCACCCCTGATAAGGGTGAGGTCGGCAGTTCGAATCTGCCCAGACCCACCAATTGTCATGGGATGTGGCCGATCTGTAGATGGGGCCATAGCTCAGCTGGGAGAGCGCCTGCTTTGCACGCAGGAGGTCAGCGGTTCGATCCCGCTTGGCTCCACCATTAACTCGATAATCGCTGAAAGCACAGAAATGAATAGACTCTAGCGAGTGTATTGATTTCTGGTCTTTGCGCCAGTAACTGTTCTTTAAAAATTTGGGTATGTGATAGAAGTAGATTTGGGTAATCATTTTCACTGATGATTATTCGAGTCAAGGTAAAATTTGCGAGATGCTCGAGAGAGCACAATGCGGATTTTCGGCGAATGTCGTCTTCACGTTATAGACAGTAACCAGATTGCTTGGGGTTATATGGTCAAGTGAAGAAGCGCATACGGTGGATGCCTTGGCAGTCAGAGGCGATGAAAGACGTGGTAGCCTGCGAAAAGCTTCGGGGAGTCGGCAAACAGACTGTGATCCGGAGGTGTCTGAATGGGGGAACCCAGCCATCATAAGATGGTTATCACACATTGAATACATAGGTGTGTGAGGCGAACCAGGGGAACTGAAACATCTAAGTACCCTGAGGAAAAGAAATCAACCGAGATTCCCTTAGTAGTGGCGAGCGAACGGGGACTAGCCCTTAAGCTTCTTTGATTTTAGCGGAACGCTCTGGAAAGTGCGGCCATAGTGGGTGATAGCCCTGTACGCGAAAGGATCTTAGAAGTGAAATCGAGTAGGACGGAGCACGAGAAACTTTGTCTGAATATGGGGGGACCATCCTCCAAGGCTAAATACTACTGACTGACCGATAGTGAACCAGTACCGTGAGGGAAAGGCGAAAAGAACCCCGGAGAGGGGAGTGAAATAGAACCTGAAACCGTATGCGTACAAGCAGTGGGAGCCTACTTTGTTAGGTGACTGCGTACCTTTTGTATAATGGGTCAGCGACTTATTTTCAGTGGCGAGCTTAACCGAATAGGGGAGGCGTAGCGAAAGCGAGTCTTAATAGGGCGTCTAGTCGCTGGGAATAGACCCGAAACCGGGCGATCTATCCATGGGCAGGTTGAAGGTTGGGTAACACTAACTGGAGGACCGAACCGACTACCGTTGAAAAGTTAGCGGATGACCTGTGGATCGGAGTGAAAGGCTAATCAAGCTCGGAGATAGCTGGTTCTCCTCGAAAGCTATTTAGGTAGCGCCTCGTGTATCACTGCTGGGGGTAGAGCACTGTTTCGGCTAGGGGGTCATCCCGACTTACCAAACCGATGCAAACTCCGAATACCAGCAAGTGTCAGCACGGGAGACACACGGCGGGTGCTAACGTCCGTCGTGAAAAGGGAAACAACCCAGACCGTCAGCTAAGGTCCCAAAATCCTGGTTAAGTGGGAAACGATGTGGGAAGGCTTAGACAGCTAGGAGGTTGGCTTAGAAGCAGCCATCCTTTAAAGAAAGCGTAATAGCTCACTAGTCGAGTCGGCCTGCGCGGAAGATGTAACGGGGCTCAAACCAGGTACCGAAGCTACGGGTTCATCGCAAGATGAGCGGTAGAGGAGCGTTCTGTAAGCCTGTGAAGGTGAGTTGAGAAGCTTGCTGGAGGTATCAGAAGTGCGAATGCTGACATGAGTAACGACAATGCGAGTGAAAAACTCGCACGCCGAAAGACCAAGGGTTCCTGCGCAACGTTAATCGACGCAGGGTGAGTCGGTCCCTAAGGCGAGGCTGAAGAGCGTAGTCGATGGGAAACGGGTTAATATTCCCGTACTTCTAGTTACTGCGATGGGGGGACGGAGAAGGCTAGGCCAGCTTGGCGTTGGTTGTCCAAGTTTAAGGTGGTAGGCAGAGATCTTAGGTAAATCCGGGGTCTTAATGCCGAGAACTGATGACGATCCTTCTTTTAGAAGGAGAAGTGGTTGATGCCATGCTTCCAGGAAAAGCCTCTAAGCTTCAGGTAACTAGGAACCGTACCCCAAACCGACACAGGTGGTTGGGTAGAGAATACCAAGGCGCTTGAGAGAACTCGGGTGAAGGAACTAGGCAAAATGGCACCGTAACTTCGGGAGAAGGTGCGCCGGTGAGGGTGAAGGGTTTACCCCGTAAGCTCATGCCGGTCGAAGATACCAGGCCGCTGCGACTGTTTATTAAAAACACAGCACTCTGCAAACACGAAAGTGGACGTATAGGGTGTGACGCCTGCCCGGTGCCGGAAGGTTAATTGATGGGGTTAGCGCAAGCGAAGCTCTTGATCGAAGCCCCGGTAAACGGCGGCCGTAACTATAACGGTCCTAAGGTAGCGAAATTCCTTGTCGGGTAAGTTCCGACCTGCACGAATGGCGTAACGATGGCGGCGCTGTCTCCACCCGAGACTCAGTGAAATTGAAATCGCTGTGAAGATGCAGTGTATCCGCGGCTAGACGGAAAGACCCCGTGAACCTTTACTATAGCTTTGCACTGGACTTTGAATTTGCTTGTGTAGGATAGGTGGGAGGCTTTGAAGCGTGGACGCCAGTTCGCGTGGAGCCATCCTTGAAATACCACCCTGGCAACTTTGAGGTTCTAACTCTGGTCCGTTATCCGGATCGAGGACAGTGTATGGTGGGTAGTTTGACTGGGGCGGTCTCCTCCTAAAGAGTAACGGAGGAGTACGAAGGTGCGCTCAGACCGGTCGGAAATCGGTCGTAGAGTATAAAGGCAAAAGCGCGCTTGACTGCGAGACAGACACGTCGAGCAGGTACGAAAGTAGGTCTTAGTGATCCGGTGGTTCTGTATGGAAGGGCCATCGCTCAACGGATAAAAGGTACTCCGGGGATAACAGGCTGATACCGCCCAAGAGTTCATATCGACGGCGGTGTTTGGCACCTCGATGTCGGCTCATCACATCCTGGGGCTGAAGCCGGTCCCAAGGGTATGGCTGTTCGCCATTTAAAGTGGTACGCGAGCTGGGTTTAGAACGTCGTGAGACAGTTCGGTCCCTATCTGCCGTGGACGTTTGAGATTTGAGAGGGGCTGCTCCTAGTACGAGAGGACCGGAGTGGACGAACCTCTGGTGTTCCGGTTGTCACGCCAGTGGCATTGCCGGGTAGCTATGTTCGGAAGAGATAACCGCTGAAAGCATCTAAGCGGGAAACTTGCCTCAAGATGAGATCTCACTGGAGCCTTGAGCTCCCTGAAGGGCCGTCGAAGACTACGACGTTGATAGGTGGGGTGTGTAAGCGCTGTGAGGCGTTGAGCTAACCCATACTAATTGCCCGTGAGGCTTGACCATATAACACCCAAACAATTTGATGTTTGTGTGTCAGACGGTTGAAGTCGACAAACAAACCGAAAAGACGCATCGCTCGCAAAGCGAACCTAATACGCAACACCGCAACACCTCACATACCCAATTAGGGGAAGCGACTCAACACCGACTCCCCAACCGAATTGCTTGACGACCATAGAGCGTTGGAACCACCTGATCCCATCCCGAACTCAGAAGTGAAACGACGCATCGCCGATGGTAGTGTGGGGTCTCCCCATGTGAGAGTAGGTCATCGTCAAGCTTCTACACCAAACCCCCGACCCTCGAAAGAAGGTCGGGGGTTTGTCTTTGGGCGATGAAAAAGCGGCAGGCACCGAGCGGTGCTTGTGCGCTCATGCCTGCGGCTTGGTGGAACGGCTCTAACGGAACTCGCTACATCGCTACACCCGTCCACCCACCAACATTACGGCGGGGCGCTCAGAGGGCATCGTCTTCGGCGCCTCGGGCACAACCTGCTGGGCAGCCTTCGAGTCGCGCTTCGAAAGCGCACCCGTGATGGCACCCCTGATACCCCAGCAGCCCGTCTGCAGTTCGCTTGGGCGAAGGGTAGCTCGACGGCGATGCGCTTACCTACGTCGAAGAGTGGTCCGTTACTACCTGGTCTTACCCGCTGACCGCTGACCGCTGACCGCTGACCGCTGACCGCTGCCGCTGGAGCATGAGTGCGGCTACGCCCGCTAAGGCTCTGTCCGTCTTAGCGGTAGAGCAACGTGGACCAGGAGTACTGGCGTTGCGCCATTGGGCGAAGAAAGGCTTCTAAAAAAGGCGCCTCGAGCCGCTGCCGCCGCTTGGTGGGGGCGGTCGGTACGGTTGGGGAGGTGATTGCCGCAGCGCTAAAGCATCACTCAGGCTTGTGATCGTTGTGCTCGGCCTGCATCAGGCTGAGCACAACGGCCGTGAGTGTGCTCACTCAAGGGCTTCGGCGATCTCTACTACCTTCGTTTCCGCCGCGGCTGAGCTGGTGTGCTCGGCCTGTTCCCGGCGCTTGATGTACTTCCAGTCCGCCTCGTCGATATAGATCCCGCTCGGGCCGCTGCCGCCCTCCAGGTCGATAGCGACATGAGCTGATACCTGAGGCTTGACCGACGCCAGGATCGGAACGAAGCCCAGCTGCAGACTGGTTTCGATCAGTGCCTGCTGGTTGCGCTCATCGATATCGGCGGCCTCGTCCAGATAATAGGGAAGGCGAATGCGACCAGCCTGGTCGCGGTCCATCAAGTGCAGCAATAGATACATGTTGGTCAACGCCTTGATGGTCATCGTCGTACCGTTGGAAGCCGCGCCGTCGATGTCGGTGTGGATCACTGGTTGGCCACCGACTTTCGTAATCTCGAACGCGAGTTCGAACAGGTCCTTGAGACCCAGCTGATTGTTGTTGGCTGCTACCAACCGCGCTAGATACTCCTTGGCCTCCTCGTTCTTGCTGTCCTGTTCGCTGCTTTGCTGCAGATCGAATACCGACAGCGTTTCACCCTGCTCATACTGTCCGGCGCTGTGGATGATCTGGTCGATGTGCTTGAGCGCATCCTTGTTGGGCGCCAGGACGATACGGAAGCTTTCTAGGTTCGAGACCTGGCGCTTGTTGATCTCGCGGTTGAACAACGCCAACTGATGCTCGAGGCTGTCGTAATCGCTGCGGATGTTGCGCAAGGTTCGTGCGATATCGGTGACCGCTGCGCGACGTGCCTTGGCAAGCGTCAGGGCTTCGTCCTGGCGATGCGCGTAGGCGTTCACCAGCAGTTGCAACCGCCGCTCTGGATCTTCTTCGCTATCGAACTTGGCTACACCCTTGAGACGCACCTGCGCGTAGAGCGCTTCGATCTGGCCGTCGACGCGCTGCAATGCCTGCCAGCTGTCCTGGTAGTCGTTGAGCAGCGGCTGGAGGTTGTCCAGTGAATCGTCCACCGGATCCATGAACGGCGTGCCGAAAGGCAGATCGGCTGGCAGCAACTGACGGCGACGTAGTGCGTCCTCCAGCGTGCGTTCCTTGGCTTCGAGATCAGCCAACTGACGGCCGACCAGCTGCAGTTTCGCCGAGAGGTGTTGCACCCGCTCAGTAAACGCATCGCTCGTCCGCTTGAGCTCGTCCTGCGCCGCCTCGGCCTGGGCTAGCTGCTCCAGCTTGCTGTCTTCTTCGGCTGACAGCGTCTGACAACGGCGGAAATCCTCCAGCGCTTTCTGGGCGTCCAGCACCTGCTGATAAAGCTGCTCGGCCTGCGCCTTGCTCGCGGCACGGTCGATCGCCACCGAATGCTGGGCCTTGAGTTGCTTCAGCTCGCGCTCCAAACGATCTTTCTGGTCACGCAGCGCGGCGCGGTCGGCGAGCGCCTGCAGGGCGGGTGGCTCGATATGGGACAGGTCGATGGACAGCCCGGGCGCCTCGAAGCGCTCTCCCTTGAAACCGTCGAGTACCGCTTCGAGCGACTTGACCCAGGTATCGCCGTCTTCCACGGCAATGCCTTTGTCACCCAACGGCAAGCTGAATAGCTGGCCATTGAACAGCCGCATCAGGCGATCGACGTCGGCCTGGGAGAACTCTTCACGCAGACGGGAATAGCTGTTGTTGTCCGCATGGTCCAGCTGCTGCCGGACCGACTTGAGGCGCTTTTCCAGGTCGCGCAGGCGCTCGTCGAGATCCTCACTGGAGAACTGGCGCGATTGCGACAGCGCGCCGGCCAGCTCGTCGTGGGCATCCTTGGCAGCGAGCAACTGCTGCTCAAGTACATGTGCACCGTCGACCAGCGCAAAGCGGTTCTTCAGCGCAGAGAGTTCTCCCAGCCAACGTTGAATCTCGCTGATCTCGCGCTCCAAGCGCATCAGTTCGGCCGTGCCGCCACGTTGTTCGTTCTGCAGGCCGTCCTGCTCGCGGCGATAGTGTTCGGCCTGGATGACCAGCTCCTCCTTGCGTGCGCCGGCATAGTCCTGCCAAGTGCCGAGCAGCGAGTCGAGCAAGGGGGACAGGCGATGCAACTTGCCGCGCAGCACTTCACGCTGCGCAACCCCGGCGGCGAGAGCTTCGACCAACGGGCCGGCTGCGACCAGTGCCTGGTAGTCCTGCTCCATGCGGCGCACGTCGCGGAAGGCTTCTTCGGTGGCGGCAATATAGTCGACACTGCCGGAGCGCAAACTGTGCTCGAAGGCGTCGAGGAACAACTGCTTGAGCTTGGCGGCGGTGATCTCACGCATGTGCAGCAGATTGATGAACAGCGCGCGGAAGGTCTTCAGGCTCTGTTCGCTGGTCGAGCGCAACGGAATCAGCGTCATGTCCAGCGGGATGGCGGTATGACCGCCGACCAGCAACCGGCGAAGCTCGTCAGGCTTGGCTTCGTACGCCTTGATGCCGGCGCGCTCCAAATTGGCAAACAGCTCCCGTTGACGCAGGCAGGTGCCATTCTGCTGGTAGTGATCGAGGTCCAGCGAGCCCTGATAAACGAAGAACTGGTGGCCGAATCCGCCGCCCGGGCCGCGACCGGCGACGCCGATTACATGCGGACCGTGGGGCAGGGCGACCTCGACCAGGATGTAGCTGGTGTCGCTGGCGAAGTAGAACTTGCGCGACTGCTCGAGGCTGTACTTGCCGAAGCTCATGTCCGACATGCGCGCCAGGATCGGGAACTGCAGCGCATTGATCGAGGCGGACTTGCCGAGGTTGTTGGCACCGTAGACCGACAGCGGCGTTTCCAGCGGGAAGATGCCGAGGCTGTAACCCGCGGTGTTCAGCAGGGCGAAGCGGCGAATGCCGTAGCGTTCCTGGCTCATGCTTCAAGCTCCTTTTCTTCGGCAATGGCGCGCGCCAAGGCCTCTTCCTCGGTTTCGTCGGAGTCTCGGTCGATCAGGATGATGTCGTCCTCTTCTTCTTCGGCAATAAGCTGAGGGGCAGGCAGCGGCAAGTCGCTGCTGTGCAGGCTCGCCGCCAGGTCACGGTCCTGCTGAACGGACAGGCAGACATCAAGGAAGCGGTGCATGGGCGGCAGGAAGCGGTAGATGCCGTTGCTATCTTCGGCGAAACCCAGCTGGGTCAGGCGGCGGATGACCTTTTCTTCCAGCTCGTCCTGCGTGGTGACTTCGGCCTGCAAGAACAGGTCGCGGTACTTATCCAGCAATGCCGGCAGCTCGTCCCGGCCCAAGGTGCCGCCGTCCAGCACCGCGAGCGGATCGCGACCCTGATCGGCCAGGTGCTCGACCAAGATGAAGGTGAACAGCGCCAGGCGCTGGGCCGTCTTGTTGACCTGTGCGCCCATCTGCTCGGGGACGAAGTAGTAGAAGCCGCGCGGGTCGCAGACCAACTCGAAGCCGAGCGCCTTGAACAGCGCACGGTACTGGTCCTGCATATTGGAAAGCTGGGCGTAGCATTCGGGCTCGCTGCGGGACAGGTGATAGCCCTTGAACAGCTCGCGGAAGATCGGCGCCAGCTGGGTCATTTCTTTCAGATCGATGTTCATACGCAACTCAGGCAATCGTCGTGTGAAACCGCGAAGCGCTTTTCACGAAAATGAATGTTCGGGGCGGACGGCCGGTTGACCGCGCAGCAAGGCTCAACCATTGGCAGTGGCCAGCAACGCAAAGGAGCTGAGGCTGACCTGATGCTCGCGCGTCAGGTACTCGCGCCGCTCCAGGCGGTCGCGCTGAAAACGCGCGTCGCGGGACAGGCGCGAAAACCAGTAGAGCAGCTCATCGGTCGCACCTTCCGGCTCCTGCTCGAGCAACCACTGCATCAGGTCCGGCAGCGGCAGTGCCTGTTCGCAGCGGTCGAGCATTTCACGTGCCGTCAGTGGAGAACGCGGAGCGTCTGCCTTGCGCTTGCTACCGGCTCGAGGGAACTGCGCCGGTTTCGGCTCGAAGCGGGCCAGTGCGTAGACATAGGCCTCGACCTGGCTGGCCGAGCCGAGAAAAGTACTCTGAGGCCGGGTGAACAGTGGCAGCGACGCCTGCGGCACAGCATCGAGACCTTTCTTGCGGATCGCCGACAGCGCCAGCGCTGCGCCGCGGGTCACGGCGTTATGCCGACGCGCCTCCTCGCGCAAAGGCAGCAACAGCTCACGAGCATGGCGCAGGGTCAGCTGGGCGGTGCTCTGCATTTCAAGAATCCGCGCGTGGGTGCGCAACAGCAGGTCATCATCGACCAGTTGGCCGAGTCGTTGCTGCTCGCCGAGCAGCTTCATCAGCACTTGCTCGACGCGATAGACGCCCTGTTCGAATGCGCCATCGGCCGCGACCAGCTGGATCATCGGCTCGACGTATTCATCCCAGGTCGCTAGCACCTCGGCATAACGTTGCCGCAACGGAATCTGCCGATCGCTGGTCTTGGCCCGGTCGGCGACGCCGATCAGCGCTTGCTCGTCGTTGGCGAGCTTCTTCAGCACGTCGCGCACGCGCATGTCGAGCAGGCGCAGCTGGCGGGCAAGGTCCTGCCCGTCGCGGATCTCGAAGGCATCCTGGATGTGTCCGGCCAGGCGTTCGAGGTGGCGCAGGTAGGCTTCGATTTCCAGGCACAGGCCGAGCCGATGTTCGCGGCGCAGGTAGGCGAGAAAATCATGAATCTGCGCGTTCAGCTCGAAGCGATTCGGGCTTTTCGCCACCGGGACCAGAATATCCAGACGGATCCACTGATCGAGCAGGGCGGTGATATCGGTGGGCGTGCCTTCCGGTAGCTGTGCGGCCAGCTGATGACGAAGCTCGATCAGGCTCAGGGTGCCGGCATCGAAACGCTCGCACAGCGGCTCGAGCAACGTCCAGTGTTCGGCGAGGGCACGCAGTACGCGCTTGGGTTCGATCATCTGAATCGGTTCTGTCGGCTGCAAAAATAGTCGGCAATTGTACTGCCTGACCCCGGTGCAAATCAGCCCAAACCGATCGTTGGGATGACGCAATGAGACGCCGGCCTTCCCGCTTTGCTGGTTTCCGGCCACAATTCACACTTGAGGCGCCGCCTGAGTCCGCACGGCAGGCCAAGAGGAGTTCGACATGAGCAGCAACGACCGCGTCATCATCTTCGACACCACCCTGCGAGACGGCGAACAGAGCCCCGGTGCCTCCATGACCGGTGAAGAGAAGCTGCGCATCGCCAAGGCCCTCGAACGGCTGAAGGTGGACGTGATCGAAGCCGGCTTCGCCATCGCCAGTCCGGGCGATTTCGCCGCGGTGAAGGCGGTCGCCGACAACATCAAGGACAGCACCGTCTGCAGCCTGGCGCGTGCCGTCGATGCCGATATCGAGCGCGCCGCCGAAGCCCTGGCCGGCGCCAATTCCGGACGCATCCATACCTTCATCGCCACCAGCCCGATTCATATGCAGTACAAGCTGCGCATGCAGCCGGACCAGGTGGTCGAGCAGGCCGTCCGCGCCGTGACCAAAGCGCGCAATCTCTGCGCCGATGTGGAGTTTTCCTGCGAAGACGCCGGGCGATCGGAGATCGATTTCCTCTGCCGCATCATCGAAGCGGCCATCGATGCCGGCGCGCGCACGATCAATATCCCGGACACGGTTGGCTATGCCATCCCGCATCAATACGGCGCCATGATCGGCACCCTGCTCGAGCGCATTCCCAACGCCGACAAGGCCGTCTTCTCTGTGCATTGCCACAACGACCTGGGGCTGGCCGTCGCCAACTCGCTGGCGGCGGTCGTTGCGGGCGCGCGGCAGGTCGAGTGCACCATCAACGGGCTCGGCGAGCGTGCGGGCAATGCGGCGCTGGAAGAGATCGTCATGGCGATCAAGACCCGCCAGGATCTGCTCGATGTGCACACCCGCATCGAGACCGAGCACATCCTCAGCGCCTCGCGCCTGGTCTCTGGCATCACCGGTTTTCCGGTGCAGCCGAACAAGGCCATCGTCGGCGCCAATGCGTTCGCCCATGAATCCGGCATCCATCAGGATGGCGTGCTCAAGCATCGCGAAACCTACGAAATCATGTCCGCGCAATCGGTGGGCTGGAATGCCAACAAGATGGTCATGGGCAAGCATTCGGGGCGCGCGGCTTTCCGTTCGCGGCTCGAAGAACTGGGCATCGTGCTGCCGGGCGAAGGCGAGCTGAATGCGGCCTTTGCGCGCTTCAAGGAGCTGGCCGACAAGAAGCACGAGATCTTCGACGAGGACTTGCAGGCGCTGGTCTCCGATACCCTCGCCGAAGACGTGCAGGAGCATTTCAAACTGGTGACGTTGGAAGTGGCGAGCAAGACCGGCGAAGTGCCGCACGCCAGACTCGTGCTCAACGTCGATGGGCATGAGCAGACTGCGTCGGGGCAGGGCTCGGGACCGGTCGATGCGACCTTCAAGGCCATCGAGTCGGTCGCCAATTCCGGCGCGACGCTGCAGCTGTATTCAGTCAACGCCATCACCAAAGGTACCGATTCGCAAGGCGAAGTCACGGTGCGGCTGGAGAAGGGCGGGCGCATCGTCAATGGCAACGGTGCCGATACCGACATCGTCGTCGCCTCCGCCAAGGCTTATCTGAACGCGCTGAACCTGATGCAGGTCGGGGCCAAGGCGCACCCGCAGGTGGCCGGGGTTTGATCACTGAGAACCGGCGTCGGGCCTTCCTCGACGCCATGCAGATCACTTCCTGGTTGCCGCGCACGGAGCTGCCTTTCGCCGCGCCTTCGCGTCCGGCATTGTTGCAGCGGGTCGAGCCTGAACCGGCACCGGTCTTCGAGCCCGAACAGCCGGCGCCGCAGCCGACTGCCGTGGCGGACCGGCCTGTTGCCGCCGCCCCCACCGTCACGGCAAGCCCCGCGGCCGATGCGGTTCGTGCGGCCATGCCGCGCATTGCCGTACCCGAGCCGAAACGCTCGGCCAATAAACCCTCTGATGAACAGCCGGTCGTTGCCGAACAGAAGCTTAGCGCGCCGCCACCGCGTTTCGCCTTGCAACTGCTGCGCGCCGGCAACTGCCTGCTGCTGGTCGAATTGCCCACCGGTGAGTCGTTCCAGAGTCGCGATCCGGCCTACCTGCTGCTCAAGGACCTGCTTCGCGCCGCCAGATTGCCGGACAGCCCGCAACAGGTCGGAGACGGCGAACCGATCCGCTGGCCGCTGCTGCATCGCGGCAGCCTCGATCAAGGTGCCGAAGCGGCACGGGATTACGTGCAAGGCGTGGTAGCCGCCGAGTTGGAAGATATGGGTTGCGCCTGCCTCTGGTTGATAGGTCTGCCGGCGCTGCGCTTTGCCGGTGAAGTGGAGGCGGACGCCTGCTACCGCGAGCTGCATATCGAAGGTATCGGCCATGCACTGGCGATGCCCGGCCTCGAGCAACTGATGGAGCAGCCTGGCAGCAAGGCCGCGCTGTGGAAAGCGATGCGCCGCAGCATGGCGCGTTGGGTCACGGGTTTATGAGTAGTGCTTCATGAGTGATGCAGTCAGCTTCCGCCCCATGACGGCGGCGGATATCGAAACAGTCCTGAAAATCGAGTACGCCGCCTTCAGCCACCCCTGGACCCGCGGCATCTTCACCGACGCCCTGACCGCCTATGAATGCTGGGTCATGTTCGAAGGCGAGCAGCAGGTCGGCCATGGTGTGATCAATGTCATTCTCGACGAGGCCCACCTGCTCAATATCACGGTCAAACCGCAGAGTCAGGGGCGCGGCCTGGGCTTGCGCCTGCTCGAGCATCTCATGCAGCGGGCCGCGGAGCGGGGCGGGCGCGAATGCTTCCTCGAAGTCAGAGCCAGCAATGCTTCGGCCTATCGACTATACGAGCGGTATGGCTTCAATGAGGTTGGCCGTCGGCGCGCCTACTATCCGTCCGCCGACGGCCGCGAGGATGCGCTGGTGATGGCCTGCACCCTGCTGGATTGAGCGACCGCTGGGGCATCGACTCCCTCGACTCACACCGCCCGAGCGCCACACTACGGACGGCGCGTCAGCCTTTGCACCATGCTCGCTGTGTAAGCGGGCGTGTGTTATTGCCCCGGCGCCTTGTCTCGACCGGAATCCAGCGGCGCGTCGCCCTCCAGCTCGTTGTCGTCCATCACGTCATCGTTCTCATGCAGCACCGCGTCGCCGCCGCCGAGCCCGGTGTCCCGGTCGCCTTTCGCCGGGCCGTCCCATGGTTTGCCGTCCAAAGGGTCAACGCGCCCTTGTTCCGCTTCGTCCAGATCCACATCGGCGCCGATTTGGTGCTCCGAGACTTCACTGAGATCCTGATCCGCTGGCCCGCCATGGCCGCGCTCGTTCGGCGAGCGTGAGCCGTCCTCGCGGATCAGCGTTTCCGGCGCCAGATCGTCCATGGTGGTGTCGCCATCCGGGACTTCGCCCGTGGTCATGCCCGCTTCGGCTACGCGCTCGGGCGGAAACTCATCCTCGATCTCCTCGGCGGGTACCTCATCGCCGATACGACCTTTGCGATCGTCGCGATGCTGATCGAAATCGAGCTGCTCCATCGAGCCCATGCGGTCTTCCGTGTCGTCGATTTCCGTGGGCGTGTAGGGCTTGCGATCGTTCATGACAACCTCCTGATTGAGCTGCGGTCTTGCAGGTTGTGACCTGGCCTCGGTGTGAAGATTCAGGCTGGCTGCTGGCCGGTTCGGGCTTTATGCACCAAGCTGCTGGAGACACCTGTTGAGCCGGCGGGCCTCGACGGTGGCGCAAAAAAGTGCGAACCACCTTTATCGATCCGGAGTCTCAAGGAGCATGAACAAACCAAATGACCGACCCGGGCTAGAGGTCCGGCGCTGCGCTTTTTTCTTCGACGTCGACGGTACGCTGGCAGAAATCCAGCCCCGTCCTGAACTGGTATCCATACCCCCTCGCTCCCTCGCGGCCTTGGAGCATCTGCACGTCAGTGACGTTCCCGTCGCTGTGATTTCCGGACGACCACTCAGCCAGCTCGACGCTTTGCTCGCCCCGCTGATCCTGCCAGCGGCCGGCGTGCACGGCGCCGAGCGCAGGACCGCTGCAGGGCAGATGCAAAACCTGGCTCTCGATCCTGACGTTTTCAGCGCGATCGAACGGGCGCTGGCGCAAGCCTGCGCCGAGCATCCGGGACTGGTGCTGGAGAACAAGACCGTCGCATTCGCCCTGCATTTTCGTCTGGCTCCTGAACTGGAAGACGCCGCCCGCGCCTTGGCGGAGCGATTCGTCGAGCGTTATGCAGAGGTGCTGACGCTGCAGCCGGGCAAATGCGTGTTCGAACTCAAGCCGCGCGGCGCCAGCAAGGGCGAGGTGATTCGTACCTTCATGCAGGAAGCGCCGTTCAAAGGCCGAACGCCTGTGTTCATCGGTGACGATCTGACTGACGAGGCGGGTTTCAAGGTCGTCAACGAGCTGGGCGGCCTGAGCATCAAGGTCGGTACCGGCGTAACCGAGGCCATGCAACGCCTGGACTCGGTAGAAGCGGTCGGCGCCTGGCTCGAAACCCTGCTCGACGCACTGTCGAAACAGCCGAAAAATCCAACAAAACCAGACTGAGAGATCCATCCATGAGCCGACTAGTAGTGGTTTCCAACCGAGTAGCGCCGATCAAGGTGGGGAAGGTCGCTGCTGGCGGGCTTGCAGTAGGCGTTTATGACGCGTTGCGCCAGGCCGGAGGCATCTGGTTCGGCTGGAGCGGCGAAGTCAGCAGCTCCCCGCAGACCCATAGCGAGACCATCGGTAACATCACCTACGTCACGATGGGCCTGACCAAACAGGACTACGACCAGTATTACCGCGGCTTTTCCAATGCCACGCTCTGGCCGATCTTCCACTACCGCATCGACCTGGCTCGCTACAACCGTCAGGAATATGAAGGCTACAGGCGGGTCAACGCCATGCTGGCGGAGAAGCTCAAGCCGCTGCTCAAGCCCGACGACATCATCTGGATTCACGACTACCATCTGATTCCCTTCGCCGAATGCTGCCGTCAACTGGGTATTCGTAACCGCATCGGCTTTTTTCTCCACATTCCGTTCCCGCCGCCGGAAATCCTCACCGTCATTCCCCCACACAACGAACTGCTCAGGACGCTCTGCTTCTACGATCTCATCGGGTTTCAGACCGAAACCGATCGCCTGGCCTTTCAGGATTACATGACCCGCGAGGTGCGCGGCGTGCTCGAATCCGACGGCAGCCTGACCGCGTACGGGCAAAACTTTCGTGCCGGCGTCTATCCGATCGGTGTGGTCCCGGATGAAATCCACGACCTGGCCGAGTCTTACAAAGGCCGTCGCAAGCCCATGCGGCGCACCACCGACATTGCCCGCAAGAAGATCATCAGCGTCGATCGCCTGGACTATTCCAAAGGTCTGTTGGAGCGTTTCAAGGCCTACGAGGCTTTTCTCGAGCGCTACCCGGAGCACCGTCGCTCGGTCGAGTTCATTCAGATTGCGCCCACCTCCCGCTCCGATGTGAAGACTTACCAGCACATTCGGCAACAACTGGAGAGCGCGGCGGGGCACATCAACGGCTGGCTGTCGGACCTTGACTGGACGCCGCTGCATTACCTCAACAAGAGCCATGATCGGCGTGTGTTGATGGGCCTGTTCCGCAATGCCGACATCGGTTTCGTCACGCCGTTGCGCGACGGCATGAACCTCGTCGCCAAGGAATACGTCGCCTCGCAAGATCCGGAGGATCCCGGCGTGCTCGTGCTGTCGCGCTTCGCCGGTGCCGCCCGCGAACTGACCTCGGCGCTTATCGTCAATCCCTATGACTGCATAGGCATGGCCGAAGCGCTGGACCGAGCCCTGCGCATGTCGCTCGCCGAGCGCAAGGACCGCTACGAGCACATGATGCGTGCGATCCGCGCCGCGGACCTCGATGCCTGGCGCGACAACTTTCTGCGCGACCTGCGTGCCTTTTCCTCCCGTCCGCGAGCCGAAGTCCCCTCGAATCCGCTGTTCACCGTTTAGGCTGTGACGTCCCGGCCCGCGTGCTTGTCAAAACGTGGTCCGGTTCGTAACGTGCGTATCGGATCAAAAAGGGGCTATCGATGAGCAAAGATCTTCAACAACTAATCGAAAACAATGCGCGTTGGGCTGAAGCTATCAACGAGGAAGACCCGACGTTTTTCGCCAAACTGGCCAAGCAGCAGGTGCCGGAATATCTCTGGATCGGCTGTTCGGACGCACGCGTGCCGGCCAACGAGATCGTCGGCATGCTGCCGGGCGACCTGTTCGTCCACCGCAACGTCGCCAACGTCGTGCTGCATACCGACCTCAACTGCCTGTCCGTCATTCAGTACGCCGTCGACGTACTCAAGGTGAAGCACATTCTGGTCACCGGCCATTACGGCTGCGGTGGCGTTCGCGCCTCCATGCGTGACGACCAGCTGGGGCTGATCGACGGCTGGCTGCGCACCATCCGCGACCTGTATTACGAGCACCGCGAGCACATCGCCAGCTTCCCCACCGAGGAAGCCCGGGTCGACCGCATGTGCGAACTGAACGTCATCCAGCAGGTCGCCAACGTCAGCCACACCAGCATCGTTCAGAACGCCTGGCACCGTGGCCAGACACTGTCCGTGCATGGCTGCATTTACGGCATCAAGGACGGCATCTGGAAGGACCTCAACGTCACCATCAGCGGCCCGGAACAGGTGCCACCGCAATACCGCCTGCGCCCGCTTCGGCCGGTCTGATGCCGACTGGTAACGCTTGGGCCTTCGGTGGCCTCCTGCTCGCCGTGCTCTGCTGGAGTGGCAACGCCCTGGTGGCCCGTGCCTTTCACGAAGCCATCCCTCCGCTGACCCTGGCGTTCTGGCGCTGGGTGCTTGCCACCGGACTGTTATTGCCGTTCGTGGCGCGGTCCATCTGGACCCATCGAGCGGCGTTGCGCGCGGCAGGGTGGCGCCTGCCCATCGTCGCGGCGTTGGGCATCAGCAGCTATAACTCGCTGCTGTATTCCGCCGCGCAAAGCACCGAAGCCATCAACCTGACGTTGGTGAACACCTGTTTGCCGCTGTTCACCTTTATCGGTGGCGGGCTGCTGCTAGGGGAATGGCCGGCGCGGCGCGCCTGGTTCGGCATGGCCATCGCGGCGGGTGGCCTGGTCTACCTGATCAGCCGTGGCAGCTGGGGGGCGTTTACCAGCCTGTCGTTCCAGACCGGCGACCTGATCATGCTGGCGGCGGTGCTGGTGTGGGCGCTCTATACCCTGTCCCTGCGGCGCTGGGCCGGCTTTCTCCAGGTGCCGCCGCTGACGCTGCTGGGCGTGTTGATGTTGCTGGGCACACCGCTGATTCTGCCGTTCTACCTGTTCGAATTCAGCCACGCCGGCGGCTTCACGCCGAACCTGATCAACCTCAGCGTGATCGCCTACACCGCCATTTTCGCCTCGCTGGTCGCTTACCTGTCCTGGAACCACGGCGTCAAAACCGTTGGCGCGGCGAAAGCGGCGATGGCGACCTACCTGATGCCGGTCTTCACCGCGATTCTCGGCTGGCTGCTGCTGGGCGAGGGTCTGCAGAGGTTCCACTGGATCGGCGGTGGGCTGATCTTCGCCGGCCTGCTGTTGGCGACCCGGCCCACAGTGCGCCGGGCGGTTCGCTGATGCCGAGCCGGGATACCTGCAAATAGCTCGCTTCGGCGCGATGCTGTTCACTTAGTAAGTTCGTCTCGACTCGGGCCTCCCCCAAAGCAGCAGGTGCACACCAGCTCCAGTGGGAGGCGCGACCTCGCGGCGATACAGGCGCAGGCCTGTCCGGAACGTAGGAGTGCCTAAGTCGACAGTGGTTAAGCGAACAGCATTACCGCTTCGGCGGCGTTGTCCGGTTACTTCCTATCGTCGTGTCGTTCAGCGCTTGCTGTTGCCGCACACCATCTGGCCCTTCATGGCCTCCTGCTTGACGATGAATTCACCCACCAACGGGCGGCTCTGCAGATAGTGCTCGGTGGTCTTGTGGTGCGCGAACGCCGCTTCATCGCGGTACAGCTCATAGAGGTAGACGAGGTCGGGATCCGCCAGATCCTGGATGACGTCGAACACCAGGCAATCCGGCTCCTGGGTTACCGAAGCGGCGGCGTTGACGCGCATGGCCTCCATGAATTTATCGAACGAGCCCGGTGCGAGTTGCGTTTTCAGGATGAGACAGTACATGAGCACTCCATTTTGTTTTAATCTTGTCGCGTAATTGTATACAAAAAGGAAAAGAAAAATGCCACAGCGTCCCGGTCGCCTGAACGGCCTGCGTCATCTGGCGCTCACCGTGCCGAACCTTGAAGAATGCGAACGTTTCTACGTCGACGTGCTGGGCATGGACGTCCTCAATCGCGCCAGCAAGGACCTCGTCTACCTGACCTGCGGCAACGACAACCTCTCCCTGGGCCGCGCCCGGGAAAAGAGCAGCGGCGTCCAGGCGATGGATCACTACGGTTTCATCGTCGACAGCCTGGACGAACTGCACGCCTGGTACGAATACCTCAAAGCTCAAGGCGTCACCATGCTCGACCGCCCCTTCGCCCACAGCGACGGCGCCCATAGCTTTCACGTGATCGATCCAGCCGGGAATACCGTGCAGCCGCTCTACCATCCGGCGATATCGGGGCAGCGTTTGCGTTGATGAACAATGGGTGAGCTTTGTAGCTGCGTTGGCCGGATGGCCGCGAGCTAAAAAACCAAAGCGTTCGATCCAGCATCTGCGGCCGGTTCGGACGTCTGGGGCAATGAACGGACGTCATTGCGGTAATCGTCGCAGCGTGGCCGGACGGGTCAGGTGCCGGAGTGGCCGGCCTCGCTCTGCTCGATGAATAGGCTTGGTGCTGGTTGCACGCTTTGTAGTAGCGCTGGTGGAATCACACTCATCGGCACCGCCTCCGGCACGATGTCCACCGATATCGCCTGGGGCTCGGCCGCCGGTGAATTCTTCCGGCGGAACTCGGCGAAGAGGATGAGAAGCGTCAACGTCAGCTCGCAGATAACGACGATCACGGCTGGCGCGATCAACCCGAACACCGGAATGAAAATGCAGTTCAGTGCCACGCTGAGTAGCCCGCAGAACACACGCATCTTGACGAAGCTGTCGTAGCGCTCCTCGGCGACCCAGTACATCTCGAAGACCACGTTTACGAGCCGGAAGATAAAAAAGCCCGCCATGATCTGCAGGATCAGCGAGGCGCCGGCATAGCTTTCCGGGTAGAACAGGTGGAACAGAAGCAGGGCGAACAGCTGATAGCCCGCGAACATGCCCAGCGACAGGCCGACCGCCAGGATGACGAACTTCCGCTGCCCGATTTCGTTGAAGCCCCGCGAAATCCGAGGCATGTACAGCGACCAGAACGCGGTGACAGCGATCTGTCCGATGGCGATAAACGAAACGGCTGCGGCATAGACCGCCAACTGCTCACCACCGAGCAGCTTCTCGATGACAATCCGGTCGGCGCCGAAGTAAAGAAAGAAGGAGAAAAAGGAAACGGTAAAGGGCAACCAGGAACGCCACAGGGTCAGCATCTTGCCGAGCGTCGCGAAGACCTGGGTGTCGATGGCAAAGAAGCCTGGTTGGCGAATACAGCGCAGGTAGAACCAGCCCAGGTATGAAAGCATGGCCACCCCGGCGCCAACGGCGACGGAAAGGATCAGGTTACCGGTAAGCAGGAACAAGCCGATCTTCACGGCGAAGGGCAGCGACTTGAAGATCGAGTCCAGAGAGGAGAAGCGTACCAGCCGGTCCTGGCGCTGATAGTGGAAGAACAGGCAGCGCTGCAGAACGGCGAAGGCCAGGGCTTCGGGCAAAAAGCTGACCAGCAGGTAATAGGCATCGTGCGTGCCGCCGACATTGCCCAGGTAGAACATCGCCGCCATGACCAGGACCAGATAGCCCACGGTCGCTGGCAGAAAAAGGTTTTCACCGCTGGAAAGCCCCTTTTCGATAGCGCCCTTGCTCAGCAGGTAGTCGCGTAGGCCGAAGTCCGAGAACCCGACAATCACCGATACCAGCACCATGCTTAACGCCAGCGAGCCGTACTCTTCCAGCGAGCAATGCTTGGCGACCAGAATCAGAAAAAAGAAATTCAACAGCGGCTGCATGACCATCGGCAGGAAAACGAAAGCGATCTTGCCAATCTCTTTATCGAATTTCTTCTTCATACACATCCTTTGTGCGCGGCTGGTTCAGACGCGGCGAAGTTGATGCCAACGGTGCGTGACGACGAGGACCGGCTCCCTTTCGCCAGAACGCTTGGCGGGTTGGGTTGCGCGACCCTTGCTTCGAGGCGAATAAAACGTAGCAAGGGAACGATGCGGTATCGCTGACCACACTCAAACCCAACTGCCAAAAAACCTGACCACCACAGGCGACGCGCAGGCGAAAACGG
Source organism: Stutzerimonas stutzeri (assembly GCF_018138085.1). NCBI lineage: Bacteria > Pseudomonadati > Pseudomonadota > Gammaproteobacteria > Pseudomonadales > Pseudomonadaceae > Stutzerimonas > Stutzerimonas stutzeri. The sequence continues at coordinate 1,094,245 of NZ_CP073105.1, forward strand.
CTGTGCACGCGAGAACGCTGGGTACAGACAATCAGAGAAAATTATGTGGGCTTCTAGAATCCTGCTGGAAGCAGACCAATGTTCCAAGAACCGGAACAACGACGGCGACAGTATGCGCCGGTTGATGGTAGAGGCAACTGCCATCTATCGACCTGGGGGAGGCTAGATGTACTGCAAGCTTAGCGGGCGGCCGGTCTATCAGGGGGTGCGGCAATACGCCGCTAGAGTTTGTTCGGCATTATCAGGCTGCAGTTCAAAGAAGTGTCTGGCGTGGCAGTTGAGTCCGAAGATTATGCATGTAAGTGGAGGCTCGGTAGCAGTTCACCCCAGCTTCCCCCGCCCATGGCGACACGATGTGCAAATCTCCATCAAGCAGCTGCGCCGCCACCATCCAGACCACCGCACCAATCAACCCCAACGACAGATACCTAACCGCGATGCCGATGGCGATCTATTTCCACAGCCCGGCATGCTGATTGGCTTGGGTAGCGGCGGTGCGGTAGGGCGTTTAACGCTCGGCGCGGATGTTGTCGAAGTCGTCTCTCATGGTGCGCTCTCGGTGCGGTTGGCTAAACGGCGGGCACAAAAAAAGGTTCAGCTTTCGCTGAACCCTTTCTTGAATTTGGTGGCTACGCAGGGACTTGAACCCCGGACCCCAGCATTATGAATCGCAGAAATTAGCCCACGGTAGCCCATAGAGGCCCATAAAGGCCCATAAAGGCCCATATTACGGGGGTTCAGATACCTGCGCCCCCTCATCGGGCCAGAGTAAACCTCAGAAAATCAAGCTTGTAGTCACCGCTTTGGGTGCGTGCCCCGCTCATGGTGTTGCTGGATATCAACCACGCTGGCACAGTACCATTTCTGGCCTCGGTCAAAATCTATCACCTGTCTAAATGGACTGCCTCTAAATGGATGTGCCCTTATGAGCCAAATACAGCAACTCAATATTAGTCTTGAAGGTATTGGGGCAGTCTTAAAAAGTAGAAGATTCCGTGTTCCAGCTTACCAGCGGTCTTATGCTTGGGAGGTGGATCATGTTGATGCACTATTAGAAGACATAAGAGAGGCAATATCAAACAAGGAGCGAGAGTATTTCTTAGGCTCTATAGTTGTTACCGCAGATGAAAGCGGAAGATTCGAGGTGGTTGATGGACAACAGAGGCTCACCACTATAAGTCTCGTTTTAGCCGCCATTAAAGAGATATTTTATCTTGATGAAGATCACGAAGTAGTTGTCTCGGTAAAGTCCGACTTTTTGGCTAGCACTGATAGAAGAACGAAGGAGAGGGAGCCCAAGCTAATCCTCAACGAAGTTGACAATGAAATCTATCAGGACCTGATAGAAAGTTTCTCCACGGTTTCCGCAAAACAAGCAAAGCGCTCTTCGCATCGACGGTTAGTTTCAGCGGCGAATCGCTGCCTTGAGTACCTTAAAAGAATTTGCGAAAAATCCAAAGACTCAGAGGAAGAGCTGCACTGCTGGTTGGACTACATAGAAAAGTCATTAAAAATAATTGTAGTTACCGCGCCGGATGACAGTAACGCGTTTGTTATATTTGAAACACTTAACGACAGAGGTTTAGAACTAGCGATCTCGGACCTTGTAAAGAATTATCTCTTCCATAAGTCCGGAGAGAAGCTAGAAGAGGCAAAGAATAGATGGCTTACCATGGTGGCTATTCTGGAGGGGGCATCTGATGACCCTTTAACCGTGACCTATATTCGCCATTTCACAATGGCCAAATATGGATTGATTCGTGAGAAAGAACTTTTCTCTCACTTAAAGTCAAAGATCACTAGCAAGCGAGCAGCCCTACGCTTCTCAACAGAACTTGCAGAAACAGTACGGGTTTATTCAGCGCTCCTTAACACTGAGCATGAGTACTGGGCGGGCTTTTCCTCTGACGTTAAATACTCGGTCGCGACCTTAAATCTACTTGGAATGACCCAGATTAGGCCTCTGCTTTTGGCCATACTCAACAAGTTCGACTCCAAGAATGTTTCGGCCACATTCAAGAAACTTGTTTCCGCTGCAGTTAGGTACCAGATGGCAGGAGGTATCGGGGGCGGTACATTGGAGCGTCTATATGCTGAAACTGCCAAGGTAGTTAGCGAGGACAAGATAACAACACCAAACGGCGTCATTCAAGAGTTTAAGAACGTACCGACAGATACGGCTTTCAGGGCTGCATTTTCTATTGCAACGGTTTCGAAGCAGAAGATAGCAAGATACTATTTGCGAGAGCTGGAAATTGCGTTGGCCGGAGTAAACGCGGAAAAAATTCCCGACTATGATGCATCCAGGGTCAATTTAGAGCATGTATTGCCGCTGAAGCCAGATCAGGGTTGGAGCCAATTCTTTGACGATGAGGAGGTACGGTCATCGCAGAATAGACTAGGCAACCTTGCCATCATGGCATCGAAGATAAACAGCACTATTGGAAACGATAGCTTCGACGAAAAAGTTGGAGTTTATAGAAGTTCAGATTTTTACTTCACCAAGATGATTGGTGAATCGTCAGAATGGACTAAGTCCGAAATAGACAGGCGACAAGAGAAGATGGCTGAGGTAGCCGTCAAGTATTGGGCAATTTGATGCATTAAGGCGGCCGGAATAGTCTTGCGCCGGCCGTCACTCCAAATGTTTTTATTTTCTATTTCATCTGCGCCCATTACTTATTTTTGCATGATAACTGTAGTAGGCCTCGTCTCACTTCGCCGCTCGGTCTCTTTAACGTAAAAGGGGACAGATTTATTTTCAGAAGACTATGCGCTCTAGTACGAACGCTGCAATGGCTGCCTATTCTTGCTTTCCCGCCCACGGCGCTACGATCTGCACATCCCCAACCAGCAGATGCGCTGCCACCATCCAAACCACCGCACCAATCAACCCTAACGACAAATGCCCGACCACGATCCCGATGGCGATCTGTTTCCATAGCCCGGCGTATTGATTGGATGGGGTCGTTGAGGCGGTGCGATAGGGCGTTTCGCGCTCGGCGCGGATATTGTCGAAGTCGTCTCTCATGGTGCGCTCTCGGTGCGGTTGGCTAAACGGCGGGCACAAAAAAAGGGTTCAGCTTTCGCTGAACCCTTTCTTGAATTTGGTGGCTACGCAGGGACTTGAACCCCGGACCCCAGCATTATGAATGCTATGCTCTAACCAACTGAGCTACGTAGCCAAGTGGCGCGCATTATTCGCGCCGCGCGGTCGTGTGTCAACCCTCCGGGTGCGCTTTTTCTACCTGCTTTTTCAAAAGCTTATGCCGCCGGTCCGGCCGCTGCCGGTGCGCTGTCGCTCAATCCCATTTTGGCGCGAAGCCGGGGTTGGCTAGGCGCTCGTTGCGGTCCAGCGTGGCGATCTGTTGCATCTCCTCGTCGGTCAGTCGCAGCTGTTGCGCCTCGAGGTTGGCGGCGAGGTTTTCGCGCTTGGTGGAGGAGGGGATCACGGCGAAGCCCTGTTGCAGCAGCCAGGCCAGGGCGACCTGTGCGGGGCTGGCGTTGTGGGCTTCAGCGATGCGTTGCAGCACCTCGTCTTGCATCACCTTGCCGTAGGCGAGCGGCATATAAGCGGTGATATGGATGCCGTGGCTGCGGGCAAAATCGATGACCTTGCGGTTCTGCAGGAAGGGATGCACCTCAACCTGATTGGTGGCGATGTTCTCGGCACCGATGGCGTCGATGGCCTGTTGCATATGGCTGATGGTGAAGTTGGAGATGCCGATGGCGCGGGTCAGGCCTCGCTGCTTGGCGTCCATCATCCGGGCCAGGTAGTCGGCGACCGCCAACTCGTCATTGGGCGAGGGCCAGTGCACCAGGGTGAGGTCCACTTGTTCCATGCGCAGTTTGCTCACGCTTTCCTCCAGGCTGAGGATAAGGCGGTCGGCGCCGAGGTTGCTGGTCCAAACCTTGGTGGTCACGAATAGCTCGTCGCGCGGGACGCCGCTCTCGGCGATGGCCTGGCCGACTTCCGCTTCGTTGTCGTAGATCTGCGCGGTGTCGATGTGGCGATAGCCGAGTTCGAGGCCCATCTTCACCGAGTCGATGACTTGCTGACCCTTGAGGCGAAAGGTGCCGAGGCCGAATGCGGGAATGGTCATTGAGGGTTCTCCTGTGAGGTTCAATGCGAGGCGGTAAGCACCGGCTCGTGCGTATCGGTGCCTGGGGTATGGGCTGGTGCTGCAGCGAATTTGCGATCCAGTTGGCCGCTCCAGTAGGTGAATGCCAGGGCAACCAGCACCACCAGCGAGCCGATCCAGGCGGTATGGATGAGACCCATGGAGGCGACAATATGTCCGCCGAGCCATGCGCCTCCGGCAATGCCAAGGTTGAAGGCGGCGATGTTCAGGCCCGAGGCGACGTCCACCGCTTTCGGCGTGTAGTGCTCGGCCTGGCGCACCACGTAAATCTGCAGGCCGGGCACGTTGCCGAAGGCCACGGCGCCCCAGAACAGTACGGTCGCCAGTGCCAGCCAGGGGTTGCCTGCGGTGAAGGTGAGGATGAAGAGCACAGCGGCGAGCAGCGTAAAAATCAACTTGAGCGCGCTGATCGGCCCGCGGCGGTCGGCCAGCTTGCCGCCCCAGATATTGCCCACCGCTACCGAGACGCCGTAAACCAGCAGAACCAGGCTAACCGCGCCTTCACCAAAGCCGCTGATCTCCTGCAGGATCGGCGCGAGAAAGGTGAATGCGATGAAGGTGCCGCCGTAGCCGACTGCGGTCATGGCGTAGACCAAGAGCAGGCGTGGCTGTTTCAGTACGGCCAGCTGCTGGACGATCGACGCGGGCTTGCTGTGCTGAATGCCGCGCGGCACGAAGATCAGGCTGCCGATAAAGGCGATCACGCCGAGCAGCGACACGGCCAGAAAGGTCTCCCGCCAGCCGAACTGCTGACCGATGAAGGTGCCGAGTGGTACGCCGGTCACCAGCGCGACGGTAAGCCCAGTGAACATGATGGCAATGGCGCTCGCGGCTTTTTCTTTCGAGACCAGGCTGGTGGCGATGGTCGAGCCGATGGAGAAGAACACGCCGTGGGCGAGACCGGTGACGATGCGTGCCAGGATCAACGATTCGTAGCCCGGCGCTTGCCAGGCCAGCAGGTTGCCGGCGGTGAACAGCACCATCAACGACAGCAGCAACAGCTTGCGCGGGACCTTGCCGGTCAGGGCCGTGAGCAGCGGTGCGCCGACCGCGACGCCCAAGGCGTAAAGACTGACCAACAGCCCGGCTGAGGGCAGACTGACGCCGAGGTCTCCGGCGATGGTGGGGATGAGGCCGACGATGACGAACTCCGTCGTGCCGATGGCGAATGCGCTGAGGGTCAGCGCGAGCAGAGCGATGGGCATGGGATGAAACTCCGGTTGGATTGCATGGCGCGCAGTGTCTACCGCAGACTCATGCGGAAAAACCGGGTTTCAGGCCAAACATAATTGACTGCGAGTCACAGATGAAAACCACGCTCGACGAATTGCAGGCGTTCACGGCCGTCATCGATACCGGCTCCATCTCCAGCGCGGCCGTGCAGTTGGGGCAGACCGCCTCAGGAGTCAGCCGTGCGCTGAGCCGGCTGGAAGCCAAGCTCGCCACCACACTGCTGCGCCGCACGACACGGCGCCTGGAGCTGACGGAGGAGGGCGCGGCTTTTCTGGTTCAGGCCAGGCGGATTCTTGAGGCCGTAGAGGAAGCCGAGGAGCAGATGTCGCGCCGCTTGCAGCGGCCGGCCGGAAGGTTGCGGGTCAACGCCTCCGCACCCTTCATGCTGCATGTGCTGGTGCCGCTGATAGGTGGGTTCCGCGAGCGCTATCCGGATATCGAGCTGGAACTGAACAGCAGCGACCAGATCATCGATCTGCTCGAGCACCGCACCGACCTGGCGCTGCGCCATGGTCCACTGCGCGATTCCACCCTCCACGCCCGGCCGCTGGGTCGCAGCCGGATTCGTGCCGTGGCCAGCCCGGATTACCTGACACGGCGCGGTATGCCGCAGCAGGTAGAGGACCTGGCGACACATAGCCTGATCGGTTTTACCCAGCCGGAGAGCCTCAATCATTGGCCGTTGCGTCATCCGCTCGGCGAGACCTGGCCCATCGTGCCGAGCCTGTGGGCATCGAGTGGCGAGACCGTTCGGCATCTGGCGCTGGCCGGCCAAGGCATCGCCTGTTTGTCTGACTTGATGACTGAGCGGGACCGCGCCGAGGGCACGCTGGTCGAAGTGCTGGCCGAGGCAAACACCCGGGTGATTCAGCCGATTCACGCGGTGTACTACCGCAATACCGCGCTCGCCGCACGCATCACCTGTTTCCTCGACTACCTGAGCGAGTGCCTGGGCGAGCAGGAATGGACACGCTAGGTGGTCACGCTAGAGACGGGCGGGCCGAACCATGCAAGCCCGGGCCTGCCTAACGCAGCAGGCACACCTGCGAGGAAACCATCATGCTCAGCATTACCCTTCCAAGCGATCCGCCGCTGTATCCGTGGTTGGCGGACGAATCGCCGCTGAACGACCTGGACGACGCCGAAAGTGACACCGAGCTGGACGACGGCGACACACTGCCCGACGAGGTGCTCGAACAACTGGAAAAAGAGCCGCCGCCGCCGGATCCGATGCCTGACCCTGGCGTGATGTAGCGGTCCGGTTGGGCTTATCGGCGTGTTCGGCAATGCTGAGTCATTGCGAGAGCGCACCGATGAGCGAGTTTTCCCGATAGGCATGTCAGGTGCAGCTATAAGGCTGAGTGTGCGGCCTTGAATGGCGATTTGCGCGCCTGCCGCTTCAGATGGGGCAGGGGCGCAGGCTGGCATCACACCGCGACACTCGCTGTGCCAGGCGCCGAATCGACTCGCCCCACGATCATCGAGGCTGCACCACGCGGCGGCTCGTAATCGTGTTCGGGCGACGATTTTCACCAAGGCCGCCGGCCCGCGCGATTTCCATCCGCTCCCCTATGCAGCCGCACCTTTTCTAGTGCAGGACGCCGGTGTAGTTCCCTTGGGCTGAGCGTGTCACCACTTCTTTTTCGATTTCCCTGCGCAGCTTGCTAGCTGGGTGCGTAACAATGGTTTCTTTTGCTCGCGAGACGTAACGCATGAACAGACGGTTGTTGGTTGTCGTGCTGCTGATTGGCTTGCACGTGTTTGTCGGCGTCACGCTGATCCAGGATCTCTCGCTCGGATTGGTCGGAAGCGTCCTGGCGTGGAGCTATCTCGCGCTCTCGGCCGTGCTGATGCGCTACGGCGTGCTGGTGCGTGGGTCAGGCAGCACCTTGCTCGCCTGGTCCGGCTTGTTGGCCATGGGGATCTTTTCCAGTCTGGCGGTCTTTTCGCTGCTGCGTGCGTTTGCGCTGGCGCTGGCATCATTGCTCGGCTGGGAGTCGGCTGGTCTTGCACAGAGCTCTGCACCGGCCGTTATCGCTGTGGTCGTCGCGGTAACGCTGTTCGGCTTGCTCAACGCGCGGCGAACGGCGCGCGTGGTGGAGCGTGACATTGCATTACGGAATCTGCCTGCAGCGCTGGCGGGATTCAGCATCGTGCAGCTCAGCGATATCCATGTCGGGCCAACGATCAAGCAGGGCTATATCGATGCGATCGTGCAACGGGTCAACGGCCTGTCGCCTGATCTGATCGTCATCACTGGAGACCTGGTGGACGGCACCGTCGCCGATCTGGCCGATGACATCGCCCCGCTGGCACAGCTAAGCGCCCGTCACGGTGTCTACGTGGTGACCGGCAATCATGAGTATTACTCCGGTGCGGACAGCTGGATCGCCGAATTCGAACGGCTGGGGATGACGGTGCTGCTCAATCGTCACGTTCAGCTCGAGCACGGTGATGGCAGGCTGGTTCTGGCCGGCATCGCCGACTACTCGGCCGAACTGTTCCGGCCCACTCATCGAAGCGATCCGGTCGCCGCGTTTGCCGGCGCGCCTGATGACGTACCGCGCATCCTGTTGGCGCACCAGCCGCGTTCGGCCAAGGCGGCAGTAGAGGCGGGCTGCGATCTGCAATTGTCCGGGCATACGCACGGCGGCCAGTTCTGGCCCTGGATGCACTTCGTGCGCTGGCAGCAGCCGTGGGTGGCGGGGCTGCAGCGCGTCGGCGAGATGCAGATCTACATCAGCCGTGGCACCGGCTATTGGGGCCCGCCGCTGCGCTTCGGCGCGCCGTCGGAAATTACGCGGCTTCGCCTGGTCAGTGCGTAGCGTCTAGCAGCAAGCCGCGACATCAGCTCGCCAGCAGCTCTCGACGCAGCAGCACGTAGTCCTGACCTTCCTGCTGCCCGCGGCGCAACGGGTTGCGTGTGCAGTGCGCGGCGAAACCCGCGTCGACGAAACGGTAGGGCAGGTGCTCGTCGCGGCCGGTGGGGATGCCGAGACGCTTGGTCTGGACGATGTCCGGGCGGGCGCCGATGTCGTCCACGCGCAGGCGGGTCGGGTCCATGCGTTGGGCGTTCCACTCCGTTACCGTCAGGCCCAGCGCCTTGCACAGCAGTGTCTGGCCGGAGCAGAGGCGGGTGAGGGGGCGTGGGCCGCCAGCGGCAGCCGGGCTGTTGGTGCGCATGCGCTCGATGGACTCTTCGCAGGAGAGCGAGTCGATCCAGGGGTAGCCGGCCTTGATGCAGACCGCGTTGCCTTCGCCCTGCACGCTGAAATTCAGCGAGTCCCCACCGCGTGAGTAGTAGAGATAAAGATGGCCGGCCGGCATGAACATCGCGCGTCGCGACGGGCTGTAACCCAGTGATGAATGACTGGCCTTTTCATCGACGTAATAGGCCTCGGTCTCGATGATCCGCGCCGACAGCCAAAGCCCATCGACGCAGTGTCGAATCACGGTACCCAGCAGGTCCTGAGCGACGATCTGCGCGTCCCGGTTGAAAAAAGCGTCGTCGAGATGCTGTGTCGGGATTTCGGTGAGGCTGTTCATCGCTGCTCCGGCTTCGGCAAGTCTGCCTGTTCCGACCGCATAAGCGGGGCGAATATTCCGCAGGAAATGGATAGATCACGTGCCGGTCGTCAGACGAACGCAGTGAGTCAGGACGGTTCGGCTTCACTTCCAATGATTCCCCGCCGGAATGCAAGAAGCCCCGCGGATAGGCGGGGCTTCTTGAGCTGTTTCATTCAGCGGGCGCTAATACAGGCAGGGCGCTCAGACGTTGAAGCGGAAGTGCATCACGTCGCCATCCTTGATGACGTACTCCTTGCCTTCCAGACGCCATTTGCCGGCTTCCTTGGCGCCGGCTTCGCCCTTGTACTGGATGAAGTCGTTATAGGCGACCACCTCGGCACGGATGAAGCCTTTCTCGAAGTCCGTGTGGATCACGCCGGCGCCTTGGGGGGCGGTGGCGCCGACCTTGACGGTCCAGGCGCGAACTTCCTTCACGCCAGCGGTGAAGTAGGTCTGCAGGTTGAGCAGCTCGTAACCGGCGCGAATCACGCGGTTCAGGCCGGGCTCCTCGAGGCCGAGGGATTCGAGGAACATGTCCTTCTCCTCGCCATCGTCCAGCTCGGCGATTTCCGCTTCGATCTTGTTGCACACGGGTACCACAACGGCACCTTCTTCGGCCGCGATGGCCTTGACCACGTCCAGGTGCGGGTTGTTTTCGAAACCGTCTTCGGCAACGTTGGCGATGTACATCACCGGTTTGCTGGTCAGCAGGTGGAAGCCCTTGGCCAGCTGCATCTCGTCATCGCCCAGCTTTTTCAGCAGGGTGCGGGCCGGCTTGCCTTCGGTGAAATGCGGGATCAGCTTTTCCAGCAGCGCCTTCTGCGCGACGGCTTCCTTGTCACCGCCCTTGGCGTTGCGCGTGACGCGCTGCAACTGCTTCTCGCAGCTGTCGAGGTCGGCGAAGATCAGCTCGAGCTCGATGATCTCAATGTCGCGCTTGGGATCGACCGAGTTGGAGACGTGGATGACGTTCTCGTCTTCGAAGCAACGCACGACGTGAGCGATGGCATCGGTTTCGCGGATGTTGGCGAGAAACTTGTTGCCCAGGCCTTCGCCCTTCGAGGCGCCTTCGACCAAACCGGCAATATCGACGAATTCCATGGTGGTCGGCAGGATTCGCTCCGGCTTGACGATCTCAGCCAGAGCCTGCAGGCGCGGATCGGGCATCGGCACGATGCCGCTGTTCGGCTCGATGGTGCAGAAGGGGAAGTTTTCCGCAGCGATACCGGATTTGGTCAGCGCGTTGAACAGGGTGGACTTGCCGACGTTGGGCAAACCGACGATGCCGCAATTGAATCCCATGTGTCTTGCCTCGGTATAGGCTGGCAGCGATTACGCTACCGGCGGTGCCAAACTGCGTTAAACGGCTTCGTGATGCGCTGTGTGCAAGCCTTCCGCTCAGCCGTTGCCTTGTCTTGCGTTTCTGCGTCGAGCTCGATCAGGCCTTCTGGCTGTGCAGACGCTGCATCGCACGCGTCCAGTCACCGGCAAGAATGTCGGGCAGCACCTCGAGCGTGAAGTCGATGCTGGCGTCCAGCTTCTCGCGTTCGGCCTGGGGGGGGCGGCCCAATACATAGCCGGTCACCAGGCTGCTATGGCCTGGATGGCCAATGCCCAGACGCAGGCGGTAGAAATTGTTCTGATTGCCGAGCTTGGCGATGATGTCGCGAAGCCCGTTATGCCCGCCATGGCCGCCGCCCTGTTTGAGCTTGGCGATGCCGGGGGGCATGTCGAGTTCATCGTGGGCGACCAGGATGGACTCAGGAGGAATACGGAAAAATCCGGCCAGTGCCGCCACCGCTTGACCGCTACGGTTCATGAAGGTGGTGGGGATCAACAGGCGGACGTCCTCGTCCTGATGGCGAAACTTGCCGACCAGGCCGAAATACTTGCGGTCTACGCTGAGATTGGCGCCCTTGTGGGCAGCCAGACGCTCAACGAAAAGGGCCCCTGCGTTATGCCGGGTCTGGTCGTATTCAGGGCCTGGATTACCCAGGCCGACGATCAGTTTTACGGCAGTCACGACAGAGGCCCTTCCTCAGGTGATGACGAGTGGATTACTCGGCAGCGCCTTCTTCTTTCGGAGTGTCTTCCTTGCTCACGCGAGGCGCATGAACGTTGGCAACCGGCAGGTCACTGCCGTGGGCCAGCGAGACCAGCTGAACGCCTTTCGGCAGGGTCAGGTCGGTCATGTGCAGCACCTGGCCGACTTCAACCTTGGCCATGTCGACCTCGATGAACTCCGGCAGATCCTGCGGCAGGCAAGAGACTTCCACTTCGTTAATGTTGTGCAGAATTTCGCCACCCTGCTGCTTAACGCCAACCGAGGTTTCCTGGTTGATGAAGTGCAGCGGAACGGTAGCGGTCAGCTTGTGACCTTCGACGACGCGGACGAAGTCAGCGTGCAGGACGAAGCTCTTGGCCGGATGACGCTGCAGCGCCTTGATCAGAACGGATTCGTTCTGGCCATCGACGTTCAGGGTCAGCACGTGGCTGAAGGAGGCTTCGTTTTCCAGCATCTTGGCCAGGTCTTTGGCCAGCAAGCTGATGGACTGCGGGGCCTTGTCGCCACCGTAGATTACGGCCGGGACGAGGCTGGCGTTACGACGCAGGCGGCGGCTCGCACCTTTCCCCAGGTCGGAACGCACTTGGGCATTCAGGGTGAAATCAGTCATTGTGTTTCTCCAGGATAACAACGCACCCGAAACGCTCGCGACCAGCGCTACCGGGCGGTTGGGCAAAAAGCCCCGCACGAGGCGGGGCACATTTTCGTTCTGCGCGAAGGGCTAAGCGTTTGGCTTAGCGGAACATCGCACTGATCGATTCAGCATTGCTGATGCGGCGAACCGCTTCAGCCACCATTGGCGCGATGTCCAATTGGCGAATACGGGTACAAGCTTGCGCGGCGGCCGACAGCGGAATGGTATTGGTCACCACCAGTTCGTCGAGAACCGAGCCTTCGATGTTCTCGATGGCGCGACCGGACAGAATCGGGTGAGTGCAATACGCGAAGACCTTGGCAGCGCCATGATCTTTCAAGGCTGTTGCAGCGTGGCACAGGGTGCCGGCGGTATCGACCATGTCATCGACGAGGATGCAGGTACGACCTTCGATATCACCGATGATGTGCATCACTTCAGACTGGTTGGCCTTAGGGCGACGCTTGTCGATGATCGCCAGGTCCACACCCAGCGACTTGGCGACGGCGCGAGCCCGCACCACACCGCCGATGTCGGGGGACACGATCATCAGGTTCTCGAAGCGCTGAGCCTGGATGTCATCGACCAGGACCGGCGAGCCGTAGATGTTATCCACGGGCATGTCGAAGAAGCCCTGGATCTGATCGGCGTGCAGGTCGACCGTGAGGACACGGTTGACGCCCACTACATCGAGCATGTCGGCCACGACCTTGGCGCTGATCGGCACACGTGCGGAACGCGGACGGCGATCCTGACGGGCGTAGCCAAAGTAGGGGATGACGGCGGTGATGCGGGTGGCGGAGGACCGGCGGAAGGCGTCTGCCATCACAACCAGTTCCATCAGGTTATCGTTGGTGGGGGCACAGGTCGGTTGAATCAGAAAGACGTCCTTACCGCGAACGTTTTCGTTGATTTCGACACTGATTTCGCCGTCGGAGAATTTCCCGACGTAGGCGTCACCGAGAGGGATATGCAGCTGACGTACAACACGCCGGGCCAGGTCGGGGTTGGCGTTCCCCGTGAAGACCATCATCTTGGACACGCGCAGTACCTGCCTGAGGGTGGATCCGATGAAACAAAAAGCTGTTCAAAAGGCCAGGCATTTTGAACAGCTCTCGTGATGTTTGGCAGGGGCGGCTGGATTCGAACCAACGCATGGCAGGATCAAAACCTGCTGCCTTACCGCTTGGCGACGCCCCTGTAGATTCAATGTGCTTGCTGCTGTACCAACCTCGAGAGGTTATGGCAGGGGCGGCTGGATTCGAACCAACGCATGGCAGGATCAAAACCTGCTGCCTTACCGCTTGGCGACGCCCCTGTAACGTACAACCTGATGCTAGTCACTCACTTCCTGCGCCAGTTGCGCGAGCCTTCGGTGCAGCATCGAAATGTTGCGGCCTTGAGCTACGAAAGCTGGTAAATCGGCTGGAAGTTGGCGGCAAACTTTATCAGCCTCACCTTTGTTTGGGAAGCTCCCAAACACACAAGCTCCAGTGCCGGTCATTCTTGCTGAAACAAAATTGTTCAACAAGCTCAAAGCGTTACGAACTTCCGGATAACGCTTCTCGACCACCGGCTGACAGTCGTTATGACCGCCCCCTGCAAGAAGGCTGCGAACTGTAATGGCCGGGGTATTGCGTGTCAACTCTGGGTCGGAAAATATTTCCGCTGTACTTACAGAGACTTGCGGAGCGACAACGAGAAACCAGGGCTCGCTGAGTTCGACCGGTTGCAGGCGTTCGCCGACTCCTTCGGCAAAGGCGGCGCGGCCGCGGACGAACACGGGGACATCGGCGCCCAGTGACAGACCGATCTCGGCCAGCCGCTCTTCTCCCAGATGGGTCTGCCAGAGATGATCGAGCCCCAGCAGAGTAGTGGCTGCGTCGGAACTGCCGCCACCGATCCCGCCGCCCATGGGCAGGCGCTTGACCAGCTCGATATCGGCGCCCAGTGTGCAGCCACTATGGTGTTGCAGTAGGCGGGCGGCTCGCACGATCAGGTTGCTGTCGTGATCGACGCCGGGCAAATCGGTATGCAGCTGGATCTGGCCGTCGGCGCGCGGCGTGAAGCTGAGCTCGTCGCCATGGTCGAGGAACTGGAACAGCGTCTGCAGTTCGTGGTAGCCGTCGTCGCGGCGACCGAGGATATGCAGCATCAGATTGAGTTTCGCCGGGGCCGGCAAGGTCAAGCTGCGCATCAGCGACCGAGCCGGCGTGGTTGCCAGTCCTTGACCACCAGCGTGATCTGCAGGTCTCGGCCGGCCAGCTTGATGCGTGACGGCAGGGCGAAGCCGTTCTCGTCGCTGTAGTCGAGATATTGCACGTCCCAGCCGTCCTGTTGGAGATGGGCGAGGCGACCGTTGCCATCCAGTTCGACACGGCTGCGGCTGTCGGGGGCGGGCAGGCCGCGTATCCACCAGAGCAGATTCGAGACCGGCAGCTGCCAGCCGAGTTGGCTTTCCACCAGCGCTTCCGGCGACTCGGCCTCGAAGCGCCCCTGGCCCGCCACTTCCAACGCGACCGCATCGGGGCGGCCGGTCAGGCGCGTGGCGCCGCGCCCCAGCGGGCCGGACAGGCGAATGTCGAAATAGTCCTGGCGCTGCAGCCAGAACAGGGTGCCGCTGCCCGAATCCTGGGGGGCGCGAATGCCGATCTTGCCGTTGATTTGCCAGCCGTCGATCTCGCTGATCTGCGCCTTGTGGGTCTTCCAGTCCTGGGCGTTACCCGGGCCCTCGACGGTCTCCTGGGGGGCAAGACCGGCACAGCCGGCCAGCAGCACGGTGAGGGTAGGGGCCAGCAGGTTGCGCATCAGCTTCATGGGTCAGGGTTTCTCCGAGCCGGTCAGACGTTTGATGGTTTCGTGCAGGACCTCGCTGTCCGGTTGCTGCTTGAGCGCTTCGCCCCAGATGCGACGCGCTTCGCGCTGTTCACCGGCAGTCCAGAGGACCTCGCCGAGGTGAGCGGCAATCTCGTGGTCCGCGAAGCGCTGGTAAGCCTTGCGTAGCTGGGTTTCGGCCTCTTCTAGATTGCCCATCCGATAATTGACCCAGCCAAGGCTGTCGAGGATGGCGGCATCATCGGGGTTGATCTGATAGGCCTGCTGGATGAGCGCAAGGGCCTCATCGTAGCGGGTGGTACGGTCAGCCAGGGTGTAGCCCAGCGCATTGATGGCCATGGCGTTGTCGGGCTCGCGTTCGATGATGAACCTGAGATCCTGTTCCAGTTGCGCCAGGTCACCGCGCTTTTCGGCGATCATTGCGCGGGTATAAAGCAGGTTGAGGTCCTCGGGGAACTGCTCCAAAGCCTGCTCCGCCCGCTGCCAGGCCGCTTCGGTCTGTCCCTGGTTGGACAGGGCTTCGATCTCGATGAGATAAAGCTGAATCGCGTAATCGGGCTGCTCTTCGCGTGCGCTGGCCAGCAACTGTGAGGCGTCCTGGTTACGCCCAAGCGAGAACAGCAGCTCGGCCTGCATCAGCTTTGCGGGCAGGTATTCGTTGCCCGGGCCGACCTTGGCGAATGCGGCGAGCGCCTTTTCCTGCTGGCCTAGCTCGCGGTAGGCGCGGCCGAGGTTGAAATTCGCCGCATCGAGGTGGCTGCCGCGCTCGATGAGTTCTTCGAGGTAAACGATCGCTTCGCGCCACGCTTGCGCTTCAAGGCACACCAGTGCCATGGAGAAGCGCAGGTCGTCGTCGCCCGGATGCTGCTGGACCAGGGTGGCGAACTCACCCATGGCCTCGTCGAGGCGGTCCTGCTCGACCAGCAATCGGGCATAGGTCAGCCGCAGGCGTTTGTCTTCAGGGTGCTGGCGCAGGCTTTTTTCGAGTAGCGGCAGGGCTTCCTTGCTGCGTTCGAGAATCTGCAACAGCCGAGCCTGCAGCAGGATCGACGGGATCTCTTGCTCGCGCGCCGGTTGCTCCTCGAGCAGGGCGAGCGCTTCTTCTGGATGGCCGTCCTGTTGCAGCAGCACGGCCTTGCCGAATTTGAGCTGAGGGTTGTCGGGATGCTTGGCTAAAAGCTGATCGAAGCTCTTGAGCAGGCCGGTCCGCGTGTCCGGATCGGTTTCGGCGGCTGACAGGGCGAGAAAATCGAAGTGCGTGTCGCCTTGACCCTGGAGCACCTTTTCCATGAAGGCCAGCGATTCCTCGTAGCGTCCGGCGCGTGCCAGCTGCACGGCGGCGGCGCGCTGTGCATCGAGGTTCTCCGGTGCGTTGTTCGCCCAGATCAGTGCGGTATCGAGCGCCGCCTGGTCGGCACCGAGGTATTCGGCGATGCGGAAGCCGCGCTCGGCGACGCCGGCGTCCTGGGTCGCGTTGGCCTGCTGGACGTAATTGCCCAGGGCGATATCGAAGCGATTGCGTTGCCCGGCCAGTTCGGCCACCAGCAAAGCGTAAAGGGTGTCACTGCTGAACGAGCCATATTCACTGGGGCTGGCTTTCGCCGTCGCTGGCGTAGCCTCCTCGACGGGCGGGCCGCTGTCGGGAGCGCTCTGCATGAAGCTTTGGCAGCCACCGAGAAGCAGCACGGCGCTGAACACGAGGAGTTTTTTCATAGGGAATATAAGGCTGTCTGCGGTCGCGGCATGATGACACAAGCTATCAGGCAAGCCCATGGGGATGGCATTGCCATGCAAATGGATGACTCGAACAGGGTACAGACAATGACCGGCAACGGTTGTTCTGGAGCAGGCGAAGTAGGAGAATCGCGCGCTCCGTTTTTCGAATCAGCGACCCTGCATGGCTTTCATCGCGCTTGGCATTAATCACAAGACCGCATCGGTGGATGTGCGCGAGCGTGTTGCCTTCACGCCCGAGCAGATGGTCGAAGCGCTGCAGCAGTTGTGTCGCGTTACGCCGACCCGTGAGGCGGCGATTCTGTCGACATGCAACCGCAGCGAGCTGTACCTGGAGCAGGAGCAGGTCGAGGCCGAGGCGGTGTTGGCCTGGCTGGCCAACTACCACCGGCTGAACCTCGAGGATCTCAAGGCCTGCGCCTATGTGCATACCGATGACCAGGCGGTGCAGCACATGATGCGTGTGGCCTCGGGGCTGGATTCGATGGTACTGGGCGAGCCGCAGATCCTTGGGCAGATGAAGTCGGCCTACGCCGTGGCGCGTGAAGCCGGAAGCGTCGGTCCGCTGTTGGGACGGCTGTTCCAGGCGACGTTCAGCACGGCCAAGACCGTTCGCACCGATACGGCCATCGGCGAAAACCCGGTGTCGGTCGCCTTTGCCGCCGTCAGCCTGGCCAAGCAGATCTTCGCCAACCTGCATCGCAGTCAGGCCTTGCTGATAGGCGCCGGCGAAACCATCACGCTGGTTGCGCGTCATTTGCACGAGCAGGGCGTCAAGCGCATCGTGGTCGCCAACCGCACGCTCGAGCGCGCCAGCGCGCTGGCGGAGCAATTCGGTGCACACGCGATCCTGCTGGCCGACATCCCGCACGAACTCTACAGCAGCGACATCGTTATCAGCTCGACGGCCAGCCAGTTGCCGATCCTCGGCAAAGGGGCGGTCGAGCAGGCGCTGAAAAAGCGCAAGCACAAGCCGATGTTCATGGTCGACATCGCCGTGCCTCGCGACATCGAGGCGCAAGTCGGGGAATTGGACGACGTCTACCTCTATACGGTGGATGATCTGCACGAGGTGGTCGCGGAAAACCTCAAGAGCCGCCAGGGCGCGGCACAGGCGGCCGAAGAGCTGGTCGCTGCCGGCACCGAGGATTTCATGGCGCGCCTGCGCGAGCTGGCGGCCGTCGACGTGCTCAAGGCCTATCGGCAACATGCCGAGCGCATCCGCGACGAAGAAATGCTCAAGGCCCAGCGGCTACTGGCCAACGGCGGCTCGGCCGAGGACGCGCTGGCTCAGTTGGCGCGCGGATTGACCAACAAATTGCTACATGCACCCAGCGTTCAGCTGAAAAAACTCTCCGCCGAAGGGCGCGTGGAAGCCCTGGGCATCGTCCAGGAGCTGTTCGCCTTGGACAGTACGGACAAAACATGAAAGCGTCACTGCTCAACAAACTCGATATCCTGCAGGACCGCTTCGAAGAACTGACGGCGCTGCTCGGCGACGCTGAAGTGATCAGCGATCAGACCCGTTTTCGCGCCTACTCGCGTGAATACGCCGAGGTTGAGCCGGTCATCGCCACCTACCGCGAATTCCTCAAGATGCAATCCGATCTCGAGGGCGCGCAGGCATTGCTCAAGGACAATGACCCGGACGTTCGCGAGATGGCTGAGGAGGAGGTGGGCGAAACCCGCGCGAAGCTCGAAGAGATCGAAGCCCGGCTGCAACGCATGCTGCTGCCGAAAGATCCCAAGGACGGCCGCAACGTCTTCCTCGAAATCCGCGCCGGCACCGGTGGCGACGAGGCGGCGATTTTTTCCGGCGATCTGTTTCGCATGTATTCGCGCTATGCCGAGCGGCAGGGTTGGCGTGTCGAGATCCTGTCCGAAAGCCCGGGCGAGCACGGCGGCTATAAGGAAGTCATCTCGCGCGTCGAAGGCGACAATGTGTTCGCCAAGCTCAAGTTCGAGTCCGGCGCGCACCGCGTGCAGCGCGTGCCCGAAACCGAGTCCCAGGGACGTATCCATACCTCGGCCTGCACCGTCGCGGTCCTGCCGGAGCCGGACGAGCAGATCGCCATCGAGATCAATCCGGCCGATCTGCGCGTCGACACCTACCGCGCGTCTGGCGCCGGTGGTCAGCACATCAACAAGACCGATTCGGCGGTGCGCATTACCCACATGCCCAGTGGTATCGTCGTGGAGTGCCAGGAAGAGCGCTCGCAGCACAAGAACCGGGCCCGGGCCATGGCATGGCTCGCGGCCAAGCTGCAGGACGTGCAGGACAGCGCCGCGCACAAGGAAATCTCCGATACGCGCAAGCTGCTGGTCGGATCGGGCGATCGCTCCGAACGCATCCGTACCTATAACTTTCCGCAGGGACGGGTCACCGATCACCGCATCAACCTGACCCTTTACTCGCTCAATGAAGTAATAGGCGGCGCGGTCGAACAGGTGATCGAGCCATTGCTACAGGAATACCAGGCGGACCAGCTGGCGGCGCTGGGTGATTGACCACGGTCTGTCGCGGACGGCGCATGACGCCGCCCGCCCCGTGACGACACTGACTTAATCCCGGCATGCCGCCTCTGCCGTCCGGGCCCTACGGAAGCGCCACCATGGCCACCATCGAATCACTGCTTCGCACTGCCGTTCTGCCGGACTCGCCGTCCGCCAAGCTGGACGCTGAATGGCTGTTGGCGGCGGCGCTGGGCAAGCCTGCGAGCTATCTGCGTACCTGGCCCGAGCGAGAAGTGCCAGCCGACTGCGAGGCGCGTTTCGCCGCAAATCTGGCGCGTCGTCGTCGCGGTGAGCCGGTGGCCTATATTCTGGGCCGCCAGGGCTTCTGGAGCCTCGAGCTCGAGGTCGCTCCCCATACCTTGATTCCCCGGCCGGATACCGAGTTGCTGGTCGAAACCGCTTTGCAGCTATTGCCGTCGACCGCGGTCGAGGTATTGGACCTCGGCACCGGAACGGGTGCGATCGCCCTGGCGCTGGCGCATGAGCGGCCGACCTGGCGGGTGATCGGGGTCGATCGCATCGCCGAGGCGGTTGATCTGGCGCAGCGCAACGCCCAGCGGTTGCGCCTCGATAACGCTGTGTTTTGCGAGAGCCGGTGGTTTTCTGCACTGGCTGAGCAGCGTTTTGCACTCATCGTCAGCAATCCCCCTTATATCCGGGCGCGTGATCCGCACCTTCACGAGGGGGACGTGCGCTTCGAACCGAGCAGTGCCCTGGTGGCGGGTGATGACGGCCTTGACGATATTCGCCAGATCATCGCGAGCGCCCCGAACCATCTGCTCAGCGAGGGCTGGCTGCTGCTGGAACACGGCTACGATCAGGCGCCGGCAGTTCGCGAACTGCTCGCCGAGAGCGGCTTCGTCGACGTCCAGAGTCGCAGGGATTTCGGCGGCCACGAGCGTATCAGTCTGGGCTGTCGACCATGATTCATCATCGAGGAGAAGACATGCTGAGCGATGACGAGCTGCTGCGCTACAGCCGGCAGATCTTGCTTAAACAGGTCGACATCGAGGGTCAGCTCAAGCTCAAGCAGAGCCGGGTACTGATTGTCGGGCTGGGCGGGTTGGGCTCGCCCGTGGCGCTGTACCTGGCCGCCGCAGGTGTCGGGGAGTTGCACCTGGCGGACTTCGATACGCTCGATCTGACCAATCTGCAGCGGCAGGTCCTGCACGATACGGCCTCGGTCGGTGCGTCAAAGGTGGATTCGGCGATTGCGCGGCTGTCGATGCTCAATCCTTCGATCGCGCTGGTGCCGCATCGCTCGGCCATGGACGCCGATACCCTGGCTGGGGCCGTGGCCGCAGTGGATCTGGTACTCGATTGCACGGATAACTTCGCCGTCCGTGAAGCGGTCAACGCGGCCTGCGTTGCGGCGAAAGTACCTTTGGTGAGCGGCGCTGCCATTCGCCTGGAGGGTCAGCTCTCGGTGTTCGACCCCCGTGTCCCAACCAGCCCTTGTTACCACTGTCTCTATGGTCATGGCAGCGAAGCCGAACTGACCTGTAGCGAGGCGGGCGTACTGGGTCCGGTCGTCGGTATGGTTGGTAGCCTGCAGGCGCTCGAAGCCCTGAAGCTGCTGGCCGGGTTCGGTGAGCCGTTGATCGGTCGCCTTCTGCTGGTGGACGCGCTGTCCAGTCGCTTCCGCGAGCTCAAGGTCAAGCGCGACCCGGGCTGTGCGGTTTGCGGTAGTAGCCATGGCTGACAACGCGCCGATCGGCGTCTTCGACTCGGGGGTTGGTGGCCTCTCCGTGCTGCGTGAAATTCGAGCGCGCCTACCGGGTGAGTCCTTGCTTTATCTGGCCGACAGCGGGCATGTGCCTTACGGTGAGAAAAGCCCGGAGTTCATTCGGGCGCGTTGTCGGGCGATCGCGACCTTCTTATTGGAGCAGGGCGCCAAGGCGCTGGTGCTGGCCTGCAATACGGCCACTGCTGCAGCGGTGGCCGAGCTGCGCGAGCGTTACCCGAATGTTCCATTGGTAGGAATGGAGCCAGCGGTGAAGCCGGCAGCCCAGGCTACCCGTAGCGGCGTGGTGGGTGTGCTGGCCACGACCGGCACCCTGAAGAGCGCCAAGTTCGCGGCCTTGCTGGATCGCTTTGCCAGTGACGTGTGCGTCATTACCCAGCCATGTCCTGGCCTGGTGGAGTGCGTCGAAGCGGGCGAGCTCGACACCGAAGCGACGCGCTCGCTGTTGCAGGGCTTCGTCGAGCCCCTGATCGAGCAGGGCTGCGATACGTTGATCCTCGGCTGTACCCATTACCCGTTCCTCAAACCGCTACTGGCCGAGCTGCTGCCCGCTACGGTCACCCTGGTGGATACCGGAGCGGCGGTGGCGCGGCATCTCGAAACGGTACTGGCGGCCCGGGACCAGCTGGGTGATGGCGCGATGACCACGCGCTTCTGGAGCAGCGGCGATCCCCGTCGATTGGCCGGCGTATTGCCTATACTTTGGGGCGAAAACGGGCGGGTTGAAGCCTGCCCCGTATAGGAACTCCCCGCTGCGCCAGCTTTCTGTATTTGAGGTAAAGCTCGAAAACAAGCGATGCCAACTTTCGATAAGGAAATTCCGAATGAAAAAACTGATCTCTCTCGCTGCCGTTGTGGCTGTTTCGCTGGGCCAGGTAGCGACCGCGCAGGCGCTGGATCTAACCGCGGCCGTCGGCCAGACTGGCGAGTCGACCATGACCTATCGCCTTGGTGCGCAGCTGGACTTCAACCGCAGTTGGTTCCAGACCAGTGTCGGCCGTGTGACCGGCTACTGGGATGCCGGCTACACCTATTGGGAAGGCGACGAAACGTCCAGCAACCATAGCATCTCGCTGGCCCCGGTGTTCGTATACGAGTTCGCGGGTGATTCGGTGAAGCCTTATCTGGAGGCGGGCATCGGCATTGCAGCCTTCGAGAACACCGAAATCGAGAACAACGATCTGGGCTCGTCGTTTCAGTTCGAGGACCGCTTGGGTGCCGGGCTGCGATTCGCGGGTGGGCATGAAGTCGGTATCCGCGCAATTCACTATTCCAACGCCGGTCTGAAGAACCCCAACGACGGCATCGAGAGCTACGCGGTGCACTACCGGGCATCGTTCTAAGCCGGCGACGCTATGGCTGACGGCGCCGCGCCGCCGTCAGCGTTCTTCCAGATAGGCTGAGGCCGAGCCCTTGCGCTCTTCCAGGCAATCTTCCGAGCCCAGTTCGAATTCCCTACAAATCAGCGGTCGTCTTGCATAGATCGAACAGCGCATGCTGTCTCGATCGAGCGCTGCACACCAGCCGTCGTCCAGGCGGCGCATGACCTGGCCGCCCCAGGCGTCCTCGTCGATGAAGCGCTCGGGGACGCCGGTATCAGTGAGCAACAGTACTTCGAGCCGGCAACAGCAGGCTGCACAGGTCGAGCAACTGACGCCGTCGTCTGGTAATTGGCGGTGAGGTATCGAGGGGGAGGTCATGCCCGCAGTCTACGCGTCTGGACCGGGGATGGCTGCTGTTGATCAGGGAGCCGCCAGCACGGGACCGTGCTGGCGGTTGCCGTCAGCTGTCTTCTTCGAGCTGCTTGTTCTTCCAACCTTCGCCACCCGGCAGGAGGAGATTGAGCGTCAGCGCGATGATGGCGCACAGCGAAATGCCCGACAGGCTGAATTCGCCAAAGCCGAAAGCCATGCCGCCGATGCCGAACACCAGGGTCACGGAGACGATGATCAGGTTGCGCGCTTCGGCCAGGTCTACCTGATGGCGAATCAAAGTACTCAGGCCTACCACCGCGATCGAGCCGAACAGCAGGCACAGGATGCCGCCCATGACCGGCACCGGGATGCTCAGCAGGCCGGCTCCGAACTTGCCGATAAAGGCCAGGACGATCGCAAAGATCGCGGCCCAGGTCATGACCTTCGGGTTGTAGTTCTTGGTCAGCATGACCGCGCCGGTGACTTCGGCATAGGTGGTGTTGGGTGGGCCGCCGAACAGGCCGGCGGCCGAGGTCGCCAGGCCGTCACCCAACAGCGTGCGGTGCAAGCCGGGCTTTTTGATGAAGTTGTTTCCCGTCACGCCCCCGATTGCCACCACGCCACCGATGTGCTCGATCGCAGGCGCCAGCGCCACCGGCACCATGAACAGGATCGCGCCCCAATGAAACTCGGGTGCGACGAAGTTCGGCACAGCCAGCCACGGCGCAGCGACGATGCCGGTTGTATCCACTACGCCAAAAATGAATGACAGTCCGTATCCGACCGCGACACCGGCAAGAATGGGAACCAACCGGAACAGGCCTTTACCCAGTACGGCAACGAGCAGCGTCGTAAGCAAGGCGGGCATGGAGATCATCATTGCCGTCGCGTACGGAACCAGCTGGGCGCTGCCGTCTCCCGCCTTGCCCATCGCCATGTTCACCGCTACCGGCGAAAGCGCCAGCCCGATGGAAATGATGACCGGAGCGATGACGACGGGCGGCAATAGTCTGTCGATGAACCCTGGGCCTTTGAGGCGAACCGCGAAGCCGAGCACCATATAGACTATGCCTGCCGCCACTACGCCGCCGAGCACAGCCGGCAGGCCGAACTCTCCCTTGGCGGCGATGATCGGCGCGATGAAGGCAAAGCTGGACGCGAGAAAAACCGGTACCTGGCGTTTGGTGACCAGCTGGAATAGCAGGGTGCCGAGGCCGGCGGTGAACAGCGCGACGTTGGGATCCATGCCTGTGATCAGCGGCATGAGCACCAGGGCGCCGAACGCCACGAACAGCATCTGCGCACCGGCCAGCACCTGGCGTCCGAGCGGCTCTTCCATGGGTTGTGGCATGCTCAGACGTCCTTTTGCTTGGTGCCGAAGATCTTGTCTCCCGCGTCGCCCAGGCCGGGCACGATATAGCCGTTCTCATCCAGGTGATCGTCGATCGATGCGGTATAGATGATGACGTCGGGGTGGGCCTTTTCCACCGCCTGTATGCCTTCCGGCGCTGCAACCAGGACCAGGGCGCGGATTTCCTTGCAGCCCGCTTTCTTCAGCATGTCGATCGCCGCCACCATGGATCCGCCGGTCGCCAGCATTGGGTCGATGATCATCGCCAGGCGCTGATCGAGGTCGTCCACCAGTCGCTCGAGGTAGGTGTGAGCCTGGAGGGTTTCCTCATTGCGTGCGATACCCACCGCACTGACCTTGGCACCGGGGATCAGGCTGAGCACGCCGTCGAGCATGCCGATGCCCGCCCGCAGGATGGGAACGACGGTAATCTTCTTGCCGGAAATCTTCTCGACCTGCACCGGGCCGCACCAGCCATCGATGCTGTAGTTCTCCAATGGCAGATCTCGAGTCGCTTCGTATGTCAGGATCGAGCCGACCTCTTGCGCCAGTTCGCGGAAGTTCTTGGTGCTGATGTCCGCACGGCGCATCAATCCAAGCTTGTGGCGAATGAGTGGATGGCGGATCTCTCTAATGGTCATGGACGGCTCCGGCGGTCGAATAAACCGGCGTAGATTAATGCATCGGGCTGATACCGGCTATTGAAGCGTCAAACGGGGCTTGCCCTGACAAGGGCCGCATCGGTATCGTCGCGCCCTTTATTTTGTGGGTAGCCGACCGAGCTGCTTGTATCCTCAAACTGTCTGGAGCATCGCCATGTCCGTCGATCTCGCACATATCCGCCAGATCATGGCCGAAGCCGATTGTCTTTATGCTGAAGCCGAGGTCGAGGCGGCAATCGATGCGATGGCTGCAAAAATCAATGCGGACCTGGCGGAGCGTAATCCCGTCGTGTTCTGCGTCATGAACGGCGGGCTGATATTTTCAGGCAAGCTGGTACCCAAGCTGAACTTCCCGCTGGAGCTCTCCTATCTACACGCTACGCGTTATCGCAACGAGACCAGCGGTGGTGAATTGTTCTGGAAGGCCAAACCCGAGATCTCCTTCATCGACCGCGACGTGCTGATCATCGACGACATTCTCGATGAGGGGCACACGCTGGGAGCGATCATCGATTTCTGCCGGCATGCCGGTGCGTCCGCCGTGCATACGGCCGTATTGGTCGACAAGGATCACCAGCGTAAAGCCCGTCCAGACCTGAAAGCCGATTACGCGGGGCTCAGTTGCGTTGATCGCTATGTATTCGGCTACGGCATGGACTACAAGGGTTACTGGCGGAACGCCCCCGGTATCTACGCCGTCAAGGGCATGTAGCAGCTACATCATCCCTCCGCGGTCACGGGCGGATGCCGTCCGACCCGCGTGCCAATCGCGCGACGATCCGTCGCGCGATAATCCTCTCTCGAAACCTTCATTGCTTATCGCCCAGCGCCTGGTACCGGGGCGCCGTTCGCGCTGCCGATCCCTGGGCCTCCGGCCGCGAATTGCAAGCTTCCTTAGCGACTGTTTCGTTTCGCCCCACGTGCGCAGGTTCGGTAACGCCTTGGCTTGGCGTGATCGATCTTCGCGTGGCGGCCGATGGTCGCACACCAGGTGGTTGGCTTCGGTGGTCCAGGCCTGGCTGCGGCGTTTCTAGCTGGTTTTCCACCGATTTCACGCCAACAGCGTCGCAGCTGCTCTAACTCGGGGGTTGCGCCCGTCTGGTTGGCGGCTAAGCTCTCCGGTAGCTTCGCTCGGGGGCTGCGTCTCGAACAGTCAAGTACGTGATGCAACCCACTGGTGGGAAGGCTATTCATACTTAAGGATTACAAAACAAATCAAACCTTAGTGCGCTTAACCCTCTGCTGCCGTCTGGTTAGGGTGAGCGTACTTCGAACCAACCAGGAGCGCCTCATGACAAAAACAACAAGGCAAGGAATCTTCCAGCCCAAGACATTGGCTCTCGCCATTGCTCTGGGTTCTGTCGCACCGGCTTATGCGGTCACGTTCAACATCGGGGAGATTGAAGGTCAGCTGGATTCGTCCATGTCGATTGGCGCCAGCTGGTCGACGGCCGATCGGGATATGGATCTGGTGGGTACCGCTAATGGCGGTACTGGCTATACCCAGACCGGCGACGATGGGCGACTGAACTTCAAGAAAGGCGAGACTTTCTCCAAGATCTTCAAAGGTATTCATGACCTTGAGCTGCGCTATGGCGATAGCGGTGCTTTCATTCGCGGCAAGTACTGGTATGACTTCGAACTGAAGGATGAGCATCGCCTGTTCAAGGACATCAGCGACAGCAACCGCAAGGAAGCTGCGCAATCCTCTGGCGCGCAGATTCTCGATGCTTTCCTGTACCACAACTATTATTTGGGTGAGCTGCCTGGCACGGTCCGGATTGGTAAGCAGGTCGTTAGCTGGGGTGAGAGCACCTTCATCGGGAACTCGATCAACTCGATCAACCCGCTCGATGCGGCAGCGTTCCGTCGTCCTGGGGCTGAAATCAAGGAAGGCCTGATTCCGGTCAATATGCTCTATGTGTCCCAGAGCCTGAGTGATCGCCTCAGTATGGAGGCCTTCTATCAGCTGGAGTGGGACCAAACCATCATCGATAACTGCGGAACGTTCTTCGCGAGCAACGATGTAGCCGCCGATGGTTGCGATAATAATTACACCGTGTTGTCCGCTGCGCAGCGCGACGGGATTCTCGGCGCTGGCGCTACGATTGAGCAGTTGAATGCGCTCATCGGCCAGGATTACTACGCTGGTCTGGACGAACTGGGTATTACGATCGGACCTGAAGGCGTCACCGTTCCTCGTGGTGGTGACCGGGATGCGCGTGACTCGGGTCAGTACGGCTTGGCCTTCCGCTGGCTGGCCGATGCGGCTGAATATGGTTTGTATTTCATGAACTACCATAGCCGCACGCCGACAGTTGGTTATAAAAACGCATCGGCCGCCGAGATCGGCGCGTTGCTGGGCTTGTTGGGTACGCCGGCTCCGGGCGGTCCTCTGCCACCGGGCGCTGCATTTGGCGCACTGGCATCACCTGCACTGTTGAGTAACGGTGAGTACTTCCTCGAGTATCCAGAAGACATTCGTCTTTACGGCGCCAGCTTTGCCACGACCTTGCCTACCGGTACGGCATGGTCAGGTGAAATTAGCTACAGGCCGAACCTTCCGGTGTCGCTCAACTCGACCTACACCACAGGCTTGCTTGCGACTGGTATCGGCGCAGCAATCGGAGCGGGTGATGTAGCCGGGGCAATCGGTCAGGCGGGTCTCGAGCACAGGGGATACAACCGTAAGGAAGTAACCCAGATCCAGACGACCTTTACTCACTTCTTCGATCAGGTACTTGGTGCCGGACGTGTCACCGTTGTGGGTGAGGTTGGCTTTGCTCACGTTGGCGGCCTCGAAAGCAAAAGCGACCTGCGCTATGGTCGTGACTCGATCTACGGTCTGGATACGCCGGAATACGGCAACGACGGCTTCGTAACCGCCAACTCCTGGGGCTACCGCCTCCGCGCGCTGGCTGACTACAGCAACGTGTTCGCCGGTGTGAACCTGACGCCGAACGTCTCCTTCTCCCATGACGTTCATGGTTATGGCCCGAACGGCTTGTTCAACGAGGGTTCCAAGGCTGTAAGCGTTGGTGTCGACGCCGTCTATCAGAACAGCTACACCGCCAGCCTGTCCTACACCGACTTCTTCGGTGGCGACTACAACACCCTGGTCGATCGTGACTTCCTCGCGTTGAGCGTAGGCGTGAACTTCTAAGAGGCCGCAGTAACCGCGCGGTATGGGCCGGTGTGCTCCGCCGCGCGACAAGCTTCATGCGAGCCTGCGACCAAAACAAGATCAAGAGGAACTGGAAGCGTATGAAAACAACAAGAAAATTATTCAGCGTCTTGGCCCTTTCACTGCTTGCGAGCAGCGTTATGGCCGCCGTGTCCCCTGAGGAAGCGGCCAAGCTTGGCAACTCGCTCACCCCGCTTGGTGCCGAAAAGGCCGGCAACGCCGACGGCACCATTCCTGAGTGGACTGGTGGACTGGCCACCGATGCTGCACCGCTTAACGACGGCCATGTCACCAACCCCTTCAAGGCTGAGCAGCCCAAGTTCGTCATCACCGCGCAGAACGCCGACCAGTACAAAGACAAGCTGACCGCCGGGCAGCAGGCGATGTTCAAGCGCTATCCCGAGACCTACAAGATTCGCGTATTCCCGACACATCGCAGTGCGGCCGTACCGGATCGGATCTACGAGGCAGCGAAGAAAAGCGCCTTGAATGTGGAGTTGGTCGGTGGGGGTAACGGCGTCGATAACTTCGCCGACAGCCGCTACTACGCATTCCCGATCCCGAAAAACGGTCTGGAAGTGATCTGGAACCACATCACCCGTTATCGTGGAGGCAACGTACGCCGCAACATCGTGCAGGCCACCCCGCAGACCAACGGCAGCTACACCCTGGTGCACTTCGAAGACGAAGTGGCGTTCCCGAGCGACATGACGGATCTGGATCCGGAACGCGCCAAGAACGCGCTGCTGTTCTTCAAGCAGCGCGTAACGGCTCCCTCGCGACTTGCAGGCAACGTGCTGCTGGTGCATGACTCGCTGGACCAAGTGAAAGAGCCACGTCAGGCCTGGATTTACAACGCTGGTCAGCGTCGCGTGCGTCGTGCGCCTCAAGTCGCCTATGACGGTCCGGGCACCGCCGCGGACGGTATGCGGACGACCGATAACTTCGACATGTTCAGCGGAGCCCCTGATCGTTACGACTGGAAATTGGTCGGCAAGAAAGAGGTGTACATCCCGTACAACAGCTTCGATATCAACTCAAGTGACGTGAAGTACAGCGATATCCTCAAGGCCGGCCATGTCAATCAGGACC
The DNA here is from genome assembly GCF_018138085.1 of Stutzerimonas stutzeri. Taxonomy (NCBI): domain Bacteria; kingdom Pseudomonadati; phylum Pseudomonadota; class Gammaproteobacteria; order Pseudomonadales; family Pseudomonadaceae; genus Stutzerimonas; species Stutzerimonas stutzeri. Next base: position 1,122,696 of record NZ_CP073105.1, read on the forward strand.
TGGCTCGCTACGAGCTGCACCGGGTATGGGAAATCGAGGCGAACCTCAAAGATGGCGAGCGGAACATCTACGCCAAGCGTCGTTTCTTCGTAGACGAGGATACCTGGCAGATCGCCGAGTCCGAGCTCTATGACGGTCGCGGTCAGCTGTGGCGTGTGGGCGAGGCGCACCTGCTGCAGTACTACCAGCACAAGGTGCCGGCTTATGCGTTCGAAGCGCTCTACGACGTGATTTCCGGTCGCTACATCGCGATTGGCATGAGCAACGAAGAGAAAGCCCACGAGTTCGGCTACAAGACCTCCGCCCGGGATTTCACTCCCGCTGCGCTGCGAAATGCTGGGGTGCGTTGATCAACTGACATCCACTTGATGAATAAGGCGGCCAATTGGCCGCCTTTTTTTTTTGCATGCGGCGGGGGATGATACTTTTTGGCCATTAGCAGGGCCGGGCATCGGCTCGGGCGGGCTGAAGGCGTTGCGCCAGTCGACAAATGCGGCGGCATCGTGCAGGTTGTGGTCGCATACAGGTACCGGTACGGTTCGAGTTTGTGCACGGAGCGGATCCAGACCGCTGCGCTCAACGCGTTCTCAATGGATTGATACGAATAAGAGAAACCTCGCTATGTCCGTACGCTTCAACCCTGGTGTCCTCAGTACAGAAGCCGCCGCGCAGGTTCAGGTCGCCACGATTCCGCGTCTCCCCCCGTTGCACGTGCCGCGGCCACGGCTCGTCGATGCACTGCTCGAAGCCCGTTGTCGGCTGCGTTTGATATGCGCGCCGGCGGGGTTCGGCAAGAGCGTACTGATGAACGAGTGCGCACGTCTGGTACCGGCCGATACCCATCTTGTCTGGCTCGATCTCGGTGGTCGGTCATATTCTGCCGAAGCGCTTTATTTACAGCTCAGCCGATTGCTCGATACGTCTCCCGTCGCCAGTGGCGACGTTCAGCAAGATCTGGTCAACCTGCTGCATGAGTTCCAGCGGCCGCTGTGGATCATGCTCGACGACTACCCGAGAGAAACCACCGCGCAATTCGATGCGTGCCTCGATCTGCTTCTCGAGCGTGGCCCCGAATCCGTCAGCTGGTGGGTGAGCAGTCGCCGGCAGCCCGCCTGGAAATTGCCTCGGCTGTTGCTGCAGGGCGATCTGTACGAACTTGAAGCCGAGGCGCTGGCGCTAACGGCTGGTGAGCTCGGCCAGTTGCTCAAGGCTCACCGCCTCGAGCTCGCCGACGACACGTTCAAACAATTGCTGGTCGGCAGCGAAGGGTGGTTGGCGGGTGTCAGTCTATTGTTGCTGAACGCGAACGAGCAGGCGGTACGCGAGCGGTTGGTGGCGGGGACGCCCTTGTTGCGGGATTACGTTCAGCGCGAAGTGCTCGAAGGGCAGAGCGAAGACGTGCGTCGCGCATTGTTCGCACTGGCGCGAATGCCGCGTTTTTCCGCGCAGCTGTGTGAGCACGTGCTCGATGGGATCGGAAACGACATTCTCGACGTGCTCAAGACGTTCCAGTTGTTCATCCGCCAGATCGACAACTGCGGTGAATGGTTTCGCCTATGGCGCCCGCTGGCCTCAATGCTGCGGCGGATGCCCGAGGCGATATCACCCACGCAGACCCATCTGCGCGCCTGTCAGTGGTTCGCCAATCGCGGGGAGATGCGCGAGGCGGTAGAGCATGCGCTATGGGCTGGGCAGCCCGAGGTGGCGGCCAATTTCCTGCAGCGCTACGGACAGGAGCAGCTGCTCATCGGCGATAACGTCTCGCATTTCATGAAATGGCGCAGCGAGTTACCGCAGGACCTGTTCAACAGCACCACGCGCTTGATCGTCTTGCACGGCTGGGCGTTGATCATTTCTGCGCGGCTCGATGAGGCTGATGAATGCCTCGCGGGGCTGGCCAAGTTCTTCCCCCAGCCCGATGCCAGACGTCAGGCGCAACTGCTCGCTCAATGGCAGGCTCTGCGCGGCTTCCTGGCACGCTTGCGCGGCGAGCCCGAGGCCCGAAACTACTGCCTTCAGGCGTTGGAGGTGCTTTCCGATCACGCCTGGGCGCAGCGGGTGCTGTGCTATCAGGCGCTGACCCAGCAGGCGATGGCTGAGAACCAGCTGGAGCTGGCTCAACGCTACAACAGCGAAGGCATGAAGCTGGCGCGACTCAAGGGCAGCGTGCTGTATGAGGCCATGCTGAATGTCGATCGTATCCAGTTACTGGAGATCACAGGAGAGTTCGAGCGCGCCGTTGGGGTGCTCGAAGAGTCGCTGTTGGTGCTACGCGACACTGTCGCCCATAGCCCGATCATTGGCCGGCTGAAACTGCTGCAGGGGCATCTGCTGGCGTATCAGGGCCTCGACGAGGCGGCTCGGGACGCTTACCAGCAGGGGCGAGTCGAGACCGAAACCTGCGGTGACTCTTACATGTTCTTCGGCTATGCCGGCCTGGCCGAACTGGCTGCCCGCAATCAGGAATTCCCGACGGCTTACCATTGGTTGCGTGAAGCCGAGCGCCTAACTCAGTGGCGGCACGTGCCCGAGGCGCGTTTCCGCGGCATTTTGCCGTTGATAACAGGGCTGACCTGGTTGCATCAGGGGCAACTGAAAAAGGCCAGGACCGTTTTCATCCAGGTATTGGAGCTGTACGAGGGGCACACCTACCTGGCTCCTTCCGGGTTTTACGAATTGCTGCCACGGGTGCAGCGTTACCTCGCGGTGGTCGAGCTGCTCTCCGGCCGCTTTGCGCTGGCCATCGGTACGCTGCGGGAGCTGATCGAGCAGAATCTCCGCTCGCAACGGATGGGACTGGCATGCGAGTGTCGGTTCACGCTTGCAGAAGCGCTGCAGCTGGATGGCCGGCATGACGAAGCGGAACTGGAGCTGCGCAAGGCGCTTGGCGAGGCCGCGCGGCAGCATCTGATCAAGCCGTTGTATGAATTGCAGCATCGCCAACCGCAATGGCTCGCCAGCGTGTTGCCTGCAGGCAAAGGGGAGAGTCTCCGCGATCGGCTGCATCACTTCGAGCGCGAGCCTGAAGATTCGCTGAATGCCGCTGGCGAGGTGATTCTCAGCAATCGCGAGCTCACTGTGCTGCGTCTTATCGCCCAAGGTTGCTCGAATCAGGAAATCGCCGAACAGCTCTTCATCTCGTTGCACACGGTCAAGACCCATGCCCGCCGAATCAACACCAAGCTGGGCGTTGCCAGGCGGACACAGGCGGTCGCTCGCGCCAAGGCGCTGGCCTGGTTATGAGCAACTGACGAGTCGCTGGAGATGAGGCGCCGGGCTGCTGCGAGACGGCGCGATGTGAACGCCTCGCAGCTATGGGGCAGAACAGTTGCCGGCTCGTAACAGGTAGAAACCAGCCGTAGCAAAACGAGTGGCTTTATCGGGCGGCGGAATGCGCGTGTTTGGTCAGGCGATAGGTGCTGGCGTGTTCGCCGCGTTCGATCGCGAGGCTGAACTGCAGGCTGGTGATCAGACGCTCGAGTTGCTGCTGATCGCGCCATTGATTGGTGCTGATAAAGCGCTTCACCGCGACGCCCGTTGCATCGGTCAAGGTCAGCAGTATGCTGCCGTCCGGCTTCTCGATGCTGAAATTGACGTTGTACTCCGGCTGGAATACATCGCTGATCTTCTTGAATGGACTGTCCATCGCCGCGTACCTGATTGGTTGACCCAACCAATGGACCGGGCGGCGATTAACTAGTTTCGCCCGTTTGGCGTGGGGCCTGCGGCAAAACGAAGCAGTGCGCCGGTGAAGGCTATCGCGAGTCCTCGGCTTCGCTCGAGTCTGGCAGCTCTGCCAGGGCCTCGGGGTTGTTCTTGAACGCCTTGGCGAACAAATCCCGGTGCCTGGCCATGAAAATGCCGATGTCATCGGCTTGCTGTTCGCTCAGCGATGGTGCCGCCTTATGCAGTGCTGCTGCCAGCGCTTCGGCCAATTCCAGCATCTTGTCGTGACGATCGGCTTCGGCTTTATCCATGAACAAACGCTCCAGGTCCCGGCTGCTGCGGTATACCACTTCGACGGCCATTTACCACCTCGGCTCAATGAATGAATACTGGTTGTTTATACAGCTTATGGTGTTCGGGACTGAATGAAAAGCGCTGTGTGTCAGTTGGCCAGCTCAGTCGTTGAAATGTCCCTGAAGCCGCTCGGCGCGAAACTCCAGGCTACTGCTGCGATAGCCCTGACGCAGCGGCGGCAACGGCGCACAGGACTCCCAGCGCTGACCGGGCTGCAGGTCGCCCGGGCCGCGGTATCTTGGGGCATCGTAGTTCGACGTCACCAGATTCAGGCTGCCCCCGGGCGAATACGCGGCGACATCCCAGCGCAGACTTTGTAGAGCGCGCGAACTGTGGTTATCGAGGGTAATACGCAACGGCTGCGCAGCTGGGCAGATAGCCGGTGCATAGACCAGTCTCAGCTCGAGTTGAGCGAGCAGGTGTTCTTCGCGCTGTTCCTGCCAGACCACCCAGGCCTCGACCAGTCCGAGGCCAAGCAGTGCACCCAGGGAAATCGGAATGGCTCGAACAGGATAGCGAATCAGCAAGATCACCCAGGTGACCAGCAACAGGGCACCGATCAGCATGGTGAGTACGTACTTGAACAGCTAGGCATCGATACATCGCTCTTTGTTGGGGGCGATAACCTCCTGGTTTCGGCCCCGGCAGGTCGCATCCGCCGCCGTCTCGCTAAGCGGCTGCGAAGCGGCGAGGGCAGGTCACTCCTCTTCTGCAGGCCGAGCATGCCGGGCGAGTCGTTCAAGGGCGGCCTTGAGTCTGGGATCGGCGATGCCCTGTGCTGTTTCATGAAGATTATCGGCTGCGCGTGTCGACAGCGCCGGTGCCGGCCCGGGCTTGTGTCGCGGCGCCTCGGGGGGCTGTACCTTGAATTGGATCCGGCCCAGATCCCGGAACTCTTCCATGGCCTGCAACTGCCGCTGCAGCCTGCGTTGCTGATAGCGCAAACGCGTCGCCCAATGCCCATCCGTGACAATCAGCAGCAGGATGCCGTCGCGCCATGAAGCCACGCGGCAGTACTCCCGTGCGGCCGGTTGCAGCTGAGTCTCGACCAGTTGTTGCAGCCGATCGAGCCGCCGCGCTTCGCCGAACAAGGCCTTCAACGGTTTTGCCTCGCGCAGCAGCGAAGCGGGAGCTTTGGCTGGCAGGGGGCGCAACGACATGGTGAAACCCTGGGGTGAGAGGTGAGCTGGCATATTAGCAGAAGCACCCGCGACGTTTATGAAGGGGGCGGTCGTTCGGTATGCCGGGTGACGCATCGCGCAAGCAGGCGGGCCGCGGCTGCGGTTGTAATGGCGAATTGGTAGCGTTGCGGCTGAAGATGACTGTCGAGTCGGAGCAACCGTCGCAGCGCCGGCCGCCGTAGCTGCGCAGTAGGCACCTTTCCTCCCCGACGTTTCCGAGTAGAATGCCCCCTTTGCACGCAGCCGTGGTGGCCCTGCGGCCGTGCCTCCATCCCCAGCATGGAAGTCTTTGTCGATATGTTTGCGCCTTTAATGAAGAAGCTCTTTGGTAGCAAGAATGACCGCGAGGTCAAGCGCATGCTCAAGGCGGTACAAGCCGTCAATGCGCTCGAAGAGCAGATGCTGTCTCTCTCCGATGAGCAGTTGCGGAGCAAGACCGAAGAGTTCAAGGCCCGCCTCGGCCAAGGCGAGACCCTCGACCAGATCCTCCCGGAAGCGTTCGCGGTCTGTCGTGAAGCGGGTAAGCGTGTGATGGGCATGCGCCACTTCGACGTTCAGCTGATCGGCGGCATGACGCTGCACGAAGGCAAGATCGCCGAGATGCGCACCGGTGAGGGCAAGACCCTGGTGGCGACACTCGCGGTCTATCTCAACGCGTTGGCTGGCAAGGGCGTTCACGTGGTGACAGTGAACGATTACCTGGCGCGGCGCGATGCCAACTGGATGCGCCCGCTGTACGAATTCCTCGGCCTGACGGTGGGTATCGTCACGCCGTTCCAGCCACCGCAAGAGAAGCGCGCGGCCTACGCGGCGGATATCACTTACGGTACCAACAACGAGTTCGGCTTCGATTACCTGCGCGACAACATGGCGTTCAGTCTCGAAGAGAAGAACCAACGCGAACTCAATTTCGCGGTCATCGACGAAGTGGACTCGATCCTCATCGACGAAGCGCGTACGCCGCTGATCATTTCCGGTCAGGCCGAAGACAGCTCCAAGCTGTACCAACAGATCAACCAGCTGATTCCTCTGCTCAAGCAGCATATCGAGGAGGAGGAGGGCGTGGTCACCCAGGAAGGCCATTTCACCGTCGACGAGAAGACTCGCCAGGTCGAACTGAACGAGGCCGGGCATCAGTTCGTCGAGGAAATGCTGACCAAGGCCGGTCTGCTGGCCGAAGGCGAGAGCCTCTATTCCGCGCATAACCTCGGGTTGCTGACCCACGTCTATTCCAGCCTGCGCGCGCACAAGCTGTTCCACCGCAACGTCGAATACATCGTGCAGAACAACCAGGTTCTGCTGATCGACGAGCATACCGGCCGGACCATGCCGGGCCGTCGCCTGTCGGAAGGTCTGCACCAGGCCATCGAAGCGAAGGAGGGCCTGCCGATCCAGCCGGAAAGCCAGACCCTGGCTTCGACCACGTTCCAGAATTACTTCCGTCTGTACAGCAAGCTTTCCGGCATGACCGGCACCGCCGATACCGAAGCTTTCGAGTTCATGCAGATCTACAACCTGCCGGTGATGGTCATCCCGACCAACAAGCCGCTGGCACGTAAGGATTACAACGACCTCGTCTACCTGACGCAGGAAGAGAAGTTCGCCGCGATCATCGCCGACATCAAGGACTGCCAGAACAACGGTCGCCCGGTGTTGGTCGGTACCGCGACGATCGAGAGCTCCGAATACGTGTCGCAACTGCTGCAGAAGGAAGGCATCGAACACAAGGTGCTCAACGCCAAGCACCACGACAAGGAAGCCGAGATCATCGCCCAGGCCGGGCGCCCCGGGGCGGTGACGATCGCGACCAACATGGCCGGTCGCGGTACCGATATTCTTCTCGGCGGCAACTGGGAAGTGGAGGTCGCGTCGCTGGAGAACCCGACCGACGAGCAAGTGGCGCAGATCAAGGCCGAATGGCAGAAGCGGCACCAGGCCGTGCTCGAGGCCGGTGGTCTGCATGTGATCGCGTCCGAACGCCACGAATCACGTCGTATCGACAACCAGCTGCGTGGCCGTGCCGGACGTCAGGGTGACGCCGGCTCGAGCCGCTTCTACCTGTCGCTCGAAGACAGCCTGATGCGCATCTTCGCTTCCGATCGGGTGAAGAATTTCATGAAGGCGCTGGGCATGGAGTCCGGCGAGGCCATCGAGCACCGCATGGTCACCAACGCCATCGAGAAGGCTCAGCGAAAGGTCGAGGGTCGCAACTTCGACATGCGTAAGCAGTTGCTCGAATACGACGACGTCGCCAACGAGCAGCGCAAGGTGATCTACCACATGCGCAACAGCCTGCTGGCCGCCAGCGAGATTGGCGAGACCATCGCCGAGTTCCGCCGAGAGGCCCTCGATCACGCCATCAGCCAGCACATTCCGCCCCAATCGCTGCCGGAGCAGTGGGATATCGCCGGCCTGGAAGCGGTGCTTTACAGCGATTTCGGTACGCGTCTGCCGGTCCAGCAGTGGCTCGACGAAGACGAGAAACTGTATGAGGAAACCCTGCGCGAGCGCATCCTCGAGGCACTGGTCGCCGCGTATCACGAGAAAGAGGACCTGGCAGGTGCCGAGGCGCTGAGGACCTTCGAGAAGCAGATCGTGCTGCGTGTGCTCGACGACCTATGGAAGGATCATCTGTCGACCATGGATCACCTGCGTCACGGTATCCACCTGCGTGGCTACGCGCAGAAGAACCCGAAGCAGGAGTACAAGCGCGAATCGTTCGCCCTGTTCCAGGACCTGCTCGAATCCATCAAGCGCGACAGCATCCGCGTGCTATCCCATGTGCAGGTACGCCGCGAGGATCCTGCCGAAGAGGAGCAGCGCCTGCGCCGTGAAGCCGAGGAACTGGCGCAGCGCATGCAGTTCCAGCATGCTGAGGTGTCGGCGCTGGAGCAGGACGAGGTCGAGCCGGAGGCCGAGGGCGGCATAGCCACGGCGGCTGCGCCCGCCCGCGCTGAGCAGAAGATCGGGCGTAACGAACCCTGTCCTTGTGGCTCCGGCAAGAAATACAAACACTGTCACGGGCAGGTTCAATAACCAGAGCCTCCCGATACGACCCACGCCGCGACCGGCTTAGCCGCTCGCGGCGTTTTTCTCCCCGTTTTCCGGTGGCCGAAGGCCATCCAATCGTCCCCTAAGGAGTGCATCAATGGCTGTCGGTCTTGGTCCCTTACCTACTCTGCATCCTGTTCCCGGTTTCGAGCTCGGCATCGCGTCGGCCGGCATCAAGCGACCGGGGCGCAAGGATGTCGTGGTGATGCGCTGTGCCGAAGGATCGACCGTTGCCGGCGTGTTTACCCTGAATGCGTTTTGCGCTGCACCGGTGATTCTGGCCAAGCAGCGGGCTCAGGGCGCGGTGCGCTATCTGCTGACCAACACAGGCAACGCCAACGCCGGCACCGGTGAACCGGGGATGCAGGCGGCAACGCGCAGCTGCGCCAGCCTCGCGAAACTGGTCGGCTGTGACGAACACGCCGTTCTGCCGTTCTCCACCGGCGTAATCGGTGAGCTGCTGCCGGTCGACAAGATCGAGGCCGCGTTGCCGGCCGCCATCGCGGACCTGGACGAGAATCACTGGGCCGAAGCGGCAACCGGCATCATGACCACCGATACCCTGCCCAAGGGCGCGAGCCGTCAGTTCCAGCATGATGGCGTCACGGTCACCGTGACCGGTATTTCCAAAGGCGCCGGCATGATTCGCCCGAACATGGCCACTATGCTTGGCTATATCGCTACGGATGCCAAGGTGGCCCAGCCCGTCCTGCAGGATCTGTTGCGCGATGCGGCGAACAAGTCGTTCAACCGCATCACCATCGATGGCGACACCTCGACGAACGATTGCTGCATGTTGGTCGCTACCGGCAAGGCTGCGCTCGCGGAAATCACCGAAGCCAGTGGTGAGCTGTTCGAAAAGCTCAAGAAGGCTGTGTTCGAAGTCAGCATGGAGGTGGCTCAGTCCATCGTTCGCGACGGCGAAGGGGCGACCAAGTTCGTCACGGTCATGGTCAACGGTGGCAAGAATCATCAGGAATGCCTCGATGTCGCCTATGCCGTTGCGCACTCCCCGCTGATCAAGACCGCGTTGTTCGCGTCCGATCCGAACTGGGGACGCATCCTGGCGGCGGTAGGGCGCGCGGGTGTGCCCGAGCTCGATGTCGGCCTGATCGATGTCTATCTGGGCGAGGTGTGCATCGCCAGCCAGGGTGGTCGCTCACCCAGCTACACAGAAGAGCAGGGCGCCGCGGTGATGGCCAGGGAAGAGATCGGCATCCGCATCGAACTGGGGCGCGGGGATTGCAGTGAGACGATCTGGACCACTGACCTGTCCCACGAGTACGTGCGGATCAATGCCGAATATCGAACCTGACAGTCGGGTGGGGCCGGCACCTGAATCACGAGGTGTCGCCGACCGGAACCACCAGGAAACTCGCTTTCAGCTTAGGACCTATCGTTGACTCGCATCCACGTCGCTGCTGCCGTTATCCGCTCCACTGACGGTCTGGTGCTGATCGCCAAGCGTCCGCTCGACAAGCACCAGGGCGGGTTATGGGAATTTCCGGGCGGCAAGGTCGAAGCGGGCGAGCCCGTAGAGGTCGCGCTCGCGCGGGAATTGCTGGAAGAGCTGGGGATCGGCGTGACGGCCGCGCGGCCGTTGATCCAGGTGCGCCACGACTACCCGGACAAGCATGTCCTGCTTGACGTCTGGGAAGTGACGGCATTCTCCGGCGAGCCTCACGGTGCCGAAGGCCAGCCGCTGGCATGGGTCGCATCCGAACGGTTGCCGGACTACACCTTTCCAGCGGCGAACCGTCCGATCGTCGCCGCCGCGCGCCTGCCGGATCGCTATCTGATCACACCCGACGACGCTTCCCCGCGGCAACTGCTGGACGGCTTGGCGCATGCGCTGGACGCCGGCATCCGTCTCGTACAGCTACGCGCACCGTCGCTGTCGCAGGCCGATTACCGGTTGCTGGCGGCCGACGCCCTGGCGGCGTGCGCGGGGCGTGCGCAGCTCATGCTCAAGGGGCCACTGGATTGGGCGGCCGATTTTCCGGCCGCTGGCTGGCAGCTGACGTCCGAACAGTTGCGGCGACATGCCGGGCAGTGCCGACCGGTAGCGGTCGGGCAATGGTTGGCAGCGTCCTGCCACGATGCCGAAGAGCTGGCCATGGCAACGGCGTTGGGAGTAGATTTCGTCACGTTGTCGCCGGTCCTGCCGACCCCGACGCACCCCGAGGCCGCTCCGCTGGGGTGGCTGCGGGTAGCGGAACTGCTGCAAGGCTTCAACCACCCGGCGTTCGTGCTCGGTGGCATGACGCCAGCGCATCTATCAACAGCGCGCCAAGCGGGTGCGCAGGGCGTGGCGGCGATAAGGGCGCTATGGCCCGCTGAACCTGCTTGACGATTGCCGGTCGATGGCACAGGGTCGCGCGTTACTTGAGTTTCGATAGGGAAAAGTAATAATGCCTATTCCCTTAATCAATTAACCGTATGCGGCCAGCTGCGTTATCGTAGGCCTCGTAAATTTCTGAACCCCCTGAAGGAGTTAGCAGATGTCTCTGATCAACACCCAAGTCCAGCCGTTCAAGGTCAACGCATTTCACAACGGCAAGTTCATCGAAGTCACCGAAGAATCCCTGAAGGGCAAGTGGTCGGTACTGATCTTCATGCCGGCGGCCTTCACCTTCAACTGCCCGACCGAGATCGAAGACGCGGCCAACAACTACGCCGAGTTCCAGAAGGCGGGTGCCGAGGTGTATATCGTAACCACCGACACTCATTTCTCGCACAAGGTCTGGCACGAAACCTCGCCAGCCGTTGGCAAGGCTCAGTTCCCGCTGATCGGTGATCCGACCCACCAGCTGACCAACGCCTTTGGCGTGCACATCGCCGAAGAAGGCCTGGCACTGCGTGGCACCTTCATCATCAACCCGGAAGGCCAGATCAAGACCCTGGAAATCCACTCCAACGAAATCGCGCGTGACGTCGGCGAAACCCTGCGCAAGCTGAAAGCTGCCCAGTACACCGCCGCGCATCCGGGCGAAGTTTGCCCGGCCAAGTGGAAAGAAGGCGAGAAGACCCTGGCTCCTTCGCTGGACCTGGTCGGCAAGATCTAAACGGTCGGCAAGCGCTGCGCTTAGCCGCAGCGCCTCGGTACCGTTCTCGGCAGCGTATCGCTCCGAGACACCAAACGCCTGGACGCGAAACGTCCGGGCGTTTTATTAAACGAATTTTGCAAGTCGGGAGTCGCTGTTCATGTTGGACACCAATCTCAAAGCGCAACTGAAAACCTACCTGGAAAAGGTCACCCAGCCGTTCGAGATCGTCGCGTCCCTCGGTGACGGCGAGAAATCCCAGGAAATGCTCGAGCTGCTGGAAGAGATCACCAGCCTGAGCGACAAGATCACGCTGCGCACCGATGGCGACGATGTTCGTCGTCCGTCGTTCGCGCTCAACCGCATCGGCGGCAATATCAGCCTGCGCTTCGCCGGCATCCCCATGGGGCATGAGTTCACCTCTCTGGTGCTGGCCCTGCTGCAGGTCGGCGGCCATCCGTCGAAGACCGCGCCGGAGATCATCGAGCAGATCAGGAACCTCGACGGCGAGTACCGCTTCGAAACCTACTTCTCGCTGTCCTGCCAGAACTGCCCGGACGTGGTCCAGGCGCTGAACCTGATGGCCGTGCTCAACCCGAACATCCATCACGTCGCCATCGACGGTGCGCTGTTCCAGGAAGAAGTCACGGTGCGCCAGGTCATGTCGGTGCCGAGTATCTATCTCAACGGTGAGCTGTTCGGCCAGGGTCGCATGGGCGAGGAAGAAATCCTCGCCAAGCTCGACACCGGCGCCTCGGCGCGCGATGCCGAGAAGCTCAGCGCCAAGGACGCCTTCGACGTGCTCGTCGTTGGCGGTGGTCCAGCCGGTGCCGCGGCGGCCATCTATGCCGCGCGCAAGGGCATCCGTACCGGTGTCGCGGCCGAGCGCTTCGGTGGCCAGGTGCTGGACACCATGGCCATCGAGAACTTCATCTCGGTCAACGAGACCGAAGGCCCGAAACTGGCTCGTGCGCTGGAAAACCACGTGCGCGAATACGACGTCGACATCATGAACCTGCAGCGCGCCGCCCAGCTGATTCCCGCCGAGAAGGCCGGCGGACTGCACGAAATCAAGCTGGAGAACGGCGCCTCGCTGAAGGCCAAGACGCTGATCCTGGCCACCGGCGCGCGCTGGCGCGAAATGAACGTGCCCGGCGAGCAGGAATACCGCGGCCGTGGCGTCGCCTACTGCCCGCACTGTGACGGCCCGCTGTTCAAGGGCAAGCGCGTCGCGGTGATCGGTGGTGGCAACTCGGGCGTCGAAGCGGCCATCGACCTGGCCGGTATCGTCGCACAGGTCACGCTGCTGGAATTCGACAGCCAGCTGCGCGCCGACGCCGTGTTGCAGAAGAAGCTCAACAGCCTGCCCAACGTCACCGTGATCACCAGCGCGCTGACCAGCGAAGTCCACGGCGACGGGCAGAAGGTCACCGGCCTGACCTACAAGGACCGCAACTCCAGCGAGTTCCGCCAGCTGGAGCTCGAGGGCATCTTCGTGCAGATCGGCCTGCTGCCCAACTCCGACTGGCTGAAGGGCACGGTAGAGCTGACCTCGCGCGGCGAGATCATCGTCGATGCACGCGGCGAGACTTCGCTGCCGGGCGTTTTCGCCGCGGGCGACGTGACCACCGTGCCGTACAAGCAGATCGTCATTGCGGTCGGCGAGGGCGCCAAGGCTTCGCTGAGCGCCTTCGATCACCTGATCCGCAGTTCGGTCGCCGACTGAGCCGCGGGTAAACGAAAAAGGGGGAGTCGACGCAGGTCGGCTCCCCTTTTTCGTTCTGGTGGCTCGATGCCGAGCAGCGACGAGCCGGGCTGCGGAAGGATAGATAGCGTAAATCGGGGGTCTATCCGATACACCGGATCCGCTTTGGTCGGGTGGAAACGAGCGAAGGAAGCGGCATCGACCGTTTCGTCGTGCATGTACCAGTAGTCCATGGAGCGAATCCACCTATGAACAGTGCGGATACGCCGCAAGAGGCTCGAGGGGCCGTTGTAACCCTCGGCAACCGATCCAATGAGCCGCAACACGAAAGGGCGGTGCATGAGCAACTCGCCAAGCGTCTGGCTGCGCTGCAAGGGCTGGCTTTCCTCGGTGAGTATGACCGCAGCAGCAGCTACCCGCGGCAGCTGTACTTCGTCCCTTCAGGAACTCTGGTCGGGACGGACGTGGCGCGTCGGCTCGGCGTGGAAAGCGAGCGGGATCTGTTTGGCGGTGTAGTGCCCCACGCGTTCATCGAAACCAAGGCGATCACCCATCCACTGGTGCGTCCGGATGCGGACTCGCCCATCGGTTGGTCGCGCGACTTTGGCCGGCGCGTCACCGGCGGCGTCTTGCCCGGCTACAGCGTTTTCTCCTTGGCGGATGCACGCGAGGCCGGGCGGCGCCTGCTGAACGAAGGCGCGCTGCGGGTCAAGCCGGTGCGCGCCACAGGCGGTCGTGGGCAGGAACGGGTCGGGACGATCCAGGAGCTCGACCATGCGCTGGGAAAGGTGGATGAAGCCGAGCTGGCGGAATACGGTCTTGTACTCGAAGCGAACCTGGAGCACGTCACGACATTCAGTGTGGGGCAGATCCGGGTTGCAGGAAGAACGTTGAGCTATCACGGCACCCAGCGGTTGACCCAGGACAATAGCGGCGAAATCGTTTATGGCGGCTCGGATCTGCTGCTCGTCGAAGGCGACTTCGACGCGCTGCTGGACCTGGACCTGCCCGAAAGGACGCGCCTGGCCATTTCCCAGGCGCAACTCTATGACGATGCGGCGTCGGCATGCTTTCGCCATTTCTTCGCGTCTCGGCGCAATTACGACATTGCGCAAGGCATCGATGACAAAGGGCGCGCCTGCTCCGGAGTGCTGGAGCAATCCTGGCGAATCGGCGGCGCCAGCAGTGCCGAGGTGGCGGCGCTGGAGGCGTTCGTGCGCGGTACGACCGGATCGGTCATTCGCGCGTCTTCAGTCGAGCTCTATGGCGAAGCGCAGGTGCCCGAAGGCGCGACGGTGCTGTTTCGCGGCGAAGACGCCGACGTCGGATTCATAACCAAATACGCATTGGTGGAGGACCATGGCAACCCACAGTGAAAGCGTCGATATCTTGGTGGATGACGAACATATTGCCGGCACCTTCCTGTCACCGCCGACCAAGCTGCCTGGCGTACTCTTCGTGCATGGCTGGGGCGGCAGTCAGGAGCGTGACCTGGCACGTGCCCGCGGGATCGCCGGGCTAGGCTGCATCTGCCTGTCGTTCGACTTGCGCGGTCATGCCCTGACGCTGGCGCAACAGCAGACGGTCACGCGGGAGCAAAACCTGAGAGACCTGCTGGCCGCCTATGACCTGCTGGTGCAACACCAGAACATCGATCCCTCGGCGATCGCGGTGGTCGGCACCAGCTACGGTGGCTATCTGGCGGCGTTGCTCACGACGCTGCGGCCGGTCAAATGGCTGGCGCTACGGGTGCCCGCGCTGTACGGCGACGAGGACTGGGCGGTGCCCAAGCGGCAGCTGGATCGTGACACGCTCAATCAGCTGCGAGGGCGTCGGGTGGTGCCTGAAGAGAACCGCGCGCTGGCCGCCTGTGCGGCGTTTCGCGGGGATGTGTTGATCGTCGAGTCGGAGCACGATCATCTGGTCCCGCACAGCACGATCATGAGCTATCGGGCCGCCTTCCATCAGACGCATTCGCTGACCCATCGCATCATCCTCGGCGCCGATCATGCCCTGACCCACGAGCCCTGCCAGAAGGCCTATACGGATATTCTGGTCAACTGGGCGACCGAGATGGTGGTCGGCGCGCGTATCGATCAGCAGCACGGTGCGGCCGCGGCAGGGTCCCCATAGCCTCGTGATTGTCGCCATGGCCTCAGCCGGGCGGTTCTGGGGGCTCGATCGGCCCGACAAAGCGGCTCCAGCGGCGGTCGAGCACCTGTTGCTTGAGCACTTCGATGATATCGACCAGCACTTCCTCCAGGGCCAGGTCGGTGTCTTCGTCCTGGTACACCCAGGCTTCGAAGCATTCGTCCGCCAGGCTGCGGGCCAGCCGCTGGAACTGAGCCCCCTGCAGCCCATCGATCGCGCCCTGTAGCAGGCGTGACGCAATGTCCGTGAGTGCCTCGTCCAGGGTGCCGGCGACCCGATCACCCAGCGGCAGGCGGCGCAGGCGATTGACTTCGGGGTTGTTGGCCAGCGCCTGGTGAATCAAACCGCCGACATAGCCCTCGATGGCGCCACGGTTGTCCCGGTAGCCGCTTTCCAGCATGCCCTGCAGGCGGCGAGACAGGTCGTTGAGCAGCCGCTCCTTGCGTGGCCTCACCACTTCTTCGAGCAGCCTTCGCGACAGGTCATCGCTGGCCCCAATCTCCTGCTGCATGCGGCTGAACAGCCGAACCATGACGCGATCGGACAACTCTTCGAGCAGGAGCGAGTAGTAGCGATGAAGCACGCCGAAGACCGCCCATTGGCGAACGTCGATCAGCCCCAGCCGTTGCAGCCGAACCAGCAAGCTGCCGATCCGCAATACGCGCAGCCAGCGAAAACCGCTCAACGGGATACAGCCGAGTACGTCGTACCAGTGAGCGAAGGGGTAATAGAACCAGCGCGCGTAGCGCCGCTCGAACAACGCAACGGTCCAGCCGAGCAGGACGTCGAAAACGAATATCGCGACGAAACCCAGGTCGATCAGCTGGAAATTGCGATGAATCAGTGTCTCGTAGCGCTGGTGCAGCCCCGGCAGCCAGCCGGCGATGGCCTGGTTGATGGGCTGCACGATGAACAGGCTGTCGAACAGGATCAGTGCCAGGTTGACGCACACCAGCAGGACGATGAACGTATCCCAGGCGGCGTGCAGCCCGTTACGGATGCTTTCGCGCCGGTCGGCGCGATGTTCAGGCATTGGCATCGGGCGCATTGGCCGCATGCCAGAGGATCTCGGCGCAGCCCTGACGGCGCGCGATCAGACGAGCAACGACGAAAAACAGGTCCGATAGCCGATTGAGGTAGGCCAGCCCGACCGGGCGCAGTGGTTCGCTGGCATTGAGTTGCTGACAGCGCCTCTCGGCAGTGCGGGCCATGCTGCGGCACAGATGGGCGAGGGCGATAAGCCGTGTGCCGCCGGGCATGATGAAGTCTTCGAGCGGGCCGAGCTCCTGGTTCCAGTGATCGATCGCCGCCTCCAGACGAGCCACTTCGCTATCGGCCAAGGCCTGATAATCCGGCATCGCCAGCTCTCCGCCCAGATCGAAAAGACGGTGCTGGCAGGGGCTCAGTACCTCGATGAGTTCGGCCAGTTGCGGCCAGCGCGCCTGTGCTTCGGCGAGTTCGGCCAGCAGCAACCCCAACTGGCTGTTGAGCGTGTCGATCTCCCCCATGGCCTCGATGCGCGGATGATCTTTCGGGACCCGGCGGCCGTCGGCCAGTCCGGTCTGCCCAGCGTCGCCGGTACGGGTGTAGATCTTCGATAGTCGATTGCCCATCTGTGATTCCCTGATTCTGCTTCAGTTGGCGTCGGTGGCCGATGTCAGCGGCAGGCGCAGGGTGAAGGTCGTTCCCTGGTCCGGCCGGCTGTGCACCTCCATCTGGCCCTTGTGGTTGTTGGTGATGATGAAATACGAAACGGAAAGCCCCAGGCCGGTTCCCTGACCCACCTCCTTGGTGGTGAAGAAAGGCTCGAAGATGCGCTTGCGGACATGTTCCGGAATTCCGCTGCCATTGTCTTCCACCTGGATCTCGGCCCATGGCGGGTTCAGTCGGGTGCGCAAGATGATCTGGCCGCGACCCCGTTCCGGTTTATGGTGGATGGCTTGCGCGGCGTTCTTCAGCAGGTTGAGCAGGACCTGCTCGAGTTCGTTGCCGATGCAGGGCACGCGGTCCACTTGAGGATCGAAGTCGCGGACGATCTCGATGGAACGGAAGTCGAAACCCTCCATCAAGGCGAAGTCGCTCCCCGCGATTTCGAGCGCCTGATCGATCAGTACGGTCAGCTGGCAGTCGGCCAGTTGCCGGTTGCTCAGGCGGCTGAAACTCAACATGTGGCTGACGATCTTCGCGGCGCGCGAGCCAGCCTGCTGGATGCCGTCGAGCAGTTGCGGGATCTCCCGTCGCTGGAGATAGCGATTCACCGCCTCCAGCAGTACGCCGGTTTCATCGGCGGCCTCGCGGTTTCGTTCCAGGTCCGGCGACAGGCGACGGCGGATATTCTGCGCGTTATGCAGAATGGCACCCAGCGGATTGTTGATTTCGTGAGCCATGCCGGCGGCGAGGCTGCCGACCGACAACATCTTTTCCGACTGCACCATGATCTCCTCCATGTTGATGCGTTCGGTAATGTCGTCGATGCGAATCACCACGCCGCGGCCGCCGCTACCCATCAGCGGATAGAGCGTCAGCGCATAGTGCCGGGGCTCGTCGTTGACGATCCAGGTGACCCGTTCGACCTTTTCGACCTGATGGCGCTCGGACGCGCGACGAATCTGCGTCAGGAACGGCTTGAGCGGCTCGAAGGCGATGAACACCGGCTGGTTCAGCGCATCGTCGATGGAAGTGCCGGAGAGGGCGCTGGCCTGCTGGTTCCACTGGGTCACGTATAGCTGCTCGTCCAGGGCGATGAGCACCGACGGCATCGAGTCGATAATGCTGTTCAGGTAGTTCTGAAAACCGGTGAGCTTTTTTTCGATCTTGCTGCGAACCTGAACCTCCAGCTCGAGCTTACGGTTGGAGTGCCGGGTTTCCTCAGCCAGGCCCTGGGCATGGTCGAACGCGTCCTGGGCGTCGTCGCGCGCGCGTTTGAGCTGCTGCTCGCGGGCCTCCATGCGTGACAGCATGGTGTTGAAGGCATCGGCCAGGCGTCCGATTTCGTCCTGGCTCCTCGACGTCGCGCGCAACGAATAGTCTTCTTCACGAGTGACCTGACGCGACAGCGCTTCGAGGTCGCGGATGGGGTGCGTGATCAGCCGGCGTATCTGCCTGGCGACCAGCACCCACAACAACAGGCTCACCAGGAGGATGGCGAGGCTGGCGGTCAAGGTGCCGGTATAGAAGGCACCGGGCAGCTCGCTACTGGCAATGATCAGTAGATGGCCGGGCGGGCCGGCGGTTTGCGGCAGCTCGACCAGCAGATTGGCGCGCATTTCGGTCTTTTGCCAAAGTGGCAGGTCGCTGACCCGCTGCGGCAGATCCAGTGGAGCGCCGCGGTACAGTTGCGCTAGCCGCCGCCCGTCGCTGTCGTAGATGACTGCGGCACGTAGCGGGGCGTAGTCGTTCAGCTTCTGCAGCAGCTCGTTCGCCGCGGTTTCGGATGCCAGCGCGCGGTTGCTCAGTTCAGGCGTCGCCAGCAGCGCGCCGAGTGTATGCATGGCCTGGGGCGCGACGCTCTGACGCGAGATCCAATAGGCCGCACTGATGAACGCGAGGTTGGACACCAGCAGCACCGCTGCAAGCAGTACCAATAGTGCGATCAGCAACTTGCGGCCGACCGGAAGGTTTTCGAGGCGCTGGCGCAGGGTCATGGCAGCTACAGGCGAAGGGTTGTTTCAGCAGGGTAGCGGCGCCTCAGTCCTCGGGCAATCCGCGCTGGCGCAGGAGCGTCTGCAGCTGTTCCAGCAACGCCCACAGTCTCGGTACTTCAAGGCCATGCGATCGTGCGGTGCGGCACGCTTGTCCGAGCAGAAAGCCGACTTCGGTCCGGCGTCCACCGCTGACGTCCTGATGCATCGACGAGTAGTTGTCGGCGGTTGCCTCGATCACTCGAAGCACTTCGTTTTCCAGCCCCTCGGCGGCGGCACCCTGATCGCAGGATTGGAGCAGTGCGCCCAGTTCGTCGCAGATCTGGTGCAATTCGGCGCGGTGAGCCAGCAGCGCGCCGTTGCGGCAGTCATGCAGCACGCTCAGCGGATTGATGGCGCAATTGATCGCCAATTTACGCCACAGCTTGCCCATGATGGCGTCGCTCCAGGCATAGGGAATGCCGGCAGCGTCGAGGTCGGCGAGCCATGGCGGCGGGCTGCCGTGGCCCGGCGTGCCCAACCAGTTCAGGCCTTGCCCGGCATGGACGACCCGAAAGCCGGGTTGGCGATAGGCACCTTCGGTGCTGGAGACGAAGATGCAGCGGCTCTCCGGCCAGCGGGCCGCGACGGCCTGTTGGCTGCCCAGGCCATTCTGCAGCAGGAGGATTTCCGCGCCTTCGATCAGCCGCGGCGCCACATCGGCGATGGCGGCTTCGACGTCGTAGGCTTTGCAGGCGACCAGCAGCCGCGCGATTGGCGTGGCCGCATCGGGAAGCTCGGCAGGCGCTGGAAGAAGGCTGGTTGCCCCGTTCTCGACCAGCGTCAGGCCACCGGCGTCCATATAATCGTCGAGTCGCTGCTGATTGCGCAGAATGATCCTCACCGGTATGCCTGCACGATAAAGCCGCGCGGCCCACAGCCCGCCAAGGCTACCCGCGCCCAGAATGTGCCAGGTGCGGCCCATCAGGCGGGTTCTTTGTAACGCAGGGGCACGATGCGTCCGGTGGTATAGGCGTCGGCCAGCAAGGATTCGGCACGTTCGACGATTCGTCGCGGCTCGACCGGCAACGTCGCGGTATCGACACTGATCAGGCCGATACCCGCCTTGACCGTGATGAACCCTTCGCTGGTCCTGAACGCCTTGAGATTGAGTCCGTCGTGCAGCCGTTTGAAGCTGCTCGGCGAGCAGCCGCGCAGATCCTCGACCAGGGTCAGCAGGCCGAAGCGTCCATCATCCAGACGGGTCAGTACATCGAGCGGGCGTACCAGCTGCTGCAGGCGCCTTGCCACAGCGCGCAGCAACTCTTCATGAAACTGCCGGCCGTAGCGCTCCCGTTGAACCGCCAGCTCCGGCAGGCCGATCAGCAGATAGCACAGCGCGCCGCCGCGGCTCTCGATCTGACGCAGGCTGTCGCCGAGCCGCTGATGCAGGTAGCGCGCGTTGCCGAGGCCGGTGACCGGGTCGATCAGGTTGCGTTCTTCCAGGCTGGTGATGTTCTCGGTCAGCAGACGGTTCTCCCGTATGAGCCGCTGCAAAGAGCCGCAGAGCCGGTCGGCGGCATACACGCGCGGCACCAGCTGATCGTTCATCGCCGACTTGCCGATAAAGTCGTCCACGCCTTGATCGAAGGCCTTGTTGAGCACGTCCTGACCGTCGCGTCCGGTCAGCAGAATGATGTAGGTGTAGTGATCGGACATTTCATCCTGCTGGCGAACCTGTCCGGTCAGCTCCAGGCCGTCCATCTCCGGCATCAGCCAGTCGGCGAGCAGGACGTTCGCCGGACGCTGTTCGAGCATCTCCAATGCGGCGCTGGCGCTGTTGGCGAAGCGGATGTCTTCGTACCCGGCCTTGGACAGGGCGCGGCCGATCATGACGCTGGAAAACTTGGCGTCGTCGACCACCAGGATGCTGAGTTGAGGGTTGGGCATTGACGGGCTCAGAGGAAGGAAATTGCCGTAACGCCGGCTGACCGGGCGCTCTTGGCCTGAACAGTTATAATGATGGCCCATTTGAACCGTCAAGCTAAGCGCGCTGGGTCACACCATGGCGCCGTTTTTATAGGAGCAAGCCGATGCCCTCGTTCGACGTGGTGTCCGAACTGGACAAGCACGAAGTCACCAACGCCGTCGACAATGCCGTCAAGGAACTGGACCGACGTTACGACCTGCGTGGTAAAGGTACTTTCGAGCTCAAGGAGCTCACGGTGCATCTGACCGCCGACGCCGATTTCCAATTGGAGCAGATGCTGGAAATCCTCAAGTTGAGCCTGGTCAAGCGCAAGATCGATATCCAGTGCCTGGAGTTCAAGGATCCTTACCCGTCCGGCAAATCGGTCAAGCAGGACGTGGTGCTGCGTGAAGGCATCGACAAGGAACTGGCCAAGAAAATAGTCGCGCACATCAAGGACGCCAAGCTCAAGGTGCAAGCCGCCATCCAGGGTGAGCAGGTCAGGGTCACCGGCAAGAAGCGCGACGATCTGCAGGAAGCCATCGCGCTGCTGCGGGCCAAGGATTTCGGCATGCCGTTGCAGTTCAACAACTTCCGCGACTGATTACACCGGCACGCATGCGTGCCGTCCCGTTTTTACCGAGCGGCCCCTGTTGGCCGCTCGATGTTTTCAAGGAGACATTTACCAATGGATTTCAGCGTCGATTACCTGGTCGGTCTATCCGAAGCGTGGCTGCCGGTCGTTCTGCAATACGGAGCCCAATTACTGCTGGCGTTGGCCACGTTCCTGATCGGCTGGTGGCTGATCAACACCCTGGTCAGCAAGGTGGGCAGTCTGCTGCAGCGTCGCCAGGTGGACCCCTCTCTGCACGGCTTCATCGAGAGCTTGTCGAGCATCGTCTTGAAGGTGCTGTTGCTGGTCAGCGTGGCCTCGATGATTGGTGTGGAAACGACATCGTTCATCGCCGTGATCGGTGCTGCGGGCTTGGCCATCGGCCTGGCGCTGCAGGGCAGCCTGGGCAATTTTGCCGGTGGGGTGCTGATTCTGCTGTTCCGTCCGATCCGCGTCGGTGAATGGATCGAGGCCCAGGGCGTAGCCGGTACGGTGCACTCGATCCAGATCTTTCATACCGTGCTCAAGTCGGCGGACAACAAGACGATCGTGGTGCCCAACGGCAGTCTGTCCAACGGCCACATCACCAACTACTCCCGCGAGCCACGCCGCCGTGCCGACATCAACATCGGCATCGATTACAGCGCGGACATCAAGCTGGCACGCCAGATCCTGCTGGATATCGCACAGGACGAGCGCGTTCTGCGCGATCCCGAGCCGGTGGTCTTCGTGACCGGGCTGGGCGACAGCTCGGTCAATCTGTCGTTGCGGGTCTGGGTGGCAACCGGCGACTTCTGGCCGGTGACCTTCAGCTTCACCGAGCGGGTGAAGGAGCGCTTCGACGAGGCGGGCATCGGTATTCCGTTTCCGCAACGCGTGGTGCATCTGGTCCAGAGCTGAATGCTCTGATCACGAAAAAGCCGGCGATCGCCGGCTTTTTTCGTTCAGCTGTGTTCGGTCGTCGCCAGCGGGTCGGGGGTGTCCGGTTGCCGACGGCTGCGTGACCACTGCCAGAGGATCAGCACCAGGGTTGGCACGCCGAGCAGCGCGGTGACCAGGAAGAAGTCGCTGTAGCCGAGGTGCTCGACCATGACGCCGGAATAGCCTCCCAGCAGGCGCGGCAACAGCAACATCAGCGAGCTCAGCAAGGCGTACTGGGTAGCCGAGAATTTCAGGTTGGTGAGGCTCGACAGGTAGGCGACGAAGGCGGTCGAGGCCAGCCCCCCGCTGAAGTTGTCGCAGGAGATGGTGATGATCAGCATGTTCAGGTTGGCGCCCATCTCGACCAGCAGCATGAACATCAGATTGGTCGCAGCGGAGGCGGCGCCGCCAACGAAGAGGATCGGCAGTATGTTGAAGCGCACGATCAGCAGGCCGCCGAACGCCGCGCCGAGCAGGGTCATGATCAGCCCGAACAGCTTGCTGACGCTGGCGATCTGGTCCTTGCTGAAACCCTGGTCGATATAGAACACGTTGGCCATGACACCCATCACGGTGTCGGACATCCGGTACGTGGCGATCAGCCCCAGCAGGAGCAACGCCTGCCAGCGATAGCGCATGATGAAGTCGGTAATGGGCGTCAGCACCGGGCCCATCAGAATCCGTCCGGGAGCGGACAGGCATCCCCAGCAGATCAGCAGGTACATGGTGCCGCGCGGCCAGTAACCGCCCCAGTACGACTGGAACATGCCGGTGGTCGATACCATCAGGATGATCAGGACGATCACCGAGACGGCCTGATGGACGAAGTCGAACCGCGCCGGACGCTGTCGTTGCCCTGCCTGATGCAGCATCTGTCGAACCGGGATTAGCAGCGAGCGACCCCAGGGCGACAGCGAGCCAAGGATGAACAGGCCGTACAGGGTTGCGCGCGGCCAGGCTTGGGCGATCAGCGCGTTGATCATCGCCGGCACGGAGATGAGCAGCACCAGTAGCAAGCCGACACCCGCCAGTTGGTGATTGAAACTGTATTGCGATGGCTCGTTGGGTAGCGGCGCGGCGCCCTCTGGCTCGGGGATCACCAAGCTGGTGATCAACCCAGGCAGGATCAACAGCGCGAAGGCGACATAAGTGGTGGCCCAGGCGGTCTGGCTGTAATCCAGGTTGGTCGAGCCCAGCCATTCGGCGAGGAACAGCGCGCCGGCGCTAGCCAGCAGCATGGCGATGCGATAGCCGGTCATGTAACTCGCGGCCAATGTCGCCTGCAACTTGTCCTCGGCGATTTCCAGGCGGTAGGCGTCAATGGCGATGTCCTGTGTGGCCGAGGCGAACGCCACGGCGACCGCCAGCGCGATCAGCAGGGTCAGGTTGTTCTGCGGATTGCACAGCGCCATGCCGATCAGCCCGAGGGCGATGACCCCCTGCGACAGCACGAGCCAGGAACGCCGTCTGCCCAGGCCGCCGATCCAGGGCAGCCGCCATTGGTCGAGCATCGGCGACCAGACCCACTTGAAGGCATAGGCCAGACTGATCCAACTGGCGAAACCGATGGTTTCGCGCGATACCCCGGCTTCACGTAGCCACACTGAAAGCGTGGAAAAGACCAGGATTGCTGGCAGACCCGCGGCAAAGCCGAGCACCAGCAGTGTCAGCGAGGCGGGGCTGGCATAGGCGGCGAGTGCGGCACGCCAGGTTTCACGGGACATAAAGCAGATCAGAGCCAGGACATGAAGGGCGCACTCTACCCGCTGTGCTCCGCCGAATGCCAGCCGTACCGACGTATGTCGACCCGGTCATTGATGATGGTGATTCCCTCGGCGCGAAGGCGCATGCGTTGCTCATGTCCGGCAGCCGTGCCGGCCGGCAGGCTGAGCCGCCCGCCGGCGCCAATCACCCTGTGCCAGGGCAGGCTGGTACCCTCCGGCAGCTGTGACATCAGCCGGCCGACCCAGCGTGCCGCACGACCGAGCCCGGCCATGGCGGCCACTTCGCCGTAACTGACGACTTTGCCCTCCGGGATCTGCGCCATCACCAGATAGACCGCCGAGCGTCGGGATTCGGCATCGGCACCGGGCGGTAGCAGAGGCGGGTGTTCGGTCATGCGGGGGCTTCCTGTGTGCAGTCCGGCTCAGCGGGAGCGGCGCTGAACTCGCCTCCCATTCGGCGGTCAGTGCTTGCTGTAACCAATCGCATAGGGATAATGCCAGCCTTTTTAACCGCTCCTGCGCAGAATTTCAGCCCCTATGTTTTCCAGAACCCTGCTTTGCATGTCTCTCTCCATCGTCACGCTTCCGGCACTCGCCGATACCGTCTGGCTGAAGAATGGCGACCGCCTGACCGGCAAGATCAGCGTCCTCGACGGCGGCAAGCTGCTCATCGAAACCGAATACGGCGGCTCGATTCCGGTCAAGTGGAAGCAGGTCGCGACGCTGGAAAGCGATCAGCAACTGTTGATCAGGCAGGACGACATGACCGGGGACGTGGCCAAGTCGCTGCAGGCCGCCGACGATGGCAAGGTCATCCTGAGCAATGGCGGTGCGCCGCGCACGGTCGAGCTCGCCAGCATCACGCAAATCATCCATCCCAAACCTTTGATCCAGGACCTGACCTGGAAGGGCAATGTGGACGTTGCGGTGGACTACAAGCGCGCTGAAACCGACACCGATGACTACGACGTTTCCTTCGACACCTCGGCTCGTCATGGTCTTTGGCGCCACAACGCAACGGCGAACTACAACCGCGAATACCGTGACGGCGTGACCGCGACGGACAACTGGGATGCCGAATACGCCCTCGACCGATTCCTCGACGAGCACTGGTTCTGGCAGGGGCGGCTGGAATACAAGCGCGACAAGGTCGAGGATGTTCGCCGCCAGCGTACTCTGGGTACCGGTCCGGGCTACCAGTTCTGGGACAACGAACTGGGCGCCTTCTCGTTGGCCTCGCTGCTCAACCGCAGCGACTACGAGTTTGCCAACGGGGACAAGGAAGACTTCTATTCGCTCGCGATGAAGTGGCGGTACAACCGTTACCTGGTGGGCAAGACATTCGAGCTGTTCAGCAACGGCGAGATCGGCAAGCCGCTGGAAAACGTCGCCGACTACGAGCTGGATGCCGAGGTGGGCCTGCGCTACAAGGTCACCGACTGGGCGTCGCTGAACATGAAAGCCGAGAAGGACATCGTCAGTGGCGCGGAAAGCGAGCTCGATGAAACGCGCTACAGCATCGGCTTCGGCATCGGCTGGTAATCAGCGGCTGTTGCAGACCGGGCGCTCAGGCGCCCGGTTTCGTTTCAAGGGTTCGATCAAGGGGTTACAACCGTAGGCCGCCGTCCAGCTCGAGTACGCGCCCGGTGAAATAGTCGTTTTCGAAGATGTAGGCCACCGAATGAGCGATCTCCATCGGTTTGCCCAGACGCTTGAGCGGAATGCCGGCGGTCATCTTTTCCAGCGCCTCGGGTTTCATGCTGGCGACCATCTCGGTTTCGATGAATCCGGGGGCGACGCCCGCGACGCGGATGCCATAGCGTGCAAGCTCCTTGGCCCAGACCACCGTATCCGCCGCGACACCGGCCTTGGCGGCCGAATAGTTCGCCTGGCCCATGTTGCCGGCACGCGAGATCGAAGAGATATTGACGATTGCGCCCTGGCGCTTGAGCTCGATCATTTTCGCCGCGACTTCACGAGTGCAGAGGAATACGCCGGTCAGGTTGACGTCGATCACCGCCTGCCACTGGGCCAGGCTCATCTTCGACAGCTCGCCATCCTTGACCTTGATGGTCAGGCCGTCGCGCAGGATACCGGCGTTGTTGACCAGGCCATCCAACGCCCCGAAATCCTCGCTCACCTGGGCGACCATGTGGCTGACCTGCTCTTCGTTGGCGACGTTGCACAGATAGGCGCGGGCTTCGCCTCCGGCGTTTTCGCAGGCGGCTACCGCCTCGTTCAGGCGATCCTGGTTGAGATCGACCAGGGCCAGGCGGGCGCCTTTGCCGGCGAGGTATTCGCCCATTGCCCGGCCGAGGCCCTGACCACCACCGGTGATGATGATGACCTTGTCTTTTAGCTGCATGCCCATCTCCTCTAATTGCGCGCGGATGCCGAAACGACGCCTGCCGATGAAACCGTTATGCTGTGCTCCCGTCGAACCGAACGAGCCCTCAAGGAGCCGCCGTGAGCGCTGAAGCCGCCAAGCATGCCCGACAACTCCTACTCAAGGAATACCGCGCCGTACTCTCGACTCACTCGAAGAGCATGCCCGGATTTCCTTTCGGCTCGACGGTGCCTTATTGCCTGAGCGAGGAGGGCTGGCCGCTGATTCTCATCAGCCGAATCGCTCAGCACACGAAAAATCTCCAGGCCGATCCGCGATGCTCGCTGCTGGTTGCCGAGCGCGGCGCCGAAGACGTCCAGGCCAAGGGGCGGCTGACCATGCTGGCGGAGGCGCGAATGCTCGCCGAGCCCGGCCAGGTCGAGGCGGCGGCAGCGCGGTACTACCGCTATTTCCCGGAGTCCCGTGATTACCATCGGGTACACGATTTCGACTTCTGGATATTGCAGCCGGTGCGTTGGCGCTATATCGGAGGCTTCGGCGCGATCCACTGGCTGGAAGACGTCGCGCTGGCCAATCCATTCGCCGCAGCCGAGGGCGGCGAAAGCGCGATGCTCGACCACATGAACAGCGATCACGCCGCGGCGATTGCCCATTACGTCGACAGTGCAGGGCTGCCTTCCGAACCTGAGGCCAGCCTGGTCGGGATCGACAGCGAGGGTTTCCACTTGCGCATAGGCCAGGCCATCTACTGGCTGGCGTTTCCAGCGGTCTGCGCCAACCCGGGCGCAGTGCGGCAGGCGCTGGTGGCGATGGCGCGGCGCTGATTCAGGCTGACGTAAGCGCAGGGGTGAATAATCCGGTTACAGCCTGTTGCCCCGATGGGTTGAATTCGGCTCAGGCTGACGTCATCTACACGAGATCGGAAGCCGTTCTTCCGCCAAGGACTATCGATGCGAATTTTCTTACTGCTGTTCCTCCTGTTTCCGCTGGCCGAGCTGGCATTGCTGATCAAGGTCGGCAGCTCGATCGGGGTATTGCCGACCATCCTCCTGCTGATCATCAGCGGCATGGCTGGCATCCTCTTGTTGCGTCTGGCAGGCTTCGCCACCGCTTGGCGCGCACGTGAGCGCCTGGCCCGGGGCGAGTTGCCGGAGCGTGAAATGCTCCAGGGCCTGATGATGGCCATCGCCGGTGGCCTGCTGTTCCTGCCGGGTTTTCTCAGCGATATCGTGGCGTTGCTGGTGCTGTTCCCGCCGACTCGCCGGCTGTTCCTCAACTTCCTCGGCCGCCGTGTCGAAGCCCAGGCCCAACGCCGTCGGGCTTTTGCCGACGACCTGCGTCAACAGCAGGAGCGCCACGCCGGATCACAACGACCGAACGTGATCGAGGGCGAGTGGGAACGCCGCGACAAGTGAGAGCTTTCCCTCACGAAAAGGCATGCGCAGGCATGCCTTTTTCATTTTCTCGTGCAAAAAAATCGACGCGGTGCCCTTGAAATCATTTTTGCCGCCCGCATGTAGCGGTCACCGCAAGGTCGCTGTCGTGATTCGACAGTCCGTCTTCTGCGGCTCGCGTTGCGGGCCGCAACCGGCATAGCCGGATTTGCCCAACCCGCCGGTGAGAATGCATCGGCATGGAAACCACTGTACTAGGAGAGATCGACAATGAAGCTTCGTCCTCTGCATGACCGCGTCGTGATTCGTCGCAGCGAAGAAGAAACCAAAACCGCAGGCGGTATCGTCCTGCCGGGCTCCGCTGCCGAAAAGCCGAACCGTGGCGAAGTCGTCGCTGTTGGCACTGGCCGCGTTCTGGACAACGGCGAAGTCCGCGCCCTGGCCGTCAAGGTCGGTGACAAGGTCGTATTCGGCCCTTACTCCGGCAGCAACACCGTCAAGGTTGACGGTGAAGACCTGCTGGTGATGAGCGAGAACGAAATCCTCGCCGTCGTCGAAGCCTGATCAGCGCTCGCTGCCTAGCGAATGCGTTCCATCAACAGAATTTGAGGAAGAATCAACATGGCTGCTAAAGAAGTTAAGTTCGGCGACTCCGCTCGCAAGAAGATGCTCACCGGCGTCAACGTCCTGGCTGACGCGGTAAAAGCGACCCTCGGCCCGAAAGGCCGTAACGTGGTCCTGGAAAAGAGCTTCGGCGCTCCGACCATCACCAAGGACGGCGTTTCCGTTGCCAAGGAAATCGAGCTGAAGGACCGCTTCGAGAACATGGGCGCGCAGCTGGTCAAGGACGTTGCGTCCAAGGCCAACGACGAGGCCGGTGACGGCACCACCACCGCCACCGTTCTGGCCCAGGCCATCGTCAACGAAGGCCTGAAAGCCGTCGCTGCCGGCATGAACCCGATGGATCTGAAGCGCGGCATCGACAAGGCGACCATCGCCGTTGTTGCCGAACTGAAGAGCCTGGCCAAGCCGTGCACCGACTTCAAGGCCATCGCACAGGTCGGCACCATCTCCGCCAACTCCGACAGCTCCATCGGCGCGATCATCGCAGAAGCCATGGAAAAGGTCGGTAAAGAAGGCGTCATCACCGTTGAAGAAGGCTCGGGCCTGGAAAACGAACTGTCCGTCGTAGAAGGCATGCAGTTCGACCGCGGCTACCTGTCGCCGTACTTCATCAACAAGCCGGACACCATGGTCGCCGAGCTGGACAGCCCGATGCTGCTGCTGGTCGACAAGAAGATCTCCAACATCCGCGAACTGCTGCCGGTGCTGGAAGGCGTGGCCAAAGCCGGTCGTCCGCTGCTGATCGTCGCTGAAGACGTCGAAGGCGAAGCCCTGGCTACCCTGGTCGTCAACAACATGCGCGGTATCGTCAAGGTCGCGGCCGTCAAGGCGCCTGGCTTCGGCGATCGTCGCAAGGCCATGCTGCAGGACATCGCCATCCTGACCGGCGGTACCGTGATTTCCGAAGAAGTCGGCCTGAGCCTGGAAACCGCTACCCTGGAGCATCTGGGTAACGCCAAGCGCGTCGTGCTGAACAAGGAAAACACCACCATCATCGACGGTGCTGGTCAGCAGGCGGACATCGAAGCCCGCGTTGCACAGATCCGCAAGCAGGTCGAAGACACCACCTCCGACTACGACAAAGAGAAGCTGCAAGAGCGTCTGGCCAAGCTGGCTGGCGGTGTTGCCGTGATCAAGGTCGGTGCCGGTACTGAAGTCGAGATGAAAGAGAAGAAGGCCCGTGTCGAAGACGCCCTGCACGCAACTCGTGCAGCCGTCGAAGAAGGCGTGGTGCCTGGCGGTGGCGTTGCCCTGGTGCGTGCGCTGCAGGCCATCTCCGAGCTCAAGGGCGAGAACGAAGACCAGAACGTCGGCATCACGCTGCTGCGTCGCGCTGTTGAAGCGCCGCTGCGTCAGATCGTCGCCAACGCCGGTGGCGAGCCGAGCGTCGTGGTTGACAAGGTCAAGCAGGGCTCGGGCAACTACGGCTTCAACGCTGCCTCCGACGAGTACGGCGACATGATCGAGATGGGCATCCTCGACCCGGCCAAGGTCACCCGTTCTGCTCTGCAGGCCGCGGCGTCCATTGGCGGTCTGATGATCACCACCGAAGCCATGATCGCCGAAGTGGTCGAAGACAAGCCGGCCCCGGCTATGCCGGACATGGGCGGCATGGGTGGTATGGGCGGCATGATGTAAGCCGACCAGCCTTCCAGCTGAAAGAAGCCCCGCCTCGTGCGGGGCTTTTTTTTTGGCTGGCAATCAGCGTCTATCTGGCCGAGTGCCCAACGATGCACGCGTGTTGGCCCTATGGCTACTTGACTTGTGCCGATCAAAAAATGACCATCGGTCAAGTTGTTCGGCACGGTTTGAATTTGTCGACTATCGTGAGCTTCTCAACTCCACTTATAACAAGAGCTTGCGTGATGAAGCTTGAAATCGCCCGAGGTTTGTTCTTGGCCGCCTCACTAGGCGTGGCCTCGCTCTGTGCCGCCGCGTGGAGTGAACCCGACGCCAAGCTGGTCGCGCGTAGCGACGTCAGCGAACACTGCCCATTGCCGCGCCTGGCTCAGGTGACGGGGCCTCAAGCGCGCCCTGACCAGGACCTGCTGTTGTTCATGTATGGGCTGTCGCAGAGCCTGGTAGGCCGGGGTTAACCAGGTCTGCACGCATCCGCCCGGCGCGGGCGGATGCGGCTGGCGTGAGCAGGCTTACGCGACGGCTTCGGAAGCTGGTGCGCGATCCGGGCTCGCCAGCAGGGTGTAGACGGCCGGCAGGACGAACAAGGTGAACACCGTGCCGACCGTCATGCCCGTGGCGATCACCATCCCGATATCGAAGCGGCTCACCGCTCCCGCACCACTGGCCAGGATTAGCGGCACCATGCCGAACACGGTCGCCGCCGTGGTCATCAGCACCGGTCGCAGTCGAATCGCCGCGGCTTCCTCCACCGCCTCGCGGCGGCTCAACCCGCGCTCCTGGCGCAGTTGGTTGGCGAACTCGACGATCATGATGCCGTGTTTGCTGATCAACCCAATCAACGTCACCAGCCCGACCTGGGTGTAGATGTTCATGCTCGACAGGCCGAGGAACAGCGGAACCAGCGCCCCGCAGATGGACAGCGGTACGGTGACCAGGATCACCAACGGATCGCGGAAACTCTCGAACTGCGCTGCCAGCACCAGGAAGATAACAGCCAGCGCAAGCGCGAAGGTCGTGTAGAGGGCGGTACCTTCCTGGATGTACTGACGCGACGCACCAGCGTAGTCGAACGTGAAGCCCTGTGGCGCCTCCTCCTGAGCGATGCTGCGCAGCGTATCGATGGCTTCGCCCATGCTGACGATCGGGAAGCCCTGAATGGTCGCCGCGTTGAGCTGCTGAAACTGGCTGAGCTGGGTCGGCCGTGCGCGGTCATGGACCTCGATCAGGGTGGACAGCGGCAGCATCTCGTCCCGGTCGTTCTTCACGTAGTAATTGCTCAGCCAGCCCGGGTTGTCCCGGTAGGCCTGTTCGACCTGGGCGATCACCTTGTAGCTGCGACCTTCGATGGTGAACCGGTTGATTTCGCTTTCGCCGAGCAACGTCGCCAGGGTCACGCCGAGATCTTCCATCGAGACGCCCATTTGCGCCGCTTTTTCACGGTCGATGTCGACGACGATCTCCGGTTTGTCGAAGGCCAGATCGATATCCAGGAAGGCGAACTTGCCGGACGCCTCGGCCTTTTGCTTGATGCGCTCGGCGACCTGCAGCAGCGACTCGTAGTCGTTCGCGGTGTTGATCACGAACTGGAACGGCAGTCCTTCGCCGGTGCCGGGCAGGGAGGGCAGGTTGAAGCCGAACACCTGCAGACCGGGGATTTTGTCGATCTTCGCCTGCACCAGCGGGAGCACTTCCATCTGCGTGCGCTCGCGCTCGTCCCACGGCTTCATCAGGAACCCGCCGATGCCGCTCTGTACGCCGTTGAAACCGTTGATCTGGAACCAGGAGTAGTACTCCGGGAACGACTTGAAGATCTCCAGGAACTGGTCGGTATAGGCGTTCAGGTAATCGAGGTTGGCCGTTTGCGGCGAGCTGGCCATCATGAAGATGATGCCCTGGTCTTCTTCGGGTGCCAGCTCGCTTTCGGTGAATTTGAGCAGGACCGGAATCAGTCCCAGCACGATCACGGCGAAAACCAGCACCACCGGACGGGTATTCAGCGTGCCGTGCAGGGCGCGCTGATAGCGTACTTTCAGTCGATCGAAGAGCAGATCCAGCCGGTGCGCCAGGCCCGTCGGATTCTCTTCATGACGTAGCAGGCGCGAGCACATCATCGGCGACAGCGTCAGTGCGACTATGCCGGATATCAGCACCGCACCGGCCAACGTCAGCGCGAATTCCTGAAACAACGCACCGGTCAGGCCCTGCAGAAAGCCGATCGGCGCGTAGACCGCCGCCAGGGTGATGGTCATCGTGACCACCGGCATGGCGATCTCGCGCGCACCGTCGATAGCTGCCTGGAACGGCGTCTTGCCTTCCTCGATGTGACGGTGGATGTTTTCCACCACCACGATCGCATCGTCCACCACCAGTCCGATCGCCAACACCATGGCCAGCAGCGTCAGCAGATTGATCGAGTAGCCCATGGTCTGCATGAAGAACATCACGCCGATCATCGAAAGCGGGATGGTGACCACCGGGATCAGTACCGAACGCAGCGACCCCAGGAACAGGAATACCACCACGATGACGATCACCACCGCTTCGGCGAGGGTCTTCACCACCTCATCGATGGAAGCCTGGATGAAGCGCGTGGCGTCATAGGCGATGGTGACTTTCAGACTGGGCGGTAGCTGCGATTCGATCTGCGGCATGATCTTGCGCACTTCGCTGATCACATCCAGCGGGTTGGCGCTCGGGGTGCCTTTTACACCGATGTAGACCGAAGGTATGCCATCGAAAGAGCTGATGGCGTTGTAGCTTTCGGCGCCCATCTCCACGCGCGCCACGTCGCCGAGCAGCACGCGGCTGTCGCCTCGGGTCTTCAGCGGGATGGCGGCGAACGCTTCGGGCGTCTTCAGTTCGGTGTCGGCGTTGATACTGGTGACGACGTATTGCCCCTTAACCTCGCCAGCGGCAGAGAGGAAGTTGTACTTGCGCACTGCCTCGTTCACATCGCTTGCGGAAAGGCCATAGGCGGCGAGCTTCACCGGGTCCAGCCAGAGGCGCATCGCGAAGACCTGGTTGCCGAGGATTTCAGCCTCGGCCATTCCGGGTAGGGTGGCCAGCTTCGGCTGGATCACCCGCGACAGATAATCGGTGATCTGCGGGTTGGTCAGCTGTTCGCTATAGAAGCTGATGTACATGAGCGCGGTGGAATCGGCGGCCTGCTTGTTCAGCACCGGATCCTCGGCGTTCTGCGGCAGCTGATTCTTCACCGAGTTGGCCTGGCTCAACAGTTCGGTGTAGAGCCGGTCGGTATCGGCGCCGATGCGTGCGTAAACCGAGATGACCGAGAGGTTCTGCTGGCTCACCGAGGTCATGTAGTCCACGCCTTCGGCGCTGGCCAGACTCTGTTGCAACGGTTGAGTGATATAGCCCTGGATGGTTTCGGCGTTGGCCCCCGGATAGGCGGTGGTCACCGTGATCAACGCGCTTTCCATTTGCGGATATTGGCGAATCACCAGGCTGTTGAACGCCTGGAAGCCGAGCAGCACGATCAGCAGGCTGATCACGCTGGCCAGCACCGGGCGGCGAATGAATGGATCGGTAAAAGCCATGACGATCTGTCCCTGTAGTCGACGCCTCAGCGGGCGTCGGACCCGCTGTTTGGCTCGAGTTCGAGCGTGCGCTTCTCGGCGATCGCAACGTGGGCCCCGGTGTCGAGTTTGAGCTGGCCGGCGATGACCACCTGCTCGCCCGCCTCGAGCCCTTTGAGGATCACCACGCGACCGTCACGACGTTCGCCGGTCTCGACGAAGCGACGTTCCACGACCAGATAGGGGCCGCTGCGCTCGGGCGCTTCGGTGCCTTCTTCGGGTTCGGGCGGCTGGCCTTCCTTCACCACCAGCACGGAGTTGCCATATAGCGTGTAGGTGATAGCCGTCTCCGGCACGACGACCTGGGGCTCTTCACTGGGCAACAGCACCTGCAGGTCGGCGAACATACCGGGCAGCAGGCGCTCGCCGGGGTTGGCCAGCTCTGCGCGGACCTGCACGTTGCGGGTGGTGGTTTCCACCTTGGGGTTCAGGGCGACGATCCTGCCCTCGAAATGCTCGCCGGGAAACGCGGCGACCTGGAGCCGTACGGGCTGGTCGATGGCAAGCAAGGGCACCTGCTGTTCGGCCAGATAGAAGTCGACGAACAGGGTCGACAGGTGCTGCAGCGTGGCGATCGGCGTGCCGGCGGCGACAAAATCACCGACATCCACCTGACGGATACCGATGGTTCCGGAGAAGGGCGCCAGAATGCGCTT
Organism: Stutzerimonas stutzeri; assembly: GCF_018138085.1. NCBI lineage: Bacteria > Pseudomonadati > Pseudomonadota > Gammaproteobacteria > Pseudomonadales > Pseudomonadaceae > Stutzerimonas > Stutzerimonas stutzeri. Next base: position 1,156,953 of record NZ_CP073105.1, read on the forward strand.
CTTCGCCAGGCTGGCCTTCAACTGTGCAACCGTGGCAGCGGCCTTCTGCGACTCGGCGTTGAGCCGATCGTACTCGCTGCGTGAGATGGCCTGGCGATCGACCAGGCTGGCTGCGCGCTGAAACTCCACCTTCGCCAGGTGCAGGTCGGCTTCGGCGGCGGCCAGGCTAGCCTGCTCGATTTCACTGTCGAGCAGCACGATCGGCTGGCCCTTGCTTACCTTTTCACCCGAGCGGAACTGCACGGCGCTGATGGTGCCGGCAATTTCAACCGACAGATCAATGCCCTGGGACGCCGTGAGCGTACCGATCGCCGGGAGCCGGCTCTGCCAGGGCTGGCGGCTGGCCTCGACGACCTCGACATCGATCGGCGGCTTGGGTGCCTTGAATTGCTGGATTTGCGAGTAGATCGAATTGAACTTCAGGGCGGCGAGGATCAGTACAACGACGATCACCGCGCCGAGCATGAGCAGCATGCGGCGCAACATTTTCCATATTCCTTGGAGAGATGAGCCGGCTGACTACTGCCATGAAATGAGGCAGCCGTTCGGGTGCACACAAGCGATCGATTGCCGGTCTGACAGGGGCATCGATCCGGGGTCGTTCCGGCAAAGCCGGCAAACAGCGAAAGTAGCCTCGAACAAGGCGTATGTAAAGGGACAGGTAAGGAAGTTGTCGGCAGGCTGTAACAGGGTGTGCAGTCGGCGAGGTAGAGCCCTGCAGGGCGAGGAGCGGGGAGGGCAACGACCCCTGCCGAAGGGCCGTTGCACCCGTGTTTGGTTGCGTCAGCCGGCGAGGCGGTGCGTCACTTCACTGAGCTGGGCGGACAGGTCGTGCAGGTTCTGGCTGGCCTTTTCGGTGCGCTCGACGTTGTCCTGGTTGGTGGTGGCGATGGCGGTGATTTCGGTCAGGTTGCGTGAAATATCCTCGGCCACCGACGTTTGCTCTTCGGCGGCGGTAGCGATCTGCCGGTTCATATCCCGGATCGCTTCGACCTCCTCGGTGATACGCCGAAGCATGCCGCCTGCTTCCGTCACCTGTTCGACGCCTTCGTCGCTGCGGCTCTGACCGCTTTCGATCGCACGCACCGCATCCACCGCGCCGGTTTGCACCGTGTCGATGATCTGATGGATTTCGGCGGTCGAGTCGGCGGTACGCCTGGCCAGCGTCCTCACCTCATCGGCAACCACGGCGAACCCGCGGCCGGCATCACCGGCGCGGGCGGCTTCGATGGCCGCATTGAGCGCCAGCAGGTTGGTCTGGTCGGCAATGCCACGTATCACTTCCAGCACTTTGCCAATCCGACCGCTGTCCGCCTCCAGGCGCCGTATGACGTCGGCCGTGTTGACGATCTCGCCGCGCATGAGCGTGATCGTCTGGATGGTGGAACGCATCATGCTCTCGCCCTGTTGCGCCGAATGATCGGCCGTATCCGCCGCGCGTGCGGCTTCGGCTGCGTGGCGGGCGACTTCCTGCGCGGTCGCCGACATCTCGTGCATGGCGGTGGCGACCTGATCGGTACGCGAGAACTGCTCGCGAGTGCCCTGGCCCATCAAGGTCGCGATGGCATTCAATTCGCCGCTGGCGCTGTCCAGATCCGAGGTGCTGCGTTGCAGGCGGATGAAGGTTTCGGCAAGGAAATCGCGCAGCACATTGGCCGCGACGGCCAGACGCCCCAGTTCGTCCTTACGGGATGCATCGACGCGCTCGCCGAAGTTGCCCTGGCTGAGCTTGGCGATGTGCTCGATCAAGTGGCTGATAGGGGCGACCAGGTTGCGATTGACCAGCCACAGGCTGAGCAGGCTGATCAGCGCGCCCGCGGCAAGCATGATCAGCGAACCCGTGATGATCGCCTGCTCAGCGCCACGGCTGATCTCTTCGGAGCTGTGCTGCGCGGCGTCACGCAGTTGCACGACCAGTTCGCTGAGCTGCTCGCTGGTGGCCCGGTCAATGCCCTTGACCGCGGCATCGCCGGCAATGGGATCGCCGCCAGCGGACAGGAACGCTTCGCGGCCGCTTCGATAGGCTGCACCCAGCTTTCGATGTTCATCGCGCAAGCCCTGAATCTGGCTCGCCAGCCTCTGGTCGTGGCGGCTCGCTTGGGCGAGCGTCTCGAGCAACGTCTGGACCTTGCGTTCCTGCTCTTCGAAGCTCTGCCAGTACTTGTTCAGGTTTTCCGGCGACTTGCCGCGCAGCAGCACGTTCTTCCATTCCTGGACCTGGGTCTTGAACTCGAGATTGGCTTCATTGATAAGGCGCGAGGCCTCGATTGGGCCCTTGAGCAGCTTTTGGAAAGCGGAGATGTCGTCGGAGAGAAACGAGAAGCTGGCCAAGGCGATGACCAGGGTCATCAACAAGCTACCGCCGATAAGCGCCAGCAGCTGAGCACGCAGGGAGTTTTTCAGGAGCATCGTGAGCGTCTCGCATCGTATGGAGGGCACTTGCGACAAGGGCAAGGGCGCCGGGCGGTCATTGGAATTACCGCCCGGGTCGGCCAACTTTTCGGCGAACCGCCACAATACTTGAGCGCTTTCAGACCAGCCGCAGGTGGTTGTCCCATAACCCCGCCGGCAGTTGCAGTGCGGTGCTGACGAAGCGCCCGGCGCTGCAATCGATCAGGCGACAACGGCCTTGGCCCGAGCTCACTACGAAGCCTTGCGCGACTGCCGCGACCCCGGCGCAGTCCGGCAGATGGATCTCCTCGCGCAGCGCGGCGCTGTCCAGATCCCAGAAGAACACCTTATTGCCACGTGGTGCCGTCACGGCCAGCAGACGAAGGTCATCGTGGATTGCCAGGCTGGCGGTGTACTGGTTCATCGTCTGGCGTTGCGCTTCCCCCAGCGGAAAGGCCTGGAAGGCCTGGCCTGGGCGCTTGATTGCCAGCAGCGGGACCGCATCCATGGGATCGCCCTCGTACTGCTGTCCCGACACCACCGTGCCGTCGGCCGCGACGGCCAGGTGGCGGACGCTGTTCATCTGCTCGGGCAACTGCTCCTTGCTGACCAGCGTACCGTCGCGGTGCAGCAGCACCAGACTCGGCTCCATGGCGTCGAGGTTCATCATCTTGCGGCTGTCGGCTTCGGTGCGGATGCCGCCGTTGGCGATTGCCAGCGTCTCGCCATCCGGCATCCAGAGCAGCTGATGCGGGCCAATGCCATGGGTCGAATGCTCACCGGTGCGAACCAGCCGTCGCTCTTCGACGCGGTAGATGCCGAGCACGCCACGGCCGGCATCGGCGGTGTCGTTCTCGGTGCTGTAGAACCAGTCGCCACTGGAATGGAACACCCCATGCCCGTAGAAATGCCGGTCGGGCGGAGAGGCTAGCACCTGCAGCAGCGTGCCGTCACGGCTGTCGATCAGATAGCTTTCACGGCTTGGCCGCCGCCCAACGAACACCGCCAGCGGCAGATGCGGGTGGGCGTAGACGTCGTGGCAGCGCTCATTGACCGGGGTGGCGAACACGCGGGTGCCATCTAGACGATAGCCCACCGCGTAGTGGCGGCCGCCGGCATCGTCACGCGCCGAGAGCAGTAGCGGCTGCTCGGTGTGCCGGGTGAGTGTCCAGCCGCCAACGGCGGAGGCTGCCACCAGGGCGCCGCCCAGACCCAGAAAGGCACGGCGTTTCATCATCAGTCTCCGTCGTGAGCGTTGAAGCCGATCTGCACGCCTAGCGCGCGGGCCAGGTCGCTCTGATGCAGGCGATGCAGGGCGTCGATCTGCTGGTACAGCTCATCCAGCCGTGCGCGCCCGGCTTCGTCGGCAATCAGCTCGCTGAAGGGCAACATGATGTCGGCGATCTGCTTGCGCGTGGTCGCGTAGGCGACGTCGATCCGCTTGATCAGCTCGGCCTGTTGCGCCGGGACGAGTTTTTTCAGGCCGTTGTCATCAGTGCCTTGCCAAAGCTGCTGGGCGCCGGCAAGCGCGGCATCGATGCTGCCGAGCGTCGCATCGCTGCGCCAGGCTTCGGCCTGGAACGGCTGTGGAATGCCTTTGCTCTGCCGACCAAGCGGTGCGCCCAGTTTCTTTTTCAAGCCATCCAGCGCGGTGACCTGCACCCTTAGCAGGTCGGAGATCGCTTCCTTGGAGTCGGCGTAACGCTCGTTGGGGAATTCGCTCAGTTGCGTGACCATCCCGTCTTTGCCTTCCCACTGCTGCAGGATGTTGGCGGTCAGCTTCTGCTGGTGTTCGCCGATGGCCTCGAGCAAGCGGCAGTAGCGTGCCTTGGTCTGGCTGTCGTTGAGGTCGACCGCCTCGTCATACAGTACGTATTCGTATGCCGAAAGGCCCTGCAGGACGACGCTGCCGTTTTCCAGGTCGGTCTGGGTCAGCTCGGGCTTGTTTTTCAGCAGAGCGGTCACCTGCCGCCCGACCAGATTCTTCTTGTCGGGCCAGAACTGCACCTGCCAGGCGCGGTTGCCTTCGCCCATCGGGCCGACCAGCATCGGCTGCAAGCCCGCCCAGGCGAACTGCGCCTGCAAGAAGGCTTCACGTGCATCAGCCAGCTCTTCATTGCCAGCACAGAACGCGATACTGCTGGCAGCCATGCGGCGGTTGGTTTCGGCCCACTGGGTGTAGGTCGGATGCAGCACTTCGTCGACCAGCGTCTTGCTGGTTTCGGCAAAGGGATCCGATGGTGCGCATGCGCTGAGAAGCAGCCCCAGTGCGGTGGCGGAGAAAACGGAGACGAGTCGGTTGGGGTACATGTTGCTCCTCGGCAGGTCGGACCGTCCGACGCTAGAGTGATTCGAGAAAAGTCAGCAAGGCGTTGCGCTGGTCATGATCGAGGCCGAGCACGTACTGCTTGGCCTGTTCGGCTTCACCGCCATGCCAGAGTACGGCTTCGAGCAGGTTGCGGGCGCGTCCGTCATGCAGGAAATGGGTATGTCCGCTGACCGTTTCAGTCATGCCGATGCCCCACAGCGGCGGCGTGCGCCACTCGCTGCCGCTGGCCTCGAACTCGGGCCGGTGGTCGGCAAGCCCGTCGCCCATATCGTGCAACAGCAGATCGGTATAGGGGCGAATGATCTGATTGGACTGTTCCGGCTCGGCGGCTTCGCCGGTGGTGAACGTCGGGATGTGGCAACTCTGGCAGCCGGCGCGATGGAACAGCGTCTTGCCTTCCAGCACCTTGGGGTCGTTGACGTTGCGCCGTGCCGGTACGCCGAGGTTGCGTGTGTAGAACAGCACGAGCCGGAGAATATTGTCGCTGACCTCGGGCTCGCCGCCGTGGGGCATCGCCCGGCATTGCGGCTGATTTTCCGTACAGCTGCTGCCTGTGAAGAGGCTGGTGGACAGTCCCATGTCATTGAAAAAGGCGTCGGCGTTCTGCTGGTTCAGATTCGGCTGCCCGGCCTTCCAGCCGAAGCGGCCGATCGCCGTCTCGCCTGTGCGTTGATCGAAGACGCGATTGGGACGGCCGGAAATACCGTTGCCGTCACGGTCGTCCGGATCGGCATTGGCCAGTAGCGCCGACTCAGGGATGGCTTCCAGCAAGCCAAGGCCGATCATCGCCGGAGCGACACGAACCGAGAACTGGGTCTGTGGATGCATCGGCCCGTAACCCAACGCGGTTATCTCCAGCTGCGGGACGCGCAGTTCGACTTCGAAGCCATCGGCGAAACGCTCGGTGCGGGTGCTGTACTGGAGCCGAACCTTGCCTTCGGGAGCCACGCCGGGGATCGCCATGTCCTGCAGCTGTCCGCCATAGGTGGGTTCCGGGGCGATGCCACGCTGCCGGAGCACCTCGGTGTGCTCCGGCCCGGCGGGGATCGATAGCCGCACGAGCATCGAGACCACATTGCCCTCAGCCTGGGGCGGACGACCACGGCCATCCTTGATATGGCAGTTCTGGCAAGCGTTGGTATTGATCAGCGGGCCGAGCCCGTCGCGCGCAGTGGTCGACGAAGGCGCGATTACCCAGGGATTGCGAAAGAAGCTGTTGCCGACGCTGAAGTCCAGGCGCCGCAGAGGTGTCAGGTTGGCAGAAGGCAGCGAGAAGCTGTTGTGGTCGAATCTCGTCACAGTGGCATCACCGGCAGATAGCGCCTCGCCTGCTTCGGCCTGGGTGAAACGCGGTGTCTGCTCGTTGCAGCCGGCCAGGACGAAGGCCAGTAGCAGGGGGGTAGCAGCACGAAAAAACGGGTGCATCGAAGGTACCAGCGCCTGACAGGGGCGCAATCTTAGCAGGCTACTGGAGCTTGAATAATAGCAATTTGCATTTGCCCGTCACCTCGCCGAGGCGAAGCGGGCGCAGCGCAGGGAACGGGCGGCATCGAGCCGCCCGTTTTGCCTCTACAGGATTAGAACTGATGGTCGGCAGTGTCCGGATTCAGATCGCCGATGCCCAGGGCGGCTGCGGCTTTCTCTATGGATGCGGTCTGCTGAACCAGCGCGCCAATGGCGGCACGTACCTTTGCCTGCCCCTCGCTATTGTCGGGCCCGATCAACTGGTCGAACGCTTCGCCTTGCTCGGCACTGGTGACCAGCGCCTGCAGCTTGGCTTCGGTCGTTTCCAGGTCCGTTTTCAAGGTGCTGTTCAGTTGCGGGTCGGTGCCTTCGACCAACGAGGCGAGGCTCGGACCGCTGAGCGTGCTGCCGTCGACGCGACGGTACTCACCCAGGTAGACATTTCGGATGCCTTTGGCGTTGTAGAAGTGCGAGTTATGCGTGTTGTCGCTGAAGCAATCGTGCTCGTCTTCCGGTGAGTTGGCTTCCAGCGCCACTTTCATGCGCTCGCCGGCCAGCTCGCCGAGCGACAGGCTGCCCATGCCGAAGAACATCTTGCGCAGGCCGTTCTCGGCCGATTCTTTTTCCAGGCTGGCGCGATAGTTGTCGGCGACGCCGGCCTTCCATTCGTTCACCATCTCTTCCAGGTCGCTGACCAGCAGCTCGGTAGCCGCTTTCAGGTAGGCTCGACGGCGATCGCAGTTGCCGCCTGTGCAGCCTTCGCCTTCGATGTAGTCGCTGACGGGGCGCTTGCCGGCACCTGCGTTGGTACCGTTGAGGTCCTGGCCCCAGAGCAGGAATTCAATCGCGTGATAGCCAGTGGCAACGTTGGCTTCGGAGCCGGCCAGCTCGTTCAGGCTGGCCAGTTTCTCGCCGGTGATCTCGCTGACGTCGATCTTGTCTTCGCCGATCTGCAATTGCTTGTTGGCGATGATGTTGGCCGTGGCGCCCGGGTTACCCAGCGCATGCTGATAGTCGCCTTCGACATAGTCGATCAGGCCCTCGTCCAGCGGCCAGGCGTTGAGCTGACCTTCCCATTCGTCGACCACCGGGTTGCCGAAGCGGAACACCTCGCTCTGCATATAGGGCACGCGGGCGGCCAGCCAGGCCTGTTTGGCAGCCTGCAGAGTCTCGTCGGTCGGGTTGGCGAGCAACGCGTCGACCGCTTTTTGCAGGTCTACCGCGGTGCTGTGCGCATCGCTGAAGATGGCGTGCGCCATGTCCGCATAGTGCTTGACCACAGCCTGCGCGGCCTCGTCGTTCAAGGTCTCGGTCGCGGGCGCGCTCTTAGCCGGCTCGCTTTGAGCGGCTTGCGGAGCGGCGGCCTGTTCGGCTGGCGCTTTGTCTTCGCCGCAACCGGCGAGTGAAATAGCGACGGCCAGTAGGCTGGCGGTGGCCCAGACGGGAGTGCGTAGCATGGCGGGTTCCTTTGCTTGCAAATGATGGATACGGACGTCGGCTCGCAGCAGCCCGACGGCTCGATGCGGGTCATAATGCGAAAGATTTGCATTTTGTGCAAAGAAATTGCGTGCGCCGGGTCGCGCCTCGTCATGCTTGGTGCAGTTGGAACGCCATCTCGATGGTTGGATTCGGGGCCGCACCTATACGCGATGTGCCGCCTCGTTCAGGCCGCTTCGTTCATACTGAGAGCGCGTTGCGGTCAGACGTCCTGCGCGTCACTGGATGGTTCGACGACCACGCCCTCTCGCGTTGCAGCGCTCGGTTGCTCGCCAGCGGCCTGGCTTGATTTCTCCCCATACATCGACGCATCGGCATGGTTGAGTAGCGATGCTTCATCGTGTCCATGCGTGGGAAAGTAGGCGATGCCGATGCTCGGTTGAACCGCCAGGCTCAGGCCGGCGAGCTCCACCGGCGCCTGCATGGCGGCGCGAATGTTCGCCACCACCACCGCCGTATCGGCTTCCGAGGGGCTGTTTTCCAGTAACACGACGAACTCGTCGCCGCCCATCCGCGCGACGGTGTCGGCTTCGCGCGTGTGCTGGGTTAGCCGACTGGCGAAGGCTTGCAGCAGCAAGTCACCCACGCCATGGCCGTGGTGATCGTTGACCTGCTTGAATTTGTTCAGGTCCAGGTAGAGCAACGACAGCCGCTCGCCGTTGCGACGAGCACGCGCCAGTGCGGTTTTCAGCGTGGCGAAGAGGAACGCACGGTTGGGTAGACCGGTAAGCTCGTCGTATTGGGCCATTCGTTCCAAGCGAGCATGCAGTTGTTTGCGCTCGATCGCTGTCGCCACCTGATTGGCGACGAATTGCAGCAGATCTCGATCCTGCTCGCGATAGGCCACGTTTTGCGCCGCATCGTTGAGCAGCAGTGCGCCAATGTTGCCTTGTCGACTGGACAAGGGGGCGGCCAGCCAGCAGTAACGGTCGGTATCGGCGATCGTCTTGAGGTGGCTGCACACCTCGTCACGATCCTTCGTCAGTAGCAGTGCCTGCCCGGTGCGGGTGACCTCCGCGCAAAGCGCGGCCACCGACTCGAGCGGGAACGGCGCCGGATCGCAGGTCTTGCAGTACGGAAAGCTGGGCGGTCCGAGACCTGGGGTGTTCAGCGCGACAAAAAAACTCGCCGCCGGTATCAGCTTGCCGATGATCAGGTGGATCTGCTCGAACAGGGCAGTGAGATCGGCCGTGTTGTGCGCCGCTTCGGAGAGCGCATAGACGGCGGCCTGCAGGGATTCGGAGTGCTTGCGCTGGGTGATGTCGCGCGCAACACCCACCCGCAGTTGATCTTCCTCGGACCAACGGGCCGACCACATGATGTCCACCAGCTGGCCATCCTTGCGCACGTAGCGGTTCTCGAAGTGCAGGCTGGGTTGACCGGACATCACCAGCTTGGCCGCCTGGAGCGTGCGCTCATGATCTTCGGGCGCGACCATGTCCATCATCGAGCGACCGATCATCTCATCCGGTGTATAGCCGAAGATGCGCTCGCATGCGGCGCTGACATAAACGAAACGGCCGTTTACGTCGACGACGCAGACAGCATCGAGCATGAGGTCAAGCACCGTGGCCAAGGCTGGCCGATTCTCTGCTTTCATCGTACGTAACTACTGAAACCTGCGAACAACAATCGACACGAGCCGAATTGAGTGTAGCGGAGCCAGTGGTGTGGCGGCGTACAAGATTGATGGCTAAATGCTATCTTTTTTTCTGTCGTTGGGCGACTTCAGCTGCGCTTTTCGGCTATCCAGATGGTGTGTCGAGTCCCACGATTGCCATGGGCGAATACCTGCACCTCTTCTGCCTGGAACCCCGATCGCGATAGCCGTTGGGAAAAGGCGCGATCGGCGCTGGCCGACCACACGGCCAAGAGCCCTTTGGGGCGTAGCGCCCGGGCGCAGGCATCGAGCCCCTGTGACGAGTACAGCCAGCTGTTACGCTTGCTGGTCAGCCCTTCGGGACCGTTGTCCACATCGAGCATGATCGCGTCGAAGCCTTGTCGTTCGCCGTTGAGGATGTCGGCGACATCACTGCGGATGACGCGGGTGCGTGGGTCATCGAGCGGCATGCCGGCCTTTTCGCCCAGCGGCCCGCGGTTCCAGTCGATCACTCCGGGCACCAGTTCGGCGACCTGTACTTCGGCATCGCTGCCCAGGTGCCTGAGCGCCGAGGCGAGCGTGAAACCCATGCCCAACCCACCGATCAACACGCATGCCTGGGGGCGCCGAGCAATCCTGGTGCAGGGGATCTCCGCCAGCGCGTCTTCCGAGCCGTGCATGCGCGTGTTCATCAGCTGATTGCCGTTGCCTCCGCGGATCTTGATGACGAAGTCGTCGCCGTAACTGAAGAGGCAGAGGGCGCCGTCTGTGTTGGGAATCTCGGCGGTGTCGATGAGTACGAAACGCTTCATGCGCATGGCCCATAGGTGGGGGAGTGGGCGCGGTGCTAGGCGCACGGCGCGGTGGCGCTAGGCGTTACAGGGGCTCCGAGTTGAGTCTGTGTTCGATACGCAGGGATTGGCGCAGCAGCGTGACCAGTTCGGCCGCAGGCAGGGGTTTGCTGTAGTAGTAGCCCTGGCCTTCATTGCAGCCTTCGTCGATGAGGTAACGTTCCTGCTCGGCGGTTTCCACGCCTTCGGCGATCACCAGCATGCCGAGACTCTTGCCCAGCTGGATGATCGCCCGGACGATGGTGGTGTCACCTTCGTCCACGGCCATGTCACGCACGAAGCTCTTGTCGATCTTGATCTTGTCCAGCGGCAGACTCTTCAGGTAACTCAGCGAAGAATAACCGGTTCCGAAATCATCGATCGCGATCAGCGCGCCGGAGCGACGCAAACTGTGCAGGTTGTGGGTGGCGGCGGCGATGTCTTCCATCAGGCCGGTTTCGGTTACTTCCAGCTCCAGTGTCTCGGGTGGCAGCTGATGGGTGCGCAGCAGATTGCTGATCATCTCCGGCAGCTCGGCGTGGTGCAGCTGGACGGTGGACAGATTGACCGCCATGCGCAGATTACCGAAGCCTTGGCGATGCCATTCGCTCAGCTGGCGGCAGGCCTCGTCCAGCACCCACTCGCCAATCCCGAGAATGCTGCCATTCTGCTCGGCCAGGGGGATGAAGACGTCCGGCGGAACCATCTTGCCGCTCGGGTGCGTCCAGCGCAGCAGTGCTTCCACACCGGTAATGCGCTTCAGCCGGTAATCGATCTGCGGCTGGTAGACCAGGTGGAACTCCCCGCGCTTGACCGCTTCTGCCAGATCGTTCTGCAAATCCCGCCGCGCCCGCATCTCGCTGTCGATGCTGGCGACGTAGAACTGGTAACGGTTGCGCGAGCGGCTTTTGGCCAGGGTCATGGTCTGCTCGGCTTTTTGCAGCAGCTTCTCGGTGCTGTCGCCGTCTTCTGGATAAAGGGTGATACCGATCGTGGCGCGCAGACGTATGGGTTGCTGATCGAGTACGACCGGCCGCTCCAGGTCGTCGAGAACTTTCTGAGCCAGCTCCGCCGCTTCATAGGGCTGCTCGAAGCCGAACAGGACCAGCACGAACTGGTCGCCGCCAAGACGGGCCAGCGCCCCGACACGCCCACTCAGTGCGCGCAGGCGGTCGGCCAGCGCCATCAGCATGCGATCGCCGTTCTGGTAGCTGTATTGCTCGTTCAGGCCCTTGAAGTCGTCCAGGCCGAGGCAGAGTACCGCCACCCGGCGCTGGATCCGGGCCGCTTCGCCGAGGATGTTGTCGAGTTGCTGCTGCAATTGCTGACGGTTGGGCAGGCCAGTCAGCGAGTCGTACTGAGTCATGCGCTGCAGGCTGTTCTCTGCCGCGTGGCGCAACTGCATGTTGTGTTCGATGGCGGCGAGCAGGCCGTTGGCAGTCTCTACCCAAAGTCCCAGCTCGTTTCGTTCATGGCCCTTGGGCATGGGCAGGGAATGTTCGCCGGGGCGGCCCGGATTGATGCGTGACATGTGCTCGATCAGCCTGGTCAGCGGCCGCGTCAGCAGCCATTCGTAGATCAGGTAGAGCAACAGCCCCAGCACCAGCGCACGGAGAATGCCAACGACGAAAATCACCGCCGAGTTGCTGATGAAATCCTCTCCGTAACGGGCGGTATCCAATGTGATGCGAAGGTCGCCGTAATACTCGTTATAAGGCGGGCGCCCAATCAGCGGGATGGAAAAGGCCTGGTCTCGGCCGAGTATCGGGTCGGTTACCCAGCGTGATGGCAGCGACAGCAGAGGACGGGATTTGAAGGCCAGTGGCTCGTCGCCCGGATGACCGATCGAGGCCTCGTGAATCGATTCGTGCTGGAACAAGCCCTCCATGACCTGCGCGCCCATTTCACGATCGAGGCTATAAATGGCCTGGGTGGAGGGGTCGCGTGTCATGCGCAGGATTCGCTGCGCCTCGGCGTTGATCAGCTGGCGGGTCTTGTAGGCATCGAAGACGATTTGCGCGCAGCTCAGCACCAGCCCAACGCCGAGAGCGGACAGCAGGACGACACGAAGCAGCTTCCTCGACAGGCTGTTGCGCGATGCGGTCAAAAGAATTTCCTTTTTCCAAGCCGGGGGCCAGCGCAAGTATTGGTCGTCATAGATGAGGCGTCAAAGGTCGAGCATGGTTATAAGCGGCGACGTTATCAAAAGCTGTACAGGGGCAGCAGATCCTTCCGTCGATCACCGTCACGCCAGCTCCAGTCTTGGCAAACAGCGTGTCGGCACGGTGAGCGGCCGCTTTTGCCGAATCAGCTCGCGACGGCGACCTCCTTCACCTCGCACCCCTTTATCACCATGCGAATGATCGTTTCGGCGGCCGCTTCGTAGTCGGCATCATCGAGCTTGGCCTTTCCCGTGACCGTGGAAATCTGCCAGTCGAAATCGGCATAGGTTTGGGTGGCGGCCCAGATGCTGAACATCAGATGGTTGGGGTCGACCCTGGCCATCAGTCCCTGATCGATCCAGGCCTGTATGCGGGCGACGTTGTGACTGGCTTGAGCATTCAGCTGCGCGGCGCGCTCGGCAGGCAGGTGCGGCGCCCCGTGCATGATTTCGCTGGCGAACACCTTGGATGCACAGGCGTGCTCGCGCGAAATGCGGATTTTGGTGCGGATGTAAGCGCGCAGCACATCGGCCGGTTCGCCAGGTTGGTTGAACGGGGCGGACGCCCGCAGCAATGGCTCGACAATGCTGTCGAGAACTTCGCGATACAGGTTTTCCTTACTCTTGAAATAGTAATAGACGTTGGGCTTGGGCAGCCCGGCGCGGTTGGCGATATCGCTGGTTTTGCTGGCGGCGAAGCCCTTTTCGGCGAACTCTTCGCTGGCAGCGCGCAGGATCAGTTCTTTGTTGCGCTCGCGGATACTGGACATAGGGCCTGTTCATTTCGTGACCACCCAGCCTGGTGGCTTGCGCCGCATCCTAGCATCGGCCTTCGAGGCGCCTCAAGGCAGCCGGCGAGTTGGAGATTTGTGATCTGTTTGTGGAATTCTTGTATACAAAGTATCAGTCCCGTTTGTTACTGTGCGTTGCGCCGGGCCCTGTGCGCCAGTCGGGTTTCGGCACCCGCGCTGGTCGAATACAAGGAGCCGTATCCATGAAAATCTTCATTGCCTCGCTCGCGCTTGCATGCTCGACGACCGCTTTAGCCGAGCAGAGCTATGTAATAGGTGTCGAACAGGCCGACTTTCTGCCGCATTACAGTGGCGACAGCCAGGGCAACTATCGCGGCTTCGCACGCGAGCTGTTCGACCGTTTCGCGGCGCAGGCCGGGATACATCTGACGCTCCGCGTGATGCCCGCCGATGCCTTGCTCCCGGCGCTGCTCGCTGGCCAGATCGATGCCAAATATCCCGACAACCCGAGCTGGTCGGTGCAGGCTAAGATCGGCCCACCGTTGCACTACAGCCAGCCGGTGGTGAACTACGTGGACGGCGTGCTGGTGCCACCTCGTCGCGTCGGGCTGGGCATCGACGAGCTGAGGCGTTTGGCCGTCGTGGATGGCTGGACGCCCAGAGGCTATGAAGACCGTGTTCGCACGAACCAGGTGCAACTGGTAAGCAGCAAAGGCTTGCCGCGCATGGTCCGACAGGCCTTGCTCAAGGACACCGATGGCGGCTATTACAACGTCGTGGTTGCGGCCTATTACCTGAACAACCTGCGTGCCAAGCCGGGGGTGTTGGTGTTCGATCCCGGTCTGCCGCATACCCGCGGTACGTTCAATCTTTCAAGCCGTGAGCATCCAGAATTGATTGATCGTTTCGACCGTTTTCTCGACGAACAGCGGGCCGAAGTCGCCGCGCTCAAGGATAAGCACCAGGTGGAGGCCAACCTGTCCTCGGAATACATCGGGATGGAGCAGTGGAAGGTCGACTTTCTCGAGCGCCAACGACTCAAGCATGCCTCAGGCGGCTGAGCTGGGCGCGTCGCTACCGCCCGTTGGGTTGCCCGACGCCACCGTGGTTGCACGGAAATCCTGCCAGGCGTAGTCGCCTGATTCTTCTCGTGATCCTGAGCCAACCGACCTCGGAATGCTGGCGCTGAACGGTCGTAAAGACCCGAACGTTCAGGCCGATAGCATTATGACGCTAATGCTTTTGCTGTATACAAACTTAAGTATAGTTGTGTACCGCAGAACAATAACAACCGAGGTCATATCATGCCGTTCATGCAACGCAGTATTCAGTGGCAGCTGATTGTCAGCATGGGGGCGGCGCTGCTCACCAGCATGCTGATCGTCATCCTGGTCTATTCGTCGGCGGTCAACCGGCTGGCGGAGCGCTACCTGGTCGGGCAGGCGTTGCCGGCCAACGTCGCCGCGATTCGTAACGATATCGAACGAACCTTGGCGGCGCCGATTACCGCCACGGCCGGCATTGCCGGCAACAGCCTGGTGCAGGACTGGCTGCTGAACGGCGAAAGCGCCGACCTCGCCGACGCCATGGGGCGCTATCTCAATGGCGTCAAGGCGCAGCAGAATGCCCTGGCCACGTCCATCGCAGTACTGGACAGCGGCAACTATTACTCTGACGCCGGTCTGTCGCGCACGCTCAGCCGCCAGGCTGCGGGTGACGGATGGTTCTATAGCCTGGTCGGCAGTGGCATCGAGCGGCGCTTCGAGATCGATATCGACAAGGCGTCTCGGCTGCCGACGCTGTTCATCAACCAACGCATCGAGGCAGGCGGCAAGACGCTGGGCGTCGCCGGGCTGGGCTACAGCCTGAAAAGCATGTCCGAGCTGATCAGCAACTTCCATTTCGGCGAGCGTGGCGAGGTCTATCTGATCAACGCCGCTGGGCGAGTAAAAGTGCATCCGCGTACCGAGAACAACGACCACACCGAACTCAGCGCGCTGATCGGCACCGAGGCCGCGCAGCGACTGCTCAATGGCAGTCACGATGCGGTGCGCTTCGAACGTGACGGCGAGACGTTCCTGGCCATCGCTCAGCCGGTGGAAAGTCTTGGCTGGGTGCTGGTCAGCGAGGTACCGGAGGCGGAGATCTTCGCCGAGGCGCGCCATACGCTATGGACCATCAGCCTGATCGGTGGCTGCATCGCGCTGTTCTTCCTGGCCCTGGTGGTGGTGCTGGCACGAGGGCTGGTCAAGCCGATTCGCCAGGTCACCCACGCCCTTGTGGAGATCGGTGGGGGCGGCGGTGACCTTACCCGTCGTCTGGATGAAAGCCGTGCCGATGAACTGGGCGATCTGGCCCGCGGATTCAACCGCTTCATCGGCAGCCTGCGTGAGTTGATCGGCGATGTGCTCAACACCAGCCAACAGCTGCGGACGGCTGTGGTGCAGGTGGCACAGGTGGTCGACAATACCGCCACGCGTGCCGGACGCCAGCATGAGATGACCGACATGGTCGCCACCGCCGTGCACGAGATGGGCCTGACCGTTCAAGAGATTGCCCGTAATGCCAGCAATGCGGCGCAGGCTTCGCAAGGCGCTCGCAGCGAAGCGATGCAAGCGCGCAAGGTGGTCGGTGATTCCATTGCGCACATCGAGAAGATGTCTGGCGATATCGGTCATGCGGCCGAATCGGTGACGGACCTGGCGCAGCAGGTGGCGTCGATCGATAAGGTGCTGGCGGTGATTCGTAGCATTTCCGAGCAGACCAACCTGCTGGCGCTCAACGCCGCCATCGAGGCCGCACGGGCCGGTGAAATGGGCCGTGGCTTCGCCGTGGTGGCCGACGAGGTCCGGACGCTGGCGAGCCGGACCCAGGCGTCCACCGATGAAATTCAGCAAATGATCCAGGGCCTCAAGAGCGGCGCCGAAAATGCGGTCAACTCGATGCATGCGGGGCGGGCGGCGACCGGGACCGGCGTGGAGGCCAGCCAGCGCACCGGGCAATCGCTTGGCGCGATTACCGAGCAGGTCGAGGCGATCAGCGACATGAACACCCAGGTCGCCGCGGCAACGGAAGAGCAGAGCAGCGTGACCGAGGAGATCACCCACAACGTTCAGGGTATCGCCGATCTCGCCCAGGCCACGGCCAGCGACGTGCAGGGCTGCCTCGAGGACTGCCAGGCGCTGAGCCGCCTGGCGGATGATCTGAGCCGGAAGATGGGCAGCTTCAAACTGTAAGCCTCGATGCGCGCCCTCGCTCAGCGAGCGTCGGCGCGCAGGAACTTCATGTCGGTGTAGCGCTTGAGGCGCAGGGCGGGCGTCTCCACAACGGAGATACTGCCCTCCGTTGCCGGCGCGTTTGTCGGGCTGCACTCAGCGTTGAGCGAGGCGAAAAAAAAAGGCAGCCCGACGGGCTGCCTCTCGGTCATCGCTGCTGGATCAGAAGTGCGCCTTGAGCAGCAGGCTCGCGGTGTTCTGGTCCGTGGAGCCGACGAAGTTGCGGCTGACGAAGCCACCGTCCTCGATGCCGTACTTATCCGACCAGTAGTCGTACTCGATACCGACATACAGTTTGCCCGGCTCGCCGTCGAGCGCCTTGCCCAGGTCGTATTTGATCTGAGGGTTGATGTGCAGGTTCTTCGAAAGGAAGTCACCGCGACGCTCGGAACCGGCATCGTTGACCACCCAGTCGATATAGCCGTCGAACAGGATGTCGGACTTGCCCACCGGAATGGTCATCGCCCAGGTGGGCGTGATCTGCCACTGGCCTGAGGGCTTGCCGGTGGTGCCATCGGGCTTGCGGTAGTAGACGTTGATCGCCATGCGATCGAAGCCGGGGACGTTCAGGTCGACTGCCGGGCCGAGCAGATAGTTCTGGTTCGGCACGCCGTTGGTGCTTTCGCCGCGCTCGTAGGTAGCGGCCAGCAGCACGTCCTTGATCGGGCCGAAGCTCAGGTCCTGTCCGGTCAGCTTGCCGAACGACAGGCGCGGGCTGAATTCCCCGTAGTAGGTATGGCCGTCATTGCCGGACAGGCCGTTGTACCACTTGTTGTCGACGAACAGGAACATGTCGCCCCAGCTCCAGCCGCTGGCATGTTCGAAGGTGATGGTCTGTTGGATCTCGCCGGCATCGACCTTGAAGTTCTTGCCGTACAGATAGGTCAGGCTGTTGTTCTGCCATTGCAGCATGCCGTCGGCGAAGGCCGGGGCGGCGAGCAGGCTGCCGGCCAGCGCCAGCGAGAGGGGAGCGAGTCTGAAGTTCATGTTGGTGCCCTTTGGTTTTGTTGTTTTGATGAAGCGGCGTTGCGCCTGGCCGCATCGCGCCCAGGCGTCGATAGCGGTCAACCCGTTGGGGTCAGTTGCTGGCTGAGGTCGGTGGCGGTCGCCCTGGCGCCGGGCTCGGCATAGTTGGGGATGTTGACGGCCAGCGTGTTGGTGCCGAGCGAGTCTTCGATCAGGTTGTCCGGGTCGTAGTCGTCCTGTTCATCCGCATCGCGCGGCAGGAAGAAGTTGAGCAGGATCGCGCTGAAGGCACCGATGGTGATCGGCGAGCCGAAGATGTTCTTCAGCACCTCGGGCAGGTTGGTCAGCACTTCCGGAACAGCCGCCACGCCCAGGCCCAGGCCCAGCGAGATCGCGACGATGAGCATGTTGCGGCGGTTCAGGCCTGCTTCGGCGAGAATCTTGATTCCGGCAATCGCGACCGTGCCGAACATGATCAGCGTGGCGCCGCCGAGCACCGGCTTGGGCATCAGTTGCAGCACGCCACCGACCACCGGGAACAGTGCCAGCAGAATCAGAATGCCGGCGATATACAGCCCAACATGACGGCTGGCGACGCCGGTCAGCTGAATGACACCGTTGTTTTGGCTGAAGGTGGTCATCGGCAGGCTGTTGAAGGTGGCCGCCAGCAGCGAGCTGCAGCCGTCACCGAGGATGCCGCCCTTGATGCGCTTGAGATACAGCGGCCCCTTGACCGGCTGACGCGAGATCATCGAGTTGGCGGTCAGGTCGCCAGCCGTCTCCAGCGGCGTGATCAGAAAGATCACCGCAACCGGGATGAACGCCATCCAATCGAAGGCGAAGCCGAACTTGAAGGGTTGCGGCACGCTGACTGCCGGCAGCGCGGCGAGGCTGGAGAAATCCACCATGCCCATCATCCAGGCCGCGACGTAGCCGACCACGAGCGCGACGATGACGGCTGACAGGCGCAGCAAGGGAATGCCGAAGCGATTGAGGATGATGATGGTGCCGAGTACCAGGCCTGCCAGCGCCAGGTTCTGCAGTGAGCCGGGATTCTCGACGCCGTAGCCACCTGCGATATCGGTCATGGATACCTTGATCAGCGACAGGCCCATCAGGCTGATGATGGTGCCGGTGACCACCGGTGTGATGATCCGCCGCAACTTATCGATACAGCGGCTGACGGCGATCTCGACGAACGCGGCGCAGAAGCTGACGCCGAACAGCGTGGCGAGTATCTCTTCGGGACTGCCGCCGCGGTTCTTGACGATGAAACCCGCGGCAAGGATCACGCTGAGAAAGCCGAAGCTGGTGCCCTGCAGGCAGAGCATGCCGGCGCCGATAGGGCCGACCCGCTTGGCCTGGATAAAGGTGCCGATACCTGAGACGAACAGCGCCATGCTGACCAGATAGGGCACGTAGTCGCCCAGGCCAAGCACGCCGCCGATGATCAGGGTTGGGGTGATGACGCCGACGAAACTGGCCAGCACGTGCTGTATCGCGGCAAAGGTGGCGGGGAGAGGGCCTGGACGATCCTCGAGTTGATAGATCAGGTCCTGGTTGGGAGCGTCACCGCTCCTGGATTCCGTTGCGGTCATGGTTCAAGCCTGCCATTCGTTATTGTTCGGTCATGGGCTTTCGAGGCTGCACGGACCTCGCATCCTGATCATCGAAAAGCTGTTCGATCGGTCAGGTTGGGCTCGACTATAACAATCTGTGGACAGGAGTTGAAACAAAAAAATTATCGATTGTGCACAATTGCGACGACCGCGCCGTGCGCCATGCAAACCAGGTGTGGCGCGACCTAGCGGTTGGCCAGCAGCTCTCGCGAGACATTTTCGGCGAGGCCTGCTCCGGCCTCGCTCATGGTCAGGTAGGTGCGATCGGCGCCGGCTTCTTCGATCTGCTGCGCGATGTCCTCGTACATGGCGTGCGAGACGATCAATCCCTCGAAGCCTTTACCGCGCAGCTTGCGGGTGGAAATGACCTTCGCTTCGGCGTCGTTCATCGCCAGGATCACCGCCTCGACCTTGTTCATTTCCAGGCTTTCCCAGAACATCTGGTCCTCGGCGTCGGCGAACAGTACCTGGCGGCCCTTCTCGCTGCTTTTTTCCACCGTCACAGGGTCCGAGTCGAGGCTGACCAGTCGCCAACCCTGTTTGCTCAGATGGTCATAGGCGGCGCGGCCGGTGCGCCCCATGCCCATGATCAGGATCTGTGCGTCGCCCAGCGACACGGGTTGCTCGTCGGGATGGCGGGTGTTGCGCTCCAGCGGAATCAGCCGTTTGGCCAGCCGATCGTAGAGGGGGTGGGAGATGCGGTTGAGCTGCGCCGAAAAGACGAACGACAGGGCCACGGTGATTGCCAGCGGCGTCAGCCACTGGGGGAGCACCACGCTGGCGACGATCAGGCCGAATTCGCTGTAGTTGGTCAGGCTCGCGGCGCTGAGAAAGGCGCTGCGCGCACGCAGGCGAAACAGCAGGAAGAGGAAGAAGAACAGGGCGCCCTTGAGTGGCAGTAGCAGCGCGATAGCCCCGGCGAACAGCATCGCATGGGCATCAGGCAGGCCCCCGATGCCGATCTGCAAGAAAAAACCGACCAGGAAGATTTCCTTGATCGCCCACAGTGAGTTGGACAGCTCGATCGCGCGCTTATGCTTGGCCAGCATGGCGCCGAAGGCCAGCGCGCCCAGTTCCGAACTCAGCCCGACATACTCGAAGCCGAGCCCGCCCACCACCAGCGCCAGGGTCAGGCCCAGCAGAACCATCAGCTCCTCGTGGCCGCTGTGATCGAGCAGGCGGAACAGCAACGGTCGCAACAGCGGCAGGCCGAACACCAGCAACGCCCAGGCCGATGGCACCTTGCCGCTGGCGATGCTCATCACCACCAGGGCGATAAGGTCTTGAATGATCAGCACACCGATGGCGACCCGCCCGTGGAACGCGCGCAGCTCGCGCTTGCCCTCGAGCACCTTGGCCGCCAGCACGGTGCTGGAGAAGGACAGGGCGATCGCCAGCAGCAAACTCTCGCGCCAACTCAGGTCCAGCACGAACTGGATTACCGGCAGGACCAGCAGGCTGGACACGGCGAAATGCAGCAAGCCACCACCGATGACCTCGCGGCGCAGCAGATTGCTCGGCTTGAGCTTCAGCCCGACGGTGAACAGCAACAGCAGCACGCCGAGATGGGCGAGGTGCGCGAGGATCTCGCTGTCCCGCGGGCCGACGCCGAAATGCTCGCCGAAACCGGCCAGGGTAAAGCCCGCACCCAGATAGCCGATCAGCGGCGGCAGGCCCACTGAGCGCGCGGCGAGCCCAAGGACGAAGGCGAACGCAATCCAGCTGGCTTCAATCATCTCGAGGTGCTCGGGGGTGGGCGGGCCTGCATTTTAGCCACGGCGGACGGCTTGTCGAGGTTCCCTGGCCTGGAAGCGACGAAACCCGCGCTTGGCGGGTTTCGCTGTGGTTGGCGCCGGGCGGGGAGCGCGGCGCGTGTCAGCGGCTCAGTGCTGCGCCGCGCCGGTCAGCGCCTGGCGTTCGGCGCCGCCGAGTACGTTGAACAACAGGTTCAGCGTCACCGCGCTGAGCGTCGCCAGGGCGATACCGCTGTGGGTGATCGGCTCCATCCATTGCGGCAGCTGAGCGAAGAACTCGGGGCGCACCACCGGGACCATCCCCAGGCCGATGCTTACGGCCACTAGCAACTGGTTGCGACGATCGCCGATATCGGCCTCCTGCAGGAGCTTGATGCCGGTCGCCGCGACCATGCCGAACATGGCGATGCTGGCGCCGCCCAGCACCGCTGCGGGAATCGAGGCGACCAGAAAGGCGGCCTTAGGCAGCAGGCTCAGGCTGATCAGCAACAGGCCGGCGACCGCTGTGACGTAGCGACTGCGCACACCGGTCATCTGCACCAGGCCGATATTCTGGGCGAACGAGGAATGGGTGAAGGTATTCATGAAACCGGCGAAAAAGGTCGCGCCGGCATCGCACAACAGGCCGCGGCGCAGCTGCTTGGGGTCGACCTCGTGTCCGGTGATCTTGCCCAGCGCCAGGAACATGCCGGCCGACTCGACGAAGATGATCACCACCACCAGGCACATCGACAGAATGGGCGCGAGCATGAATTGCGGCGCGCCGAAGTGATTCGGCGTCACCACCTGCAGTGCGGGAGCGGTGTCGATTCCAGACAGATCGACCATGCCCAGGCTACCGGCCAGCACGTAACCCAGGGCCATGCCGATCAAGACCGAGACGTTCACCCAGAAGCCGCGCATGAACTGGTTGATCAGCAGGATTACCGTCAGCACGGCGGCGGCGACGCCGAGATAGGGCAGGGCGCCGAACTGGCCGCCGCTGCCGCCGCCCGCCCAGTTCACTGCGACCGGGAACAGCGAAAGACCGATGGCGGTGATCACGGTGCCCGTTACCAGCGGAGGAAACAGGCGGACGATCTTGCAGACGAAGGGCGCGAACAGCAGGCCGAAGAAGCCAGCGGCGATGGTCGCACCGAAGATGCCGGGCATACCGACGCCGGGCATGCCGGCCATCACCACCATGCTGCTCACGGCGGCGAAGCTGGCGCCCATCATGACCGGCATGCGGATGCCCACCGGGCCGATACCCATCGACTGCACCACGGTGGCGATGCCCGCCACCAGCAGGTCGGCGTTGATCAGGAAGGCAATCTCCTCGCGTGACAGCCCGGCCGCCTGGCCCACGATCAGCGGCACGGCGACCGCTCCGCCGTACATCAGCAGCACGTGCTGGAAGCTCACCAGCAGCATCTGCAGCAGGGGTAGCCGCTGTTCCTTAGCTGGTGCGGTTTCCCGCTCGGTCACTTCGTTCATGCAAAACACCTCGGACGCTGTTGTTATTGGATGGCGCGCGGGCCCCGCTGCACGTGCGGGGCCGAATAGGGTTCGGGCGCTGAGTGCTCAGGCTCGATGGGGTCGATCTTTAGGTGGTACGGGGCTCGCTCGGCTAGTGCAGGAATAGTGGGGATGAAAAAAAGCCGCGCTCGGAAGCGCGGCCCTGGGCACGGCGATCAGTTGATCGGAGCACCCTTGTCGATCCAGGCACCGAGCAGGTCGCGCTCTTCCTGGGTCATGTGGGTCATGTTGCCCAGCGGCATGATCTGGCTCGCTACCGCTTGCGCATGGATCTTCGCGGCCTGCTGGCGGATCTGCTCGGGCGTATCGAACATCACGCCGGCAGGCGCCGCGCTGAACATCGGGCTGCTCGGTTGAGCGGAGTGGCACACGGCACAGCGCTCGTTGATGATCCGATGAACTTCGGCGAACTGGCTATTACCGGCTTGCTCGGCGGGCGCGGCGGCGGCCTGTTGGGCCTCGATGCTCTGCTCGCGAGGGCTGGTAGGCACGGCGTTGGGTACGCCACCCTGGCGGCTGGGCGCGGTGACGAATGCCAGGCAGATCATGCCGACCGCAGCGGCTGGCAGGGCCCAGGCGAAGCGGTTGCTGTCATGACGGGTGTTGAAGTAGTGACGAACCAGTACGGCGAGTACCGAGATGCCGGCCAGGATCGCCCAGTTGTACTGGCTGCCGTAGGTGCTCGGGAAGTGGTTGCTGATCATGATGAACAGCACCGGCAGGGTGAAGTAGTTGTTGTGGCGCGAACGCAACAGACCCTTGGCCGGCAGCACCGGATCCGGCGTGCGGTTCTGCTCGATGGCGGCAACCAGCGCGCGCTGGGCCGGCATGATGATGCGGAACACGTTGCCGACCATGATGGTGCCGATCAACGCGCCGGTGTGGATGTAGGCCGCACGCCCGCTGAACACCTGCGAGTAGGCCCAGGCGGCGAAGATCACCAGGACGAACAGCACCAGACCGAGCAGCGCCGGTTGCTTGCCCAACGGCGAATCGCAGAGCAGGTCGTAGACGAACCAGCCGACGATCAGCGAGCCGAAACCGATGGCGATCGCCATGGCCGGGGCCATGTCGCTGCCGGGCGCGATCAGGTACAGCGAAGGGTTGAGGTAGTAGACCACCATCAGCAGGGTCACGCCCGACAGCCAGGTGGTGTAGGCCTCCCACTTGAACCAGTGGAGGTTGTCCGGCATCTGCGGCGGGGCCAGCTTGTACTTTTCCAGGTGGTAGATACCGCCACCATGGATCGCCCAGAGGTCGCCCGAGAGGCCGTCGCGGGGGTTGGCGCGGTTAAGGTTGTTTTCCAGCCAGACGAAGTAGAACGAGGCACCGATCCAGGCGATGCCGACGATCATATGAATCCAGCGAATACTCAGGTTCAACCATTCGGTCAGATGTGCTTCCACGATAATTACCTCTTGCACGGCCGGCGTACCAACCGTTGTTTCTTCTTATTCGACTCGTCGCAAGTGTCCCGCTTGCTCTGAAGCACGCATTTCCGGCGCTGGCTGTGCACATCAGCCGTGCCGGGGATGGCCCTCGGTGATCAATCGAACACTTACTCGGAGTCCCGGTGGGGGTCGAGGAGTACCAGCTCATCCTCGGTGAAAAAATGCTCGTCGCAGTTGTTGCCAGAACCGCTGCGATCGACCACCAGGAATTCATCCCGCTTTTCGATCGTCAGCACCGGGTGGTGCCAGACGCCGCGGTGGTAATTGACGCCCTGCCTGCCGTTGCTGCGGAAGGCGCGGACGTGTTCCGGTACAGGTGCATCGCCAAGTGGCGCGACCACGACCAGAAAGGGGTTGCCGAGCAGCGGAATGAAAGCCTGGCTGCCCTGCGGATGACGTTCGAGCATGCGGATGACCAGCGGCATTTCCAGCGCGTCGGCGGCGAAGATGCTGATGATGGCCTGATCGTCCGGCTGCGCGGTCTCCACCGTCGCCAGCTTGTGGTAGCGGCGGGTAGACCCGTTGTTGATCATGAAATAGTCACTGCCTTCGGTTTCGATGACATCGCCGAAGGGGGCGAAGGCTTCCTTGGTCAACGGTTCGATCTTGAGTGTGCGCATGCTGTGCTCGTTCAGTTGTTTTCGTTGTTCGCTTAGCGCCGTTGCCCCTCACCCTAACCCTCTCCCCGGAGGGGCGAGGGGACTGGCGCGGAGCCGCGGTTGACCTCGTTCCTTGCGCTCCCCCTCGGCTGATGCCGATGCAGAGCCGAAGAGCTTGCTTTTGTGGGAGCGGTCTCGACCGCGAAGGGTCTCGAAAGCGTTTGCGGTCGAGACCAGGCGTCCCCAACCGCTCCCACAGTGTGTATCTGGTCGGCTCCGGCTGGCCTCATTTCACGGCCTTGCCGAACAACCGCCTTACGGTTCCAGCGATGCCCCACCCTACGGCCGGGGCGCGCTCTTTTGTGGGAGCGGTCTCGACCACGAAGGGCCTCGAAAGCGTTTGCGGTCGAGACCAGGCGTCCCCAACCGCTCCCACAGGGTGTATCTGGTCGGCTCCGGCTGGCCTCATTTCACGGCCTTGCCGAACAACCACCTTACGGTTCCAGCGATGCCCTTCCCTACGGCCGGGGCGCGCTCTTTTGTGGGGGCGGTCTTGACCGCGAAGGGCCTCGAAAGCATTCACGGTCGAGACCAGGCGTCCCCAACCGCTCCCACAGTGCGTATCTGGTCGGCTGGCCTCATTTCACGGCCTTGCCGAACCACCACCTTACGGTTCCAGCGATGCCCTACCCTACGGCCGGGGCGCGCTCTTTTGTGGGAGCGGTCTTGACCGCGAAGGGCCTCGAAAGCATTCGCGACCGCTCCCACGACGGTTCGGTTACTTCACGGCCTTGCCAAACAACCGCAGACGGCTGACGCCACCGTCCGGGAAGATGTTCAGGCGCACGTGGGTGATCGGGCCAAGCTTGGCGATCTGTTCGCTGAACTCGTGCTCGGCGTGCATCTGCAGCTTCTGGCTCGGCAGCAACTCGCGCCAGAACAGGCTTTGGGTCTCGATCTGGCTGTCGGTGCCGCCTTTGACGTACGCCGCCTGGATGCTGCAGCTGTCCGGGTAGTTGCCCTTGAAGTGCAAGGTATCGACGACGATCCGCTCGATCTCGCCAGGCGTGCCCAGCGCGACGATGACCCAGTCGTTGCCCGGCGTGCGCCGACGTGCGGTTTCCCAGCCGTCGCCCATGTTCACGCCGCGGCCCGGGTTGAGGATGTTGCTCATGCGGCCGAAGTGCTCGTCGGAGCACGCCAGCGCGCGGCCACCATTGAGCGCCGAGGCGAGGTCGAGCTGCTCGTTATCGCCGACGGTGCTCCAGTCGCGGTACGGGATGCCGTGTACGCGCAGACGGGCAACGCCGCCGTCGGGGTAGATGTTGAAGCGCAGGTGGCTGACCGGCTTGTCGAACGCGATCTCGTGATAGTGGTGGCTGTCACCCTTGAGTTCGACGGCCGGAAGCACTTCGGTCCAGGCCGTTGAGTCGTCCGGATCGCCCTCGGCGAGGAAGCAGGCCTCCAGCGAGGCGGACGGCGGGAAGTTGCCGGTGAAGAAGCTGGTGTCGATGTCGACACCCTTGATCGTTCCCGGCACGCCGAGGCGAATCACCGCGTGGTCGTAGCCTTCGAAACGCTTGCGACGCGATTCCCAGCCATCCATCCACTTGCCGTTGTCATCGAACACGCCTTCTTTCCAAACGGCCGGCGTCGGCTGGAACAGCCGGTTGACGTCGGCGAACCAGTCGTCGGTGACCGAAAGGGCGCGGGTGCCCAGGCGGGCGTCGGCCAGGTTGACGTATTTCTCGAACGGTGCGGCGTAGCGCTTCATGTTGTTCTTCTCTCGGTGTCGTCTGACGGGCGGTTTTGCCTACATCGTTTGCAGGCGGAACAACGCGATCTTGTTGATTTCAGCCAGGGCGCGTGCGAACTCCTGCTCGGGCGTGTTGTGCATGCGTTCTTCGAAGGCGGCGAGGATCTGGTGCCGATTGCTGCCCTTGACCGCCATGATGAAGATGAAGCCGAACTTGTCCTTGTAGGCCTGGTTCAGCTCGGTGAAGCGGGCGAATTCTTCCGCGGTACATTCGTGAATGCCGGCGCCGGCCTGTTCGGCGGTGCTCGATGCCGTCAGCTCGCCGCGTACGGCCGCCTTGCCAGCGAGGTCCGGGTGAGCGTTGATCAGCGCCAGTTGGGTGTCGTGCGGAGCCGAGAGCATGGCCTGCGACATGCGCTCGTGCATCACCTCGACGTAGTCCAACGACTCGTCCACACCTGCCTGGTAAACGGTATCGGCGACCCACGGCGAATGCTCGTAGACATCGGCGAACGTGGCGATGAAGGCGTCGCGGTCCAGGGTGGACGGCTTGATGGTCTTGAACGGGGTCATTAGCTGCGTTCCTGGGTCAGAGGGTGGGTCGTGTGCCAGTGGCGGGCGATGTCGACGCGGCGGGCGAACCACACCTGCTCGTGACCCTTGACGTACTCGATGAAGCGCTGCAGCGCCGCCAGACGCGCCGGGCGACCCAGCAGGCGGCAGTGCATCCCGATGGACAGCATTTTTGGCGCGCCCTCGCAGCCTTCGGCATAGAGCACGTCGAAGGCGTCCTTGAGGTAGGTATAGAAGTCGTCGCCCGTGTTGAAGCCCTGCACCTGAGTGAAGCGCATGTCGTTGGTGTCCAGGGTATAGGGGATCACCAGGTGCGGCTTGTCCGGGGTCGATTCCGGATCCCAATAGGGCAGGTCATCGTCGTAGGTGTCGGAATCGTAGAGGAAGCCACCTTCCTCGCGGACCAGCCGGCGGGTGTTCGGACCGGTGCGGCCGGTGTACCAGCCCAGCGGACGCTCGCCGGTGATGTCGGTGAGGATGCGGATGGCCTCGAGCATGTGCTCGCGCTCCTGCTCCTCGTCCATGTACTGATAGTCGATCCAGCGATAGCCGTGGCTGCAGATCTCGTGACCGTCGGCCACCATCGCCTTGATCACGTCCGGATGACGCTGTGCGGCCATGGCCACCGCGAAGATGGTCAGCGGTATGTCATGTTTGCGAAACAACTTGAGCAGACGCCAGACGCCGGCGCGGCTACCGTACTCGTAGAGCGACTCCATGCTCATGTTGCGCACGCCCTGCAACGGCTGGGCTGAAACCATTTCGGAGAGAAAGGCTTCGGATTCGTTATCGCCGTGCAGCACGCAGCGCTCGCCGCCTTCTTCGTAGTTGAGCACGAAGGACAATGCGATACGGGCATCGCTCGGCCATTGCGGATGGGGTGGGTTCTCGGCGTAGCCGATGAGGTCACGGGAGTAGTCGGCGCTCACTGTTGTTATTCCTTTGTCTATCGCGGGTCGCGGCCTTGGTAGCTGTGCGACCGCCTTGATGCAATTGTATACAAAACGTTTTGCGCTTTGTAAATCGCAATTCGCTGATTTCTTTCATCGGTCGACTCAACGGTCGCCTTCGCTGCGCTCCGCTTGTTTTGCCTCGAGCCCTGTCGATCCCTCCGGCGCGAGTTGTCGAGCAAAATCCTGGCCAGAGCTGTGCTAAAAAATTGTGTACAGTTTTTCCTTAAACTGTCTTTAAAAATAGTTCGTGCGTGCTATGCTCGAACCCGGTCCACACCAATCACAAGAGGAGGCGGACATCGGCAGCCAAGCTGCGGTGTCGGAATCTATGGGACGTTTGACTACTCATGTACTGGATGCTGCCCATGGTTGCCCGGGCAGTGACATCCGCATCGAACTCTACCGGGTCGAGGGCGAACGCCTCGAACTGATCACCACCCGGCAAACCAACGCCGATGGCCGTTGTGATTCACCTTTGCTTGAGGGCGACACCTACCGCTCCGGTGTCTACCAGCTGCAATTCTCGGCCGGCGACTACTACCGTGGCCGTGGCGTCGCGCTGCCCGAACCGGCTTTCCTGGACGTCGTGGTGCTGCGCTTCGGCATCAGCGCCGAGCAGGATCACTACCACGTGCCCTTGTTGATTTCGCCGTATAGCTACTCGACCTATCGGGGTAGCTGACGGCGCCTGCCGTGTGCAGCGACACGGCAGAGACCTCTCCCATGCGTGAACCTTGGCTCCCCTGAGTCCCCCGACCCGCCTTTGATGGCGGGTTTTTTTGATTTGGTGATGAGGCTCTAGCTAGGGGAGGGCGAGTTTCGCTCGCGGAGCTGTTTGGCTTTTAGATGCTGTGATCTAACCCTTTTGTCGTGCTGGGCTGAGGTTTTGGTTTCGCCCAGTAGGGCGAACCCAATGCCTCAGCCCACTCGATAATGGGGCTCGGCGCCGATCTCGAAGCCAAGAAGAAAGGCAGGGGGCGCCGCTCTGCTCTCTACAGCCGACGCAATCGGCCCTTCACCGACTCATCAACGAAACCGCCCCGGCCCCTCCAAACAGGGCCGTACTGGTGCGGTTGAACCACACTTGCCCGCGGCCCGTTCGCAGGTGGCGCGCCGCCCCATGCGCCCCCAGCCCGTAGGCCAGCTTGCAGCACAGGTCCAGCACCGCCCAGGTCAGAATCATCACCAGCAATTGCGGCAGGAACGGCCGATCCGCACTGAGAAACTGCGGCAGGAAGGCTGCGAAAAACAGAATGTCTTTCGGGTTGCTCGCGCCCAGGCCGAACGCGCGCCAGAACAATTGGCGAAAGCGCGGGCTGACCTCGGCAGTCGTCACGCTGGGCCCGCTGGAGGGTTGGCGTGATGCCTGCCAGCTCTGCCAGGCGAGATAGAACAGGTAGAAGGCGCCGATGATCTTCAAAACGCCGAATACCTGTTCCGACGCCAGCAGCAGGGCGCCGAGCCCCAGCGCCGATGCGCTGAGCAGACAGATCGAGGCGCTGACCCCGCCGACGAATGCCGGCCAGGAGCGCCGCAGCCCATAGTTGAGACTGTTACTGATCATCAGCAGCGACAGCGGGCCGGGGATCAGAATGACCACCAACGCTGCGCTCGAGAACAGCAACCAGGTTTCCAGGCTCATTTCGGTGCTCCTTTAGGCAAGTATTCAATATCCCGGCGCGCCGCCGATGGGCGCCATCCTGATCATATGCTGGCTGCGGCGTGCCCGGCAGCTTTGGGTCAGGTCATGACGCAGAAAAGCCCCATCGTCGAAACGATGGGGCTTTGTGTCTCGCCTGCTTTAGAGGAAGGCGAACTTGGCGATGAAGACGATGCACAGGACATAAAGGCTAAGCGAGACCTTGTCGCGTTGCCCGGTCAGCAGCTTGAGCGTTGCGTAGGTCAGAAAGCCCATCGCGATACCGTTGGCGATGGAAAATGTCAGCGGCATCATCACCACGGTCACGATTGCCGGGATGGTGTCGGTGTGATCCTTCCAGTCGATGTGGGCCAGGCCGCTCATCATCAGCATGGCGACGTAGATCAGCGCACCCGCTGTGGCATAGGCGGGGATCATGCCGGCCAGCGGGGCGAAGAACATCGCGATCAGGAACAACGCCCCGACGGTCACGGCGGTAAGTCCGGTGCGTCCGCCTGCGGCAACGCCTGAAGCACTTTCCACGTAGCTGGTGACCGGCGGGCAGCCGACGAAGGCGCCGACGACGCTGGAGGTGCTGTCGGCTTTCAGCGCGCGGGAGAGGTTCTGGATCTTGCCGTCCTCGTCCACCAGATTCGCACGGTGCGCGACGCCCATCAGCGTGCCGGCGGTATCGAACATGTTCACGAAGAGGAACGCCAGAATCACGCTGACCATCGCCAGGTTCAGCGCACCGGCGATGTCCATCGCCAGCCAGGTCGGCGCCAGACTCGGCGGCATCGAGATCAGGCCGTTGTACTCGACCAGGCCCATGGCCCAGCCAATGCCGGTGACTACCAGCATGCTCAGCAGGATCGCGCCGAAGACGTTGCGATGGCTGAGTACGGCAATCATCAGGAAGCAGACCGCGGCCAGCAGCGTGGCGGGTTCGCCGAACGAGCCCATGGTCAGCAGCGTGGCGGGGCTGTCGACAACGATACCGGCGGTTTTCAGGCCGATAAGCCCGAGGAACAGACCGACCCCGGCGCCCATGGCAAAGCGCAGGCTCATCGGGATGCTGTTGAGCAGCCATTCACGGATCCGAGACAGGCTCATGATCATGAACAGCACGCCAGAGATGAACACCGCACCCAGGGCGATCTGCCAGCTATAACCCATCTCGCCGACCACTGTGTAGGTGAAGAACGCGTTGAGCCCCATGCCCGGTGCCAGGCCCACTGGCCAGTTGGCATACAGGCCCATGAGGAAGCAGCCGAGCGCAGCACCGATGCACGTGGCGACGAACGCGGCGCCATGGTCGACGCCCGCGTTGGCCATGATGTTGGGGTTGACGAAGATGATGTAGGCCATGGTGACGAAAGTCGTCAGGCCCGCCAAAAGCTCGGTCTTTATATTGGTGCGATGTGCGCTGAGTTTGAAGAATCGGTCTAGCAGGCCGAGTTGCGTGGGCTGCAGGCCGAGGGTGGGCTGTTCCTGCTTGGTGGTTTCCACAAGGTGTTCCTCATCGTTCTTGTTGTCTATCACCCAGAGCGACGCTCTCGAGGGGCAGGTGATGGTTGAGCGCTTTCTGATCGGTTTTTTTGACCGGGAGGTCAGGAAGGCTTGACGTGATTATGCTTTTGTATACAAGAATTGCAACTCGATTTAAGCGTTTTCCATCGGCCAAGCGGGACTTCATGCTTTGCAGTTCAGCCAGCGTTTCGAATGGCTCTGGGCACGTAAAGCCAGCGGGCGAGACGCCGCACAATTTGATTGTGCACAATAAACCCGGATTTTTTTCATTGTTTTGCCGTTGGCCACTGCCTGCCAGCCGCTGAAAGGCAGTAAAGTTCGGTTTGCCGACATTTCCGACGCGAGTCACCATGAACGAACAGTTGCAGCCTCTGAAAAAGCCGTCACGAAACGGCAAGGTCCGCACCGGGACCCAGGACGACATCGTTTACGCCCACATCTTCGATGCAATTCTCGAACAGCGACTGGCGCCGGGCACCAAGCTCAGCGAAGAGGCGTTGGGCGAGATCTTCGGCGTCAGCCGCACCATCATCCGTCGCGCGCTGTCACGGCTCGCCCATGAAGGTGTGGTGTTGCTGCGGCCCAACCGCGGCGCGGTGGTTGCCAGTCCGAGCGTCGAAGAAGCACGGCAGATCTTCTTTGCGCGTCGGCTGGTCGAGCGCGCCATTACCGAACTGGCGGTGCAACATGCCAGCGCCGATCAGCTCGGCGAGTTGCGGCAGATGGTGACCGACGAGCAGGACTGCTTCGCCCGAGGCGATCGCGGCGCCGGGATTCGTCTTTCCGGAGAGTTCCATTTGAAGCTGGCCGAGGCGGCGAAGAATGCGCCCTTGGTGAGTTTCCAGCGCAGCCTGGTATCGCAGACTTCGCTGATCATCGCTCAATACGAAAGCGGTAACCGCTCGCATTGCTCCTTTGACGAGCACAACGAGCTGATCGACGCCATCGCCGCGCGTGACAGCGAGAAGGCGGTGCGCCTGATGATGCACCACATGGATCATATCGACAGCAAGCTAAACCTCGATGAAGACAGCGCATCGGATGACCTCCACGCGGTGTTCTCGCACCTGACCCTGCCCAAGAAAAAGCCGCGTCTGGCCAATCGCAAGGCGTAGGGCGTCTGCAAGGGCGCTGCCGTTTAGGGCTTAACCGCAAGTCTCGGCGGGTTTGGCTTCGCTGTGAGGTCCCGGGCGGCAGCACGGCGCGTCGCGCTGAAGCCCAGCCTGAGGGTGGAGATCACCGGGTCGCTTTCATGGGACGGAATCGCTGAAGGCGCTTCCCTCGCTTGCCGCGAACGGGCTGCATCACCAACTGGCGCTGCAGTAGCGCCTGTTCGCTCGAACCGCAGATCATGCCGTCAGCCAATCCGCCCTACGTTAGGACGGCGTTAAACCCTTGTCGGTGGGCAGCCGCTTTAAGTAGGACGGATCGCCGCAGGCGCTTGCGTTGCCCTGAACTGGCTGCATTCCGACTCGCCATCGCAAGGCGCCCGGTCGCTCGCAAGGCGGGTCACGCCTTCGGCTAATCCGCCCTACGTTGGGCTTATTTATTTTTCCGGTGCACGGATACGCCGGCCGCGTAGGTTTCCTTCACGGCGCGGTCGTCGCCGAGGATCGTCAGGGCGAAGAGTTTTTCCTCCAGCGTCCGGGCCTGGCGCAGGCGGTAGTCGATCAGCGGCGTGGCCTTGTAGTCGAGCACCACGAAATCGGCATCCTTGCCCGGCTGCAGGTTGCCGATGCAGTCGTCCAGGTAGAGCGCGCGGGCGCCGCCCAGGGTGGCCAGGTACAGCGACTTGAACGGGTCGAGCTTCTTGCCCTGCAGTTGCATCACCTTGTACGCCTCGTTCAGCGATTGCAGCTGCGAGAAGCTGGTGCCGGCACCGACGTCGGTGCCCAGCCCGACGCGCACGCCGAAGCCTTCGACCTTCTCCAGGTCGAACAGGCCGCTGCCGAGGAACAGGTTGGAGGTCGGGCAGAACGCCACGGCCGAACCGGTTTCGCCCAGGCGCTGGCATTCCTCGTCGCACAGGTGCACGCCGTGGGCGAACACCGAGCGCGCGCCGATCAGGCCGTGGTGGTCATAGACATCCAGATAGCCCTTGCGCTCGGGGAACAGCTCGCGCACCCATTCGATCTCCTTGCGGTTCTCGGACAGGTGGGTGTGCATGTAAAGGTCCGGGTATTCCTTGAACAGCTGGCCGGCCAGGGCGAGCTGCTCGGGCGTGCTGGTGGGCGCGAAGCGCGGTGTCACGGCGTAATGCAGGCGGCCCTTGCCGTGCCAGCGCTCGATCAGCTCGCGGCTGTCAGCGTAGCCCGATTGGGCGGTGTCGGTGAGGTAGTCCGGCGCATTGCGGTCCATCAGCACTTTGCCGGCGACCATCCGCAGGTTGCGCTTCTCGCAGGCTTCGAAGAAGGCGTCTACCGATTCTTTATGCACGCTGCCGAATACCAGTGCGGTGGTGGTGCCGTTGCGTAGCAGTTCGTTCAGAAAGACTTCGGCGACCTCGCCCGCGTGGGCCTTGTCGGCGAAGGCGCGTTCGGTGGGGAAGGTGTAGGTCTCGAGCCAGTCGAGGAGTTGTTCGCCATAGGAGGCGATCATGCCGGTTTGCGGGTAATGGATATGGGTGTCGACGAAACCGGGCGTGATCAGCGCGTCGGGGTATTCGATCACCTCGGTGCCGGTTGCCAGGGTTGGAAGAAGGTCGGCCGCGGCGCCGATGCGCGCGATCTTGCCGTCTTCGACCACCAACAGGCCGTCTTCGAAATACTCATGGGAGCGCTCGATGCCCACCTCGCGTGGGTCGGCGAGACAGTGGAGCAGAGCGGCACGGTAGGCTTTGGTGCTAGACATGGGTTCTCTCTATAACTCAGACGTGGGAGCGGTCGGGGACACCTGGTCTTGACCGCGATTCGGCTCGGTGCGGCGTTGTCAGGCGCTATTCGCGGTCAAGACCGCTCCCACAGTGGTACTTCAGTACGCTGTGAGACGGGCGCCAACAGGCCGTCTTCGAAATATTCGTGGGATTGCTCTGTGCTCACCTCGCGCGGGTCGGCGAGGCAGTGGAGCAGGGCGGCACGGTAGGCTTGGTGCTGGACATGTCTTCTCTCTATAACGCAGGCGTGGGGGCGGTAGGGGACGTCGAGTCTTGACGGCGATTGGCTTGGTGCGATCTTGTCAGGCGCAGTCGCAGTCAAGACCGCTCCATAGTGTTTCTTCAGCCACGCCGCGAGGCGGGTACCAGCATCGGCACCGGCTTTTCGCCGTCTGCGGCTTTCTCACCGAAGCTGGCGTTGTAGGTGGCGATCACCTCGCCGGCAATCGACACCGCGATCTCGACCGGCAACTTGCCCTTCACCTCCGCGATGCCCATCGGGCAACGCATGCGCTGCACGGTCTCCGGCTGGAAGCCCCGATCACGTAGGCGGTGTTCGAACTTGGCGCGCTTGCTCTTCGAACCGATCAGCCCGTAGTAGGTGAAATCGTTGCGTTCGAGGATGGCCGCGGTCAGTTCCAGGTCGAGCTGGTGATTGTGGGTCATGACGATGAAGTAGCTGCCGGCAGGCATCTCTGCCACCTCATCGACCACATCGTCATTGACTACCTTTTCCACCCCCGCCGGGATATGCGCCGGGAACTCGCTTTCACGCGAATCGATCCAGCGCGCTTTGCACGGCAGGCTGGCGAGTAGCGGCACCAGGGCACGGCCCACATGGCCGGCGCCGAACACCGCGATATGCGCCTGTGGCTGGCCCATGGGCTCGAACAACAACACGGTGGCCCCGCCGCAGCACTGGCCGAGGCTGGCGCCGAGGGAGAAGCGTTCCAGCCGCGTATCACGCACGCGGTTTTCCAGCATCTCGCGGGCAATCGCCTGCGCCTTGTATTCCAGATGACCGCCGCCGATGGTGTCGTAGAGGCGCTCGCGACTGACGACCATCTTCGAGCCGGTATTGCGCGGCGTTGAGCCTCGCTCCTCGATGATGGTCACCAACACGCAGGGTTCGCCTTTTTGTTGCAGCTCGGCGAGGGCATCAATCCAGCTGTTCATCTCGTTCTCCGATGCCGCGAGGGCATGCGCGTGATCGTCTTCGGTGGCCGGGTCGCAAGCAGAGCTTGCACCTACAGGAGCTGTCCAGTGTAGGAGCAGGCTCTGCCTGCGATCGGTACAGCGCATCAGGCCGGGGTGGTTTCCGTGGCGCTTGGTACCGCCGCCGTCCGCTTCAGCTTGCGCATCTGCTCCACGCCCCACAGTACCCGCTCGGGCGTCGCCGGGGCGTCGATCTTCGGCTGGGCCTTGTAGTCCGCCAGGCTGGCGACGGCATCCTTGATCGCGCACCAGACCGAGATGCCGAGCATGAACGGCGGCTCACCAACGGCCTTGGAGTGGAACACCGTGTCTTCTGGGTTCTTGCGGTTTTCCACCAGCTTGACCCGCAGATCCAGCGGCATGTCCGCCACCGCCGGTACCTTGTAGCTCGCCGGCCCGCTGGTCATCAGCTTGCCCTTGTCGTTCCACACCAGCTCTTCCATGGTCAGCCAGCCCATGCCCTGGACGAAGCCGCCCTCTACCTGGCCGATGTCGATGGCCGGGTTCAGCGAGGCACCGACGTCATGGAGGATGTCGCTGCGCAGCATCTTGTACTCGCCGGTCAGGGTGTCGACAATCACCTCCGAGCACGCCGCGCCGTAGGCGAAGTAGTAGAACGGCCGGCCGCGCGCCTGGCTGCGGTCGTAGTAAATCTTCGGCGTGCGGTAGAAGCCGGTGGACGACAGCGACACCTGGCCAAAGTAGGCCTGCTGGATCAGCTCGTCGAAGGAGACGTACTGGTCGCGAATGCGCACCTGGCCGTTCTTGAACTCGACGTCTTCCTCGGTGACCTGGTAGTGCCGTGCGGCAAACTCGATCAGGCGCTGCTTGATGGTCTGCGCCGCGTTCTGCGCCGCCTTGCCGTTGAGGTCTGCACCGCTGGAGGCGGCCGTCGGCGAGGTGTTCGGCACCTTGTCGGTATTGGTGGCGGTGATCTGGATGCGGTCGATGCCCACCTGGAATACTTCGGCCACGACCTGCGCGACCTTGGTGTTGAGGCCCTGGCCCATTTCGGTGCCGCCGTGGTTCAGGTGAATGCTGCCGTCGGTATACACGTGCACCAGCGCGCCGGCCTGATTGAGGAAGCTCGCCGTGAAGCTGATGCCGAACTTCACTGGCGTCAGCGCCAGTCCCTTCTTGAGGATCGGGCTCTTGGCATTGAACGCGCGGATTTCCTCACGGCGCTTCGCGTACTCACTGCTGGCCTCGAGTTCAGCCGTCATCTCCTCGAGCATGTTGTGCTCGACGGCCTGGTAATACGGCGTGACGTTGCGCTCGGTCTTGCCGTAGTAGTTGCGCTTGCGCACCTCGAGCGGGTCCTTGCCCAGCTCGCGGGCGACGGCATCCATGATCTCCTCGATGGCGACCATGCCTTGCGGGCCGCCGAAGCCGCGGTAGGCGGTGTTCGACGCCAGGTTGGTCTTGCAGCGATGGCCGTTGATGGTGGCGTCGCCCAGGTAGTAGGCGTTGTCCGAGTGGAACATGGCACGGTCGACGATGGAGCCGGACAGGTCCGGCGAGTAGCCGCAGTTACCGGCCAGGTCGATCTCGATGCCGTGCAGCAGGCCGTCATCGTCGAAGCCGACGTCGTACTCGACGTAGAAGGGGTGACGCTTGCCGGTCATGGTCATGTCTTCCATTCGCGGCAGGCGCATCTTGGTCGGGCGGCCGGTGAGGTGCGCGATCACCGCGCACATGCACGCGGGGCCGGCGGCCTGGGTTTCCTTGCCGCCGAAGCCGCCGCCCATGCGCCGCATGTCGATGACGATCTTGTTCATCGAGACGCCGAGCACCTCGGACACCAGCTTCTGCACCTCGGTGGGGTTCTGCGTCGAGGTGTAGACGATCATGCCGCCGTCCTCGGTGGGCATCACCGAAGACACCTGGGTTTCCAGGTAGAAATGTTCCTGGCCGCCGATGTGCAGGCTGCCCTGCAGGCGACGCGGGGCGGTGGCCAGTGCGCCACTGGAATCGCCACGCTTGTGGGTATGGCTGTCGAGTACGAAGTGCTTCTTGCGCAGTGCATCGACCACGTCGATCACCGGCTCCAGATCTTCATATTCGATAATCGCGGCCATGGCCGCTTTGCGCGCGGTTTCCAGGCTGTTGGCGGCGACGGCGATCACCGGCTGGCCGACATATTCGACCTTACCGTCGGCCAGCAGCGGGTCTCCGGGCATGACCGCCCCGATGTCCAGCTGCCCCGGAACGTCCTGCGCGGTGATGGCGATCGCAACACCGGGTACGGCATAGCAGGGCGTGGTGTCGATGCGCACGATGCGGGCGTGGGCGCGGTCGCTCATGCGGGCATAGACGTGCAGCTGATTGGGGAACTCCAGGCGGTCGTCGACATACACCGCCTCGCCAGTGACGTGCTTGGGCGCGCTGTCATGCTTGACGCTGCGGCCGACGCCAGTGACCAGGTCCTGCTTGAACAGGGCGGCAATTTCTTCCTGGGTTTTGGTTGGCTTATGCATAGGAAGTGACCCTCGTCTCGTACGCCGGCGCTTGTTGTTCGTGGAAGCATTTGCGCAGCAGGTTCTGTGCGACCAGCAGGCGGTATTCGCGGCTGGCACGGAAATCGGTCAGCGGTGTGAAGTCCTTCTCCAGTGCCTCACAGGCGCGCTCGATGGTCTCTGCAGTGAACGGCGCGCCGATCAAGGCTCGCTCGCAGGCCACCGCGCGTTTCGGAATGGCCGCCATGCCGCCGAACGCGACGCGGGCATCGTCGATCAGGCCGTCTTCGAGCTTCAGGTCGAAGGCTGCGCAGACGGCGGAAATGTCATCGTCCAAACGCTTGGACACTTTGTAGGCGCGGAACAGCTGGTTCGGCTGGGCGCGCGGCACGATGATCTTCTCGATGAATTCACCCTGCTCGCGAGCGGTGACCTTGTAGTCGATGAAGTAATCCTGCAGCAGCAGGGTGCGGCTGTTGTTGCCTTTGCGTAGCACGACTTGCGCACCCAATGCGATCAGCAGGGGCGGCGAATCGCCGATGGGCGAGGCGTTACCGATGTTCCCGCCCAGCGTGCCCTGGTTGCGGATCTGCAAGGAGGCGAAGCGGTGCAGCAGCTCGCCGAAGTCCGGGTATTCCTTCGCCAGCACCTCGTAGCAATCGGTCAGCGGTGTGGCCGCGCCGATCTCGATGCCCTTGTCGGTGACCTCGACCTTTTTCATCTCGGCGATGTGGCCGACGTAGATCATTACCGGCAGTTCGCGGTGGAACTGGGTGACTTCAAGGGCGAGGTCAGTGCCACCCGCGAGCAGGCGGGCGTCCGGGTTGGCGCTGTAGATCTCGGCCAGATCGCCAACGGTCAGTGGCGACAGGCAGCGCTTGTCGCCGCTGTTCAGTTCGGCGGTTTCGTGGGGTTCGATGGCTTTCAGCTGAGCAACGGTTTCGGCTTCGCTGGCGTCGAACTGGTCCGGCTGCTTGCCACAGCAGGCCTGTTCGGCGGCATCCAGAATCGGGCGGTAGCCGGTGCAGCGGCAGAGATTGCCAGCCAAGGCTTCGTGGGTGTCGGCCTTGTCGAAGCCATCCGCCGATTTCTGCAGGGCAAACAGGCTCATGACGAAGCCCGGCGTGCAGAAGCCGCACTGCGAACCGTGGCAGTCGACCATCGCCTGCTGGACGCTGTGTAGCTGGCCCTTGTGCTTCAGGTCCTCGACGGTGATCAACTGTTTGCCGTGCAAGGCGGAGACGAAGGTCAGGCAGGAATTGAGTGTGCGGTAGCGCAAGCGGTCGCCATCGAGCTCGCCGACCACGACGGTGCAGGCACCGCAGTCACCGGAAGCGCAGCCTTCTTTGGTGCCGGACTTGCCGCGGTATTCACGCAGGTATTCCAGCACGGTGGTATTCGGATCGAGTGTCTGCTCACGGCGCAGTTCTCGATTGAGTAGGAACTGGATCAAGGAGGGCCTCCGGGGAGTTTTTGTTCTGGGCTCTGGTGGTGGAAATTATCCTTATCTGACTTTTTGGTCAACAAATTCCTGACTCAAAAGTCAGCTCGTCGACGAGCGAAGTTTACGCAGCAATGCGTGTGCCGCTTCGGCTTGTTGTTCATGGATATGAGTGTGGCCCAGATGGGCCAGGATTGCCCCGCGCAGGTAGACGTAAGGCTTCGGCTAAAGTGCGAGCAGACTGTTGTCTGCTGCAAGGGCGATCTGGTCAGGCGTTTCGGCAGAGGCAGGCCAAACGCGGCGCCTACTGATCTGCCGTCTCAGCGGACGATATTTCGGCGCCCGAATTATCAGTTCGTCTGGCCCTGGAGTGCTTGCGCTCTCTCAGGGACGGTCTACGAAAGGTGTTGCGACAGCCGCTCGACTATTTTTCCCGCCGACCAAAGGTAGCGTTTGGGCCAACATCCAGCCGACCTCCGCGAGCAGGAACGGCAGCAGCACGAGGCTGGCACCATGAGCAAGGGCATACAGCTGCCAGAGTGAAAACAACAGGCGACCTGCCGCATCGTAGCGCCCGAAGCGCGGACGTGGATGGCGAATCCGCAGCACCGCCCAGATACAAACGATGCTGCCAAGCAGGTTGGCCATCAATACGTGCATCGGAGCGAAAGCCGGCAGTGGATATACTCCGACTTGCACGGCGACTGCCGATAACGCCTCATGCAAGACAGTAAAAGACCAGGGCGTGGCGAAGGGCGCCGTGACCAGGAGGTCGTACCAGGCGCTTGCAAGGACGATTCGGCGATAGCGAGCGGTTGTCATGGATGGTTCTCCCGTTGAGGTGCCAACAGTCTCAACCCTGGAGTACGCTCTATGGTCAACCCTATTTCTGGAGCAGGTATATGCGCATCGGTGAGCTCGCGGCCGAATCTGGACTGAGTCGTGACACGCTTAGGTTTTACGAGGCGCGCGGGCTTATCCGAGCTGTACGTAGCGGCAACGGGTATCGGCATTACCCTGCCGAAACAGTGCAAACGCTGTTTTACATTCGCACCGCGCAGCGCCTCGGATTTAGTCTGGCCGAGATCGGTGAAAATCTGGATCGGGTAGCGGACGCGCCCGATCCAGACCAGATGGTCGAGGCTTTGCTGCTTGAAAAGCTGGCGACCATCGATGAGCGCGTGAGCGAGCTGCAGGCGCTAAGGCAGATGATCAGCGAGCGCATCGGGTTGCCTTGCCCATTGCGTGGAAAGGCCGATACGCCCGCTTGACCCCGTCAACCGGCAATCAGCTCGCGTGCCGCCTGGCTGTGGTTGGCGATCAGTCCGGCCACGTCGAGGCCTTCGATCTGGCCGTCGACGACTCGCCACTGGCCACCCACCATCACCCGGTCGGCCCGGTCGGCGCCGCACAGCAGCAGCGCCGAGATCGGGTCGTGGCTGCCGGAGAAACGCAGTTCGTCTAGCTTGAACAGCGCCAGGTCGGCCTGTTTGCCGACGGCCAGTTCGCCTACGTCGCCACGACCCAGTAGCCGTGCCGAACCGCGCGTGGCCCAGCCCAGCACCCGCTCCGGGGTGATCTGCTCGGCGCCGTAGCGCAGGCGCTGGATATACAGCGCCTGCCGGGCTTCGAGGATCATGTTGGACGCATCGTTGGAGGCCGAACCGTCCACGCCGAGGCCGATAGGCGCTCCCGCCGATTCGAGCGCCACGGTCGGGCAAATCCCTGAGGCCAGGCGCATGTTCGAGCTCGGGCAATGACAGATGCCGGTACCCGCGGCGCCGAGACGTGCGATCTCGTCGTCGTTGAAGTGAATCCCGTGCGCCAGCCAGGTGCGCTCGGACAGCCAGCCGACGCTGTCCAGGTAGTCGACGGTGCGCAGGCCGAAGCGCTGCAGGCAGAAGTCTTCCTCGTCCAGAGTCTCGGCCAGGTGCGTGTGCAGACGCACGTCGTGGTGTTCCGCTAGCGCCGCGCTGGCGCGCATGATTTCTGGCGTGACCGAAAACGGTGAGCAGGGCGCCAGGCCGATCTGGATCTGGGCTCCGGCGCCGCGCTCGTGGTAGCGCGCGATCAGCCGCTCGCTGTCCTCGAGAATCGCCTGGGCCGTCTGCACGGTGTGTTGCGGTGGCAGACCGCCATCGGCTTCGCCCAGACTCATGGAGCCGCGCGTCAGCATCGCGCGCATGCCCAGTTCGCGCACGGCCTCGATCTGCACGTCGATGGCGTTTTCCAGACCGTCCGGAAACAGGTAGTGATGGTCCGCCGCAGTGGTGCAGCCCGATAGCAGCAGCTCGGCAAGCGCGACCTTGCTGGCTAGCGCCAGGCGGTCCGGTGTCAGACGCGCCCAGACCGGGTAGAGCGTCTTCAGCCAGGGGAACAGCGGCTGGTTGACCACGGGGCCCCAGGCGCGGGTGAGGGTCTGGTAGAAGTGGTGGTGCGTGTTGATCAGCCCCGGCAGCACGACGTGCTCGTGGGCGTCGAAAGTGCTGTCGACGGGGGACGATGGGGATTGTCCGGAGCCGAGCAGTTCGGCAATGGCACCATTTTCGATCACCAGCCCGCCGGGGGCTTTCTGATCGTTGGCGGTGTAGAGGGCGAGGGGGTTCTTGATCCAGATACGGCTGGCAGTCATGGCCGGCTTCTCCTGAGTTGAGTTCAGAAATGAGCCAGCTCAGTTATGCCCTGTCTGCTGATCCAGGGGGACGCCTAGTCGGGGACGCCTAGTCGGGGACGCCCAGCCAGTACGCCTGATTGCGACGCCTGGCTGCGTGCCTTGCGCAACGACAGTGTGGAAACGCGTTGCGTGGCGCGAAACGCACGATAAAAGATCGTGGCTCGATTGTCACCGTTTCAGTGCACTCGAGAGCGGTGATGGGTTGCACCCATCCTACGGGAGATGTTTCGCCGGGCCAGTAGGATGGGCGAAGCCCATCAGGCGGCGTAGCAACTGTGAAAGGCCGAATGCGAACGCATCGTCGTTCTCGTCCAGCCTTCCAGCGCTTTGCGTCGGCTTCACCCTCCCAGATAGGCGTCGCGGACTTTCGGGTTGACCAACAGCTCTTCACCGCTGCCCTGCATGACGATGTGACCGTTCTCCAGCACGTAGCCACGATCGGCCAGCTTGAGCGCCTGGTTGGCGTTCTGCTCGACCAGGAAGATGGTCACGCCATCTTCACGCAACTGCTCGATGATCTCGAAGATCTGCTGAATGATGATCGGCGCCAGGCCCAACGAGGGCTCGTCGAGCAGCAGCAGCTTGGGTTTGCTCATCAGCGCGCGGGCGATGGCAAGCATCTGCTGCTCGCCGCCGGACATGGTGCCGCCGCGCTGCTGGAAACGCTCCTTCAGGCGCGGGAACAGCAACAGCACCTTGTCCAGTTGCTCCTGAAAGTCCGCCTTGTTCGTGAAGAACCCGCCCATGGCGAGATTTTCCTCAACAGTCAGGCGGGCAAAGATGCGCCGACCCTCGGGCACCACGGCGATATCCTTGCGCATGATGTCGCAGGTCTGCCTGCCGACCAGCTCTTCGCCCTCGAAGCGAATGCTGCCTTCGGAGGCCATGGGCGTGCCGCAGAGCGTCATCAGCAGGGTCGATTTGCCAGCGCCGTTGGCGCCGATCAGGGTGACGATCTCACCCTTGCGGACTTCGACGTTGACGCTGTGCAGCGCCTGGATCTTGCCGTAGAAGGTCGAGACGTTTTCGAAATACAGCATGGTTACGCCTCTCCCAGATAGGCTTTGATCACGTCCGGATTGTCGCGGATCTGCTCCGGCGTACCGTCCGCCAGCGGACAGCCCTGGTTGATCACGACGATATGGTCGGAAATGCTCATGACCAGCTTCATGTCGTGCTCGATGAGCAGCACCGTGACGCCATGCTTGTCCCGCAGCATGCCGATCAACGCCTTCAGGTCCTCGGTTTCCTTCGGGTTCAAACCTGCTGCCGGCTCGTCGAGCATGAGGATGCGCGGGCGCGTCATCATGCAGCGGGCGATTTCCAGACGGCGTTGCTGGCCGTAGGCGAGGGTGCCCGCGGGGCGGTTGGCGATATCGGTCAGGTTGACCTGCTCGAGCCAGTGCGCGGCGAAGTCCATCGCCTCGTGCTCGCTCTTGCGAAAGGCCTTGGTCTTCAGCAGGCCGGACAGGAAGTTGGTGTTCAGATGCCGGTGCTGGGCGACCAACAGGTTTTCCACCGCCGTCATGTCCTTGAACAGACGAACGTTCTGGAAAGTACGCACCACGCCCTTGCGGGCGATCTTGTGGCCGGGTAGGCCCTGGATCGGTTCGCCGTCGAGCAATATCTTGCCGTCGGTGGGCTGGTAGAAGCCGGTCAGGCAGTTGAACACCGTGGTCTTGCCGGCGCCGTTGGGGCCGATCATGGAGACCACCTGCTTTTCATGTACGGTCAGGCCTACCCCGTTGACGGCCAGGAGGCCGCCGAAGCGCATGGTCAGGCCGCTTACTTCGAGAATCGGGCGGCTCATCGCTTCAGCTCCAGGTGGGGACGTTGCATGGGCAGCAGGCCCTGCGGACGCCAGATCATCATCAGCACCATCAAGGCGCCGAACATCAGCATGCGGTACTCGCTGAACTCACGCATCAGCTCAGGCAGCAGGATCATCACGATGGCGGCGAGAATCACCCCAAGCTGTGAGCCCATGCCGCCCAGCACCACGATGGCGAGGATGATGGCCGATTCGATGAAGGTGAACGACTCCGGTGACACCAAGCCCTGGCGCGCGGCGAAGAAGCTGCCGGCAAAACCGGCGAAGGTAGCGCCCAGGGTAAAGGCCGAAAGCTTGATCACGGTGGGGTTCATACCCAGCGCGCGGCAGGCGATCTCGTCTTCACGCAGCGCTTCCCAGGCGCGGCCGATGGGCATGCGCAGCAGCCGGTTGATCACGAACAGCGTCAACAACACCAGCAGTACGGCGATCAGGTAGAGGAAGATCACCTTGTTGATGGAGCTGTAATCGAGCCCGAAGAACTCGTGGAAGGTCTGCATGCCCTCGTCGGCGCGGCGGTCGAACGACAGGCCGAACAGCGTCGGCTTCTCGATGCCGCTGATGCCGTTCGGGCCGCCGGTCAGCCAGGTCATGTTACGCAGCAGCAGGCGAATGATCTCGCCGAAGCCCAGGGTCACGATCGCCAGGTAATCGCCGCGCAAGCGCAGCACCGGGAAGCCCAGCAGGAAGCCGAACAGCGCCGCCATCGCACCGGCAATGGGCAGTGCCATCCAGAACCCGAAGCCGTAGTAATGCGAGAGCAGCGCGTAGGTGTAAGCACCCACGGCGTAGAAACCCACATAGCCCAGGTCCAGCAGCCCGGCCAGACCGACGACGATGTTCAGGCCCAGGCCGAGCATCACGTAGATCAGGATCAGGGTAGCGATGTCCACCGCACCGCGCGAACCGAAGAACGGCCACACCAGCGCCAGAACGATCAGACCGATGATGATGGCGCGCTGGGTAGACGGCAGCGTGAGGAAATTGCCCGCACCCGCTGGTACCGTCGGCAGGTTGGGACTGGCGGCCCAGCCGGCCGCCAGGTGATGGCGGAACAGCTGCCAGAAGAACATGGCCACGGCGCAGGCGGCGATGATCCAGAACGTCTTGGCATCGCTGCCATGCACTTCCAGGCGAATGCCGACGGTTGTGAGCTTCAGGCCGAACACCGGGACGGCAACGGCGAATACCAGCAGAGCACTGAAAA
This sequence comes from Stutzerimonas stutzeri, assembly GCF_018138085.1. Taxonomy (NCBI): domain Bacteria; kingdom Pseudomonadati; phylum Pseudomonadota; class Gammaproteobacteria; order Pseudomonadales; family Pseudomonadaceae; genus Stutzerimonas; species Stutzerimonas stutzeri. Next base: position 1,201,306 of record NZ_CP073105.1, read on the forward strand.
AGGCAGTGCGAAGATTGCGAGTCATACCTTTTCAACCTCCGGACGGCCGAGGATGCCGGTCGGGCGGAACAGCAGCACCAGCACCAGCAGGCTGAAGGCCACCACGTCCTTGTACTGATCGCCGAAGATGTCGGCGCCGAAGGCTTCGGCAACGCCCAGTACCAGGCCACCGAGCATGGCGCCCGGAATACTGCCGATGCCGCCGAGCACCGCCGCGGTGAAGGCCTTGATGCCGGCCAGGAAGCCGATGTGCGGGTTGATCACGCCGTATTGCATGCTGATCAGCACCGCTGCGACGGCTGCGAGCGCCGCGCCGATGACGAAGGTCAGGGCGATGATGCTGTTGGTATTGATGCCCAGCAGGTTGGCCATCTTCAGGTCCTCAGCGCAGGCGCGGCAGGCGCGACCCAGGCGTGAGCGAGAGATGAACAGGGTCAGGACCAGCATGGTGATGATGGTGACCACGAAGATCAGCACCTGCATGTAGGAAATCACCACGCCGTTCATGGCGCTTTCACCGAGGATGAAGTTGCCCGGCATCAGGTTGGGGATCGCCTTGTCCTTGGAGTCTTGCGACAACAGCACGACGTTCTGCAGGAAGATCGACATGCCGATCGCGGAGATCAGCGGGATCAGCCGGTTGCTGCCGCGCAGCGGTCGGTAGGCGACGCGCTCGATGCTGTAACCGTAGGCGCTGGTGACGATCATGGCCGCGGCGAAGGCGCCGATCATCAGGATTGGCAGGGCATCGAGGCCCATCATGCTCAGCCCGACGATGGCGATGAAGGCCACGTAGGAGCCGATCATGTACACCTCGCCATGGGCGAAGTTGATCATGCCGATGATGCCGTAGACCATCGTGTAACCGATGGCTATCAAGGCATAGGTGCTTCCAACGGTCAGGCCGTTGATCAGCTGCTGGAAGTAGTGGTAGAGCTCAGGCATTACATTCTCCTGAACACCCGCAGCCCGTGCTAGCAGGGCCATCGAAAAACCGTCTGCGTTGGCGACGTTCGTCAAAGGCAGCCTTGATGCGGGCCCATCGGTGCTGGTTGGAAAACACCTGAGCTGCACGTTTCGACTGTTTTGATTCACTGCGCATGCCCTTGGGCCGGCCTTCGGCTGTGGCCGCCTTCGGTCGTTGCGCCTCGTCTTGCCTGCCTCGCCTACGTTTTCAACGGCTGCTCGACCGCCAAGGCGGACCTGCTTCGAACACGCTGCACGTGGAATGCGGCGCCAGGGGCTCGGTGCGGATCACGCACGTTGCCAATTTCGAGGCGGGCCAGCTGTGCAGGCCACTCGCTTGGTTGAAGGTGTTGCTGGGGTCGTCCCATCGCTTGTGGCCGGGTCAGCCCCGATCAGCTAAAACAAAGCCCACAGCGGATGCCGTGGGCTTCGGTTGGGTGGTTAAAGGCTCACTTGGCTTCGGTCTTGGTGCCGTCCTGGTGCCATTCGTAAACCACGAAGTTGAAGTCCTTCAGGTCGCCCTTCTCGTCGAACGAGAGGCTGCCGGTCGGGGTATCGAAGGTGTTGCTGCGCAGCGCCTTGGCGACCTCTTCGGTATCCGTGCTGCCGGCCTTCTCGATGCCCTCGGCAATGACCTGCACGGCGGCGTAGGCCGGGAACACGAACGGGCCGCTCGGGTCCTGCTTCTTCGCCTTGAATGCATCGACCAGTTCCTGGTTGCGCGGATCCTGATCGAACGACTTCGGCAGCGTAACCAGCATGCCTTCCGAAGCTGGACCGGCAATGGCGGAAATTTCCGAGTTGCCGACGCCTTCAGGCCCCATGAACCGCACGTTCAGGCCCTTCTCCTTGGATTGGCGCAGCAGCAGGCCGAGTTCCGGGTGATAGCCGCCGTAGTAGACGAAATCCACGCCTGCCTGCTTGAGCTTGGAAATCATCGAGGAGAAGTCCTTGTCGCCGGCGTTGATGCCTTCGAACAGGCTGACCTTGACGCCTTTCTTCTCCAGGGTTTCCTTCACGGCGGTAGCGATGCCTTCACCGTACTGCTGCTTGTCGTGGATGACGGCCACGTTCTTCGGCTTGACGTGGTCGGCAATGTAGTTGCCGGCGGTCGGGCCCTGCAGGCTGTCCAGGCCGATGGTGCGGAAGATCAGCTTGTAGCCGCGCGAGGTGATTTCCGGGCTGGTGGACGCCGCGGTGATCATCAGGATGCCTTCGTCTTCGTAGATGTCGGATGCCGGCTGGGTCGAGCTGGAGCACAGATGGCCGACCACGAAGCTGATGCCGTCATTGACGATCTTGTTGGCAACCGCGACCGCCTGCTTCGGGTCGCACGCGTCGTCATACACGACACCTTCGAGCTGCTTGCCGTCGACGCCGCCTTTTTTGTTGATCTGCTCGATGGCCATCTGGGCACCGATGAACTGCATGTCCCCGTATTGCGCAACGGCTCCGGTGACCGGGCCGGCCAAACCGATCTTGATCGTGTCGGCGGCAAGCGTGTAGCTCGCGGCTCCTGTCAAAGCGATAGCCATGAAAAGTTTGGACAGACGTTGCTTGGTCTTCATATGCGCTCCACTTGCATCATTATTGTTTGAATCCTGCTGGCTGCAGTGTCGTTACGGGGCAAACGTCCCCAAACGGTACGGCAACTGTACCGGCACAGTGTAGAAGCGTCAGCACCTGTTTGCACAGTCAGGAATCATCCGGTTGATGAGATTTACCCGAACGCTATCATTGCGCCCTTTACGTAAACGGGTAGGTCCCATGAACGAAGATTCAAGCACTCTCTATGCCAAGCTGCTGGGCGAAACCGCATCGATCACCTGGCAGGAGTTGCAACCCTTCTTCGCCCGCGGTGCCTTGCTGCGCGTGGTTGGCGACGTCGATCTGATCGAAGCCGCCCAGGCCGTCGCGCAAGACGATCGAGAGAAGGTAGCCGAGTGGCTGGCGAAAGGCCATATGGCCAAGCTCGAAGCCGACCAAGCGCAGGATTGGCTGGAGCGTGATCCTCAGCTCTGGGCTGTGGTGGTGGCACCGTGGGTATTGGTCCAGGAGCGGGGTGAGCGCCCGGTACTGCACTGATCAGGGGCGCTCCGCACGCGTTGCCGACCATTCATGTGACCTTCTTGCAGGTGTCCTTGCGATTGGGCATCTGTTTGCACTTCTAACCCAATGTTCGCAGCGCGCCGTCATCCTGCTCGAGAGTGTTGGCCAGCCTCTGTCGACGATGAACAGTTGCTCAGGCCTGGATATCAGCCGCGCACCCAGCGCATTCGTGCCCAGCCACTCAGGGCGTCGACCGCCAACACCATCAGCAGCATGGCGAGGATAACCGTTGAGGCTTGTGCTTCCTGGAACAGGCTGAGGCTCATGTAGAGCATCTGACCCAGGCCACCCGCGCCGACGAAGCCAAGCACGCTGGCCATGCGGATGTTGTTTTCCCAGCGATACAGGGTGTAGGCCATCAGTTGTGGCCAGAGGACGGGCAGCGTGCCGTAGCAGAAAGCGCTGATGCGACTGCTACCTGCCAGGCGCAACGCCTCGGCTGGCGCGTTCGGCGTGTTTTCAAGGGCTTCGGCGAACAGCCTCCCCAGCACTCCGGCGGTGTGTAGCGCCAGCGCCAGGGTGCCGGCGTTCGGGCCAAGACCGGCGGCAAGGACCATCAGCGCAGCCCAGACCAGTTCCGGTACGGCACGCAGGGCATTGAGCAGCAGCCGCGCTGCGCCTTTGGCGATCAGGCCGACGCGGCCCGCTGCCGGAAGTGCCAGCAGCGCCCCGAGCAGTGCCGCCAACAATGTGCCCATCGCCGACATCGCCAGGGTTTCCAGGGCGGCGTAGCCAATCGCCCGCAGGTGGCCGGCCGACAGGTCGGGGTGGAGAAAGCCGGCGGCGTAGTCGGCCATCTGCCGCAGGCCGTCGACACTGAACACTGCGCCGGCCTCGAGTTGCAGAAAAACGAACGAGCCGATCACCGCAGCGATCAGCAACAGCGGCCATGCGTAGCGCGACAGGGCGTTCATGCGAAGCTCCGGCGCAACAGCTGGCTGATGAGGTCGGCCAGTAGCACCAGCAGCAGGAAAGTCAGCAGCATGCTCGCCACTTCACCACCGGCGAACATGCGCATCGACAGGTCCATCTGCTGGCCCAGCCCGCCCGCGCCGACGAAGCCCATGACCACCGACGCGCGCACCGCGCATTCCCAGCGGTAGACGGTATACGAGAGCATCTCTCCGGTGGCTTGAGGCAGTACGCCGTAGGCGAACGCCTGGAGCCGCGAGCTGCCTGCCCCGAGCAGGGCGCGGATCGGCAGCGGGTCGACCGACTCGAAGATTTCGGCGTAGACCTTGCCCAGCATGCCGGCGTAAGTGATGGCGATGGCCATTACCCCGGCGGTCGGCCCGAGGCCCACCGCGCGCACGAACAGCAGCGCCCAGACGATCTCCGGCACACTGCGCAAGAGGATCAGCAATCCTCGCACCGGCCAGCGAGCCGCCTCGGCCCATTTTCCAGGCCGTCCGCCGCGGCTGAGTGCCGACAGTGACAAGGCGCGGGTAGCCAGCAGGGCGCAGGGAAACGCTACGATCAGCGCCAGCGCCATGCCCGCGGTCGCGATCGCCAGGGTTTCCAGGGTGGCGCGGCCCAGCAGTCGCAGAAAGGCTTCGTCATGTGCCGGGGGCCAGAAACCGGAAAGGAACACGCCCATGGTCTCGGCATTGCTGCCGTCGACCAGCACGCTCAGGTCGAGTTCGCTCAGCGACAGGCCTGGCCAGAGCAATGCCAGCGTCAGCAGCGTCACCATCAGCCGCGGACCGGCGGCCGGGTCCCTTCGGGTGAGCGAAGACGTCAGCATCGAGGCACGTGCAACGGCAGATCGGGCAGCGTCAGCAGGGTTTGCTCGCCGTCCAGCTGTTCATTGGCATAAAGCGCCTCGAGTTCGACAGGCGTGACCTGCGCTGCGGCTTTGTCGAACAGAATGCCTCCGGCGCGGACTCCAATGACCCGCGGGAAATGCTCCAGTGCCAGCTCGACGGCGTGCAGGCTGGCCAGCAGGGTCGCCTGACGGCGCACGCTGTCGCGGTTGAGCACGCCCAGAGAATACGCGGCGAGCACCGGATCCATCGCCGATACGGGCTCGTCGGCAAGCACCAGCTCAGGTTGTTGGTAAAGCACGCGGGCGATGCCGACACGTTGCAGTTGCCCGCCGGAAAGCTCGTCGCAGCGCACATAGAGCTTGTCCTCCAGATCCAGCCGGCTCAGCGCCTCGGCCGCGCCCCGGATATCCAGCGGATAGACCAGGCTGGCAAGGCTGCGAGCCAGTGACCACTGACCCAGACGGCCAGCCAACACGGCGGTGATGACGCGTTGCCGCGGGGGAAGGGGTGGCGCCTGGTGAATCAGTCCCACGCGCGTGCGCAATTTCTGCCGCGCCCCTGCGGACATCGACCACGGCGCGCAGCCCAGCATCTCGAAGTGCCCGCTGCTGGGTTGAATATGGCTGGCCAGCAGGCGCAGCAGGGTGGTCTTGCCGGCGCCGGACGGGCCGATGATCGCCACGCGCTCGCCCTGTGTGATGGTCAGGTCGATATCCTGCAAGGCGAGCGTGCCGTTGGCGTGGCGCTGGCTCAGGCCGGCCAGGCGCAGGCACGGAGCGGCCAGGGCGTAGTCTTGCGCGGGTGACATCTTCATCGATGGACTCATCGTGACGGGAGCGTTCGCAGTGGGGATGTCCACGGCCCGGATTCGCGTTGGACGGAGCGGCGCCTGCGGGGGGCGTGCCCCTAGGTACGGCTAGGTGGGCCGGCCGGGTGCCGGCCACTTCGTGGCCGCTGCGTGTGGGAGCCGCGGCTCTACTTCAGCAAACCAGCGGCACGCGCGGCTTGCTCGATGCCTTCGTAATTTTCCGCGCGAGTCTCGATGAAGCGGCTGGCGGCTTGCAGATCGAGAATCTTCTTGTGTTCCGGGTTGGCTGGGTCGAGCGCGAGGAACGCCGCCTTGATCTTGTCCACCAGCACTGGATCGAGATCGCCGCGCACCGTCCAGTTGTAGTCGTAGTACGGCGGTGTGGTGGAGATCACTCGCACCTTGTCCGTGTCGACCTTGCCTGCGGCGACCAGTTTTTCCCACACCGACGCATTGAGCACGCCACCGTCGGCTTTGCCGGCTTCGACCCAGGCGGCAGTCGCGTCATGCGCGCCGGAGTAGGCGATGCGCTTGAAGAACTGCTCGGGATCGATGCCGTCCCTGATCATGAAATAGCGTGGCATCAGGCTGCCGGAGGTCGAGGAGACGGAGCCGAAGGCGAAGGTCTTGCCCTTGAGATCCTGCAGCGTTTTCACGTCGGGATCGGCGGTGATGAATTTGCTGGTGAACTGTTCGTCCTGCTCGCGCTGCACCAGAGGGATCGCATCGCCGGTCTTCAGGCGGGTCTGGACAAAGGTGAAACCACCGAGCCAGGCCAGGTCGAGCCGATCGGACGCGAGCGCTTCAACCACGGCGGCATAATCGGAGACCGGGGTGAATTTCACCGGCATGCCCAGTTCTTTCTCGAGGTATTTGCCCAGTGGCTCGAACTTGCGGATCAGTTCGGTTGGCGCTTCGTCGGGGATAGCCGACACCCGAAGCGTTTCGGCGGCATGAGCGGTTACGAAAGACAAGGATACGGCAAGGCCGGCAAGGGCTGCCAAGGTGCGCTTCAGCATTGTGGTTCTCCGGTTAAATAGCGGAAAGCGCGCGGATTATAGAGGTTGCAAGCCCTGCACGGGCAAGTCGCTTCGTGGCGGCGGCGGAGGATGTCGGCGATCGCGGCGGCGGATTCGTCCTGGCCAGCCTGAGCATCAGCCCCAAAAAAGTCTGGCTCGGCCTAAACATTTTTTTTGTGATTCAGATCTCGGTTAACTAGAATCGCCGCCTTCACGGACGATGGTGGCTTATTGCTATGAATCCAAGGCAGGACAAGCGCACGCTTCATGCCCTTCGTAAACACATCGATGAATTACTCGCCTCCGGGGCGACGATCACCTCGCGCGATCCGGTGACGATCGTCACCGCGGGGGAGACGTTGAAAGTCAGGCAGGGCATGTTGGTCGGTTACTCCGGCTTTCTCGATATGGTCGAGCCGGCGGCGGACCATGACTGGCCGGACGCGCTGAGGCAGATGGCGATCGATCTCTGCATCAAACAGCTCGACCAGGCCATCGAGGCCCTGGAGCGTCGCCAGCCATCGACCACTCAGGCCCCTGCGGCCAATGACGGCTCGGTCGTCGGCTGACATCCGCATCGCTCCGGGATCGTTGCCCGGCTTGGCCCTGCCTCGCGGCGGATCGCGTACCGGGTTTCTCACGGGGCTGCTATATCCTCAGTAAACGAACTGGGCGAGAACGCTTCGGTCAGGTCCGAATCAGACGTGCATGGATGCTTCGTCGGTATCGATCATCGGAGGGGCCATGCACGAGCCAACCGCGCAACACGGATTCATCCCACCCTACATCCTCGACCGGATCATCGATCACGGCTCGCAAGGGCAGCGCGAGCGCGCGCTGGGCACCTTGACGCATGTACGCAGCCTGCTGCCGAATCCCGGTCCGCCCAAGCGCCAGCCTATGGTCGGCGTCGTGCCCGAGGGGGCTCGGCCAGGGGAGCCGCGGCGCAGCATCCACGATGCCCAGCAACAAATGGTGTTGCCGGGTGTGCTGGCGCGGATCGAAGGCCAACCGGCCGTCGGCGATGCGGCGGTCGATGAGGCCTATGAAGCGCTTGGCAAGACACACCAGTTCTTCTGGCAGGTGCTGGGCCGCAACTCGATCGACAATCACGGGTTTCCGCTGGTCGGGACGGTGCATTACGGCGTCGGCTACGAAAACGCCTTCTGGAACGGTGCGCAGATGGTCTTTGGCGACGGTGACGGCGAGATCTTCAATCGCTTCACCTCATCGCTGGATGTCGTGGCGCACGAGCTGGCCCACGGGGTGATCGAAAGCGAGGCAGGGCTGGTCTATTTCAACCAGTCCGGCGCGTTGAACGAGTCGATCTCCGATGTGTTCGGGGTGTTGGTCAAACAGTTCGGCCTCGGCCAGACTGCGGATCAGGCGGACTGGCTGATCGGCGCCGAGCTGCTGACCGACAAGGTGCAGGGTGTTGCGCTGCGCTCGATGGCCAACCCGGGAAGCGCCTACGACGACCCGTTGCTGGGCAAGGATCCACAACCGGGGCACATGCGCGACTACGTCGACACTCGCGACGACAACGGCGGTGTGCACCTCAACTCCGGCATTCCCAACCGCGCGTTCTACCTGGCGGCGACGGCCATCGGCGGCCATGCCTGGGAGACGGCCGGGCGCATCTGGTACGACACCCTCTGCGATCGCCGTTTGGCCAACGATGCGAGTTTCGCTGCGTTCGCCCAGCTCACCCTGGTTCATGCCGAGGCGCGCTTCGGTGACGCGGATGAGCTGCGGTTCGTGCGGCGGGCCTGGGCCGACGTTGGGGTATCAGTGAGCTGAGGAGGGTTCCATGAAACAGCTGCCACCGTTGGGCAAGGATGCGTCCGTGCGCTTGTCGAGGCAGGGCGGCTTCGCCGCGATCCAGGCACTCAGTCGGCCTCGCGAAATCGATTTCGCCAGCTGCGACGAGCAGCAGCGCGGACAGTTGTGTTCGCTGTTGGAGGGCTGCCTGCCGCTGGCGTCGGACGACGGCGGGCATGGCGACCGTCGTTACTATCAGATCGAGTTGCGTTACCGGGAGCGGGAGCGCGACGACGAGATGGTGCTGCGTATCCCGGAAGAGCAGGCGCCTGGGGAACTGGTGCGGCTCTGGGACAAGGGCGAACTACGCTGAAGCCGACTTGCGCCTACGCATTGTCGCGGGGCTAGAATCGCCGACCCCCGTTTTCCGAGGAACGCTTCATGTCCGAGTTGCCATCCGTTGCCTTCGCCGGCATTGGCTTGATGGGTCATCGCATGTGCCATCGGCTGCTTGCCGCCGGTTACCCGCTGACCGTCTGGAACCGTTCGCCTGAAAAATGCGCGTCCCTGGTCGAAGCCGGTGCACGGCGGGTAGATAGCCCGGCCGAACTCTGTGCTGCCGCCGATCTGGTGCTGCTGTGCCTGGCCGATACCGCAGTCGTGCGCGAGGTGGTTTTCGGCGCAGGCGGCATCGTCGAGGGCGCACGGCCTGGCCAGTTGCTGATCGACCACTCCAGCCTCGAGCCGGCCGCTACGCGCAACATGGCTGCCGAGCTCGAATCACGCTGCGGCATGTACTGGGTCGATGCGCCGGTGTCCGGTGGCACGGCCGGCGCCGAGGCGGGCACGCTGGCGATCATGGCCGGCGGTCGCGCTGAAGATGTCGAGCGCGCCCGCCCGGTGCTGGCGCATCTGGGCCAGCGGCTGACCCACATGGGTGGCGTCGGCGCGGGTCAGGTGACCAAGGCCTGTAACCAGATGATCGTCGGCTGCAATGCGCTGGTCATCGCCGAAGTGGTCGCCCTGGCCGAACGCTCCGGCGTCGACGCCAGTCTGCTGGCGCCGGCGCTGGCCGGCGGCTTCGCCGATTCGAAACCGCTGCAGATCCTCGCCCCGCAGATGGCCGCCAGCGAATTCGAACCGGTGAAATGGTACGTGCGAACCCTGCTCAAGGACCTGGATACGGCGGTCCGGTTGTCCCGTGAGGCGGGCAGCGCGACGCCAATGGCGGGGCTCGCCGCGCAGCTGATGCGCCTGCACGGGAGCCATGGCCATCTGGAGCACGACCCCTCCACCCTGATCGAGCTGTTCCGGGAGCGAGTCCAATGAAGATTGCCGCCAACCTGTCCATGTTGTTCAACGAGCTGCCGCTGGCCGAGCGCATCATGGCGGCGAAGGTCGCTGGCTTCGATGGCGTGGAAATCCAGTTTCCCTATGAATTGCCGGCGATTCGCCTGAAGGAATTGCTCGAGCGGGCGGGATTGCCACTGGTGCTGATCAACCTGCCGGCGGGGGATTTCATGACCGGTGGCGCCGGGCTGGCGGCGGTGCCATCGCGACAGGCCGACTTCGACGCGGCGTTGCAGGAAGCCTTGAGCTACGCCGCAATGACCCGCCCGGCCTGCGTCAACGTGCTACCCGGCCGGCTGGCCGCCGGCGTCTCGCGCGATGAGGCGCTGGACACCCTGGTCGCCAACCTGCGCAAGAGCGCCGACGCCTTTGCGCTGCTCGGCATCCGGGTACTGTGCGAGGCGATCAACCCGCTGGACATGCCGGGCTTTCTGATCAACACGCCCGAGCATCTAAAGGTGCTGCTCGAGCGCGTCGATCATTCCAACTGCCAGGCGCAGTTGGATCTTTACCACATGGCTCGCCAGGAGCTGGATGTCGCGGCGGGGATCCGGCTGCTGGGCGAGCGAATCGGTCATGTGCAATTTGCCGACTGCCCCGGTCGCGGCGCGCCGGGTAGCGGCTCGGTGGCGTTCGAACCCTTGTTCGATGCGCTGCGCGAGGTGAACTACGACGGTTGGCTGGCGGCCGAATACCGCCCCGAAGGCCCGAGTACCACGGCCGGGCTCGCCTGGCTCGAGGGCTGGCGGCGGCTCTGAGCCGCCGCATTGGCTGGCATAAGCGAAGATGATGGTGACAGACAGGCGGCGCGGAGAACTCTAGAGTCAGTTCGCGAGTCGGTCAGCAAGCGGCCGGCGCATAACAATAACTCGAGAGCGACGTCATGCAGCCATCCACCCAAGCCGCGAACGCCTGGCGCGTCCTGTTCCTGCTGTTTCTGGCCAACCTGTTCAACTTCTTCGATCGCACCATTCCGGCGATCATCGCCGAGCCGATCCGGCTGGAGTGGAATCTCAACGATTTCCAGCTGGGCCTGATCGGCACGGCCTTCACCATCATCTATGCGATCGCCGGGGTGCCGCTGGGGCGCATGGCCGACGTCGGCTCGCGTCGCAAGATCATGGGTTGGGGGCTCACCGTCTGGAGCGGCCTGACGGCGGTCAACGGCTTCGCCTGGAACTTCTGGAGCTTTCTGCTGGTGCGCATGGGCATCGGCATCGGTGAAGCCAGCTACGCGCCGGCCGCCAACTCGTTGATAGGTGATCTGTTCCCGGCCAACAAGCGCGCCCGGGCGATGGGCATCTTCATGCTCGGCCTGCCGCTGGGGCTGCTGCTGGCGTTTTTCACCATCGGCTCGATGGTGCAGTACTTCGGTAGCTGGCGTGCGCCGTTCTTCATCGCCGCCGTCCCGGGCCTGGTGCTGGCGCTGTTCATCTTCCTGGTGCGCGAACCTCAGCGCGGAGCAGCCGAGACGGTCAAGGTTTCCCAGGAGCCGGTGCAGCAACCGGTGCGCAAGGTCCTGGCGATCCGCACCTTCTGGTGGCTGGTACTGGCGGGATTGGCGTTCAACTTCGCCACCTACGCCTGCAACGCCTTCATGGTGCCGCTGTTGATGCGCTATCACGCCGTGCCGCTGGTGGAGGCGTCCATCGCTACCGGTGTGATCGTCGGCCTGACCGGTCTGATCGGCCTGACCTTCGGCGGCTGGGTTGCCGACAAGATCCATCAACGCTTCGCCCGGGGCCGGCTGATCTTCGCTGCCGTGAGCATGGCCGTCGCCACCCTGGCGACGGGCTACGCGCTGCTGGCAGGGCGCATCGAGGTCGGCGTGTTCGTGGCGGTCTTCAGTATCGGCTGGCTGTTTTCCTACAACTTCTACACCTGCGTCTACACCGCCATTCAGGACGTGGTCGAGCCGCGCCTTCGGGCCACGGCCATGGCGCTGTTCTTCGCCGGGCTGTACCTGCTCGGAGGTGGCATGGGCACTGTGGTGGTGGGGCTGCTGTCGGACCATTTCGCCACTGCGGCGATGCTGGCCGCCGGGGCCAGCGAGATGAGCGAAGTGTTCCGGGCCGAAGGGTTGCACGGCGCCATGTACCTGATCCCGGCGTCGCTGCTGCTGACCATGGTGTTCCTGTTCCAGGCGTCGCGCACCTTCTGTCATGACGCCAAGCGCATGACCGACGGCATGAGTCTGTCAGTCAGCGAAGCCGAGGCCGCTCTGGCCTGATCCCCCAGGCTGTCGACCGCCCGTTGGCGGTCGGCGGCAGGCTCTCCGACGATTGACCTGCAAACTCGTGCAGGCTCGCATACACTGCGCGGCCGTTTTTTGGCAGTCCGGACCGCTTATGCAAAACCCGACCCCCGCCCGTGCCTGCGGCGTCGACTTCGGCACCTCCAATTCCACCGTTGGCTGGTGGCGCCCCGGCACCGATCCGCTGCTGGTGCTGGAAGACGCACAGCACACCCTGCCGTCCGTAGTTTTCTTCAACGTCGAGGAGCGCCGCCCGGTGTACGGCCGGTTGGCCCTGGCCGAGTATCTGGAAGGCTACGAAGGGCGGCTGATGCGTTCGCTCAAGAGCCTGCTGGGCTCCAAGCTGCTCAAGAGCGAAACTACGGTGCTGGGCAGCGCCATGCCGTTCAAGGACATCCTCGCGCTGTTCCTCGGTACGCTCAAACAGCGCGCTGAAGAGCAGGCCGGGCGCTCCTTCGACGAAGTGGTGCTGGGCCGCCCGGTGTTCTTCGTCGATGACGATCCGCAGGCCGACAAGGAAGCCGCCGATACCCTCGCGGCCGCCGCCCGGAAGATCGGCTTCAAGGATGTGTCGTTCCAGTACGAGCCCATTGCAGCGGCGTTCGATTACGAGTCGCGCATCGAGCGTGAGGAGCGCGTGCTGATCGTCGACATCGGTGGCGGTACATCGGATTTTTCCCTGGTAAGGCTGGCCCCGGAGCGACGGGCGATCGACGACCGTCAGAGCGACATCCTCGCCACCTCCGGCGTGCACATCGGCGGCACCGACTTCGACAAGCAGCTCAGCCTGCAGGGCGTGATGCCGCTGTTCGGCTACGGCAGCCGGATGAAAAGCGATGCGCCGATGCCCACCAGCACGCACCTCAACCTGGCCACCTGGCACACCATCAATGCGGTCTATGCGCCGGCTTCGCTGCGCGCACTGCAGAGCATGCGCTACGACATCGTCGACCCCACCGGCATCGACCGGCTGTTCAGCCTGATCGAGCAGCGCGCCGGACACTGGCTTGCCATGCAGGTGGAGCAGGGCAAGATCGAGTTGACCGAGCATGAACGCTACCTGATCGACTTCGCGCGAATCGAACCCGGCCTGGAAGCCGCGCTGACACGGCCCGTATTCGAAACGGCGATCGAGCCGCTGCTCGAACGAATCCGCGCCAATGTCAGTCAATTGCTGGCAAGTGCCGGGCTCAAGCATGCGGATATCGATACGGTGTTCTTCACCGGCGGTTCGAGTGCCATTCCGGCGTTGCGCCAGAGCGTTGCCGCACTGCTGCCGCGGGCACGTCACGTCGAGGGCAATCGCTTCGGCAGCATCGGCAGCGGTCTGGCCATCGAGGCGCGCAAGCGCTACGGTTGATTCGCCCGTCATGCCTGCTGTCTCAAGCCTGGCAGCGGGCCTGATCGGGGGTTTTCATGGGGTACAAACTGCGTCCGCGAGATCCAGCTGTCGAGGTGCGCAAGGTCGCCCGGCAGGGGTTCGACAAAGCCATCGAGGCCTTGAGCGTGCCGCCCGCGGAGCGGGGCGAAGGCGTGCACCAGGCACGCAAGCGCTTCAAGGAGCTGCGCGCGTTGCTGCGGCTGGTGCGCAAACCGCTGGGTGACGAATTTCAGCGCGAGAACCATCACCTGCGGGACCTGGGCCGGCAACTGGCCGAGTCGCGCGACGCCACCGCCATGCTGGAAAGCTGGGACGCGCTGGCGGCACGTTTCCCCGAGCCGTTCGCCGAGACGACGTTCAGGCAGGCCAGGCGGCGGCTACGGGCCAGGGCAGATCACGCCGGAAGCGGCGTTGCCGAGATCGACACGCGCATCGCCAAGGTGATCGACGAGCTGAAGGGCGGGCAGGTCCGTATCGACAGCTGGCCGCTGCAGGCCAAGGGCTTCGATCTGTTGGCGGGCGGAATAAAGCGCACCTACGCCGATGGCTGCGCGGAGCTGGCCAGGGTCAGGCTCGATCTGAGCGACGAGCAGCTCCATCAGTGGCGCAAGCGGGTCAAGGATCACTGGTACCAGACGCGGTTGCTGGCGCCGAGCTGGCCGAAGCTGATGCAGTTGCGCAGCGACTCGTTGAAGAAGCTCGCCGATCTGCTCGGCGATGACCACGATCTCGCGGTGATGCGCCAGCTCATGCAGCAACAGCCGGAGCTGTTCGGCGACGAGGCGATGCAGGAGCGCCTCGGCAACCTGATTGCCGAGCGTCGCAGCGAGTTGCAGAGTGCTGCGCTGAAGCTGGGCGGCGAACTTTACGCTGAGGCGCCTGCAGAGTTGGTGGCGCGCTGGCGGCGCTACTGGGACGGCGCCACCGAGTAGCGCGCGGGTTGCCGGGCCGATCTGGTGTCAGGTCGCCTGGCTGTTTTGCTCGTGATTGTCAGCACCGTTTCCAGCTCGGTGCGAGTGAACCGATCATTGCAGCCGGCAGGTATTCGCGCAGCTTGCCGATGAGCTGCCAAGGGTAACGGCGCCCGGCCCAGGCCGTGTGCGCCGTCGTTCGGTCAGAGCTTCTTCGCCGAAACGATCTTCACCGGTGTCAGCGGTACGTTCTGCATCATGCTGCGGTTGCCGGTCGGCACCTGGGCGATCTGGTCGACCACGTCCATGCCGCGCACCACCTTGCCGAACACCGCATAGCCGAAATCGCGGCTGCCATGGTCGAGGAAATCGTTGTCACGGTGATTGATGAAGAACTGGCTGGTGGCCGAGTCGACGCTCTGGGTACGGGCCATCGCCAGGGTGCCACGGACGTTGTGCAGGCCATTGTCGGCCTCGTTCTTGATCGGCTCGCGGGTCTTCTTCTGATTCAATCCTTCGTTGAAGCCACCGCCCTGAACCATGAAGCCCGGGATCACCCGATGGAAAACGGTGCCGTCATAAAAGCCGCTCTCGACGTATTCGAGAAAGTTCTTCGTGCTGATCGGCGCCTTCTCGGCTTCCAGTTCTATTTCGATTTCGCCCATGCTGGTGTTGAGCAGGACGTGAGGATTCTCCGCGGCAAGCAGGTTGCCGGCCAGCAGTAGCGAACAGGCGGCGAGTACGAGTCGTTTCATGGTGCGTTCCTGGTATGGGTAAGCCTGGGTGGCCCGCTCAGGCAGGCCGGATCGAAACCAGGCGCGGCGGCTGCGCCTCAGCCTTCGCGCTTGGCGCTCAGCGCCTGAACGGGCGTTTGTGCTTGTGCATCGTACGTCTTGATCAGGTCGATGAGAATCTGCGTGGCCGGCCCGAGTGGCCGGTCCGGGTTCGTATAGAGGTAGAACAGCGGCCGTCGAATGCTGCCCTGGATCAAGGGCAACGGCTTGAGCGCGCCCTCGGCCAGCTCGCGCGCGATCATGTGGCGGGGCAGCCAGGCAAAGCCAAGGCCGCTACTGACGAAGCCGACCGAGGTGGCGAGGCTGCCCACCGTCCAGCGCTGTTCGGCACCGAGCCAGCCGCTGTCGCGCGGCTGGCGCACGCCCGAATCGCGCACGACCACCTGCATCTGGCTTTGCAGGTCCTGCACGCTGAGCTTGCGCTGCAACTGATGCAGCGCATGGTTGGGATGAGCAACGGCGATGAACTCCACGTTGCCCAGCTCCTGGCCGAGATAGCCGGTGATGTCCAGGCCGCTGATGGCCAGATCGGCCGTACCGTCCTTGAGCACCTCCTCGACGCCGGACAGCACCTCCTCGCGCAAGCGCACCCGACAGCCGCGGCTCTGCGGCATGAAGGCGGTGAGTGCGCGAATCAGCTTGGCGTTGGGGTAAGCGGCATCGACTACCAGCCGCACCTCGGCCTCCCAGCCCTGCTCCATGTGGTGGGCCAGGTCTTCCAGCTGGCCGGCCTGGTGCACCAGTTGCCGCGAGCGCCGCAGCAGCACCTCGCCGGCATCGGTAAGCACCGCCTTGCGACCATCGATACGCAACAGAGGCACGCCCAGTTGCTCCTGCATGCGTGCCACGGTGTAGCTGACCGAGGACTGCGAGCGATGCAGCATTTCCGCGGCCTGGGCGAAGCCGCCATGGTCGATCACCGCTTGCAGGGTCCGCCATTGATCGAGGGTCACGCGGGGTACTTTCATTCCAGTGCTTTCCTGTTGCGTCGGTCTGGTACGCTGGCACTCGCCTTCACGAGGAGTCCGCTTGAATATGAATAAACTTTGCGTTGTCGCGCTCGCCATCTTCCCATTGAGCGCCCTGGCCGTCAGCTATCCCGTGGAGCTGGAGCAAACGCTCAACGGCGCCGAGGTGCTGGCCAGCACCGAAACCATCGACCGCGACATGGCGGGGTTGCTGTTGCAGAACTATGGCAACCGCCCGGTGGAGTGTAATGCGGTGTTTCGCAACGGACCGGAAGCACCTCGCACCCGGCACCTGACATTGCAGGCGGGCGAGCGCAAACCGATGACGGCGAAATTCAAGCGCGATGTCATTCGCTTGCGCATCAAGCTGACCTGCGAGCCGCAATGACATCGGCCTCAGCCCACCTGGCCGCCGTCGACTCGTCTGGCGCCCTGCGCCCGCTAAAGCCCGCTCGGCGTCCGGTTCCACCGTTGCGCAGCACAAAGCCGCCGCTGAGTGCGCCGGACGGGTTAATCTATGCGACGTTTTTTCGATCCTGAGGTAGTCCCCCTTGTTTGACCAATTCGCCCTCCACGAACGCCTGCTCAAGGCGGTCGCCGAACTCAAATTCGTCGAGCCGACCCCGGTGCAGGTGGCGGCCATTCCTCCCGCGCTGGAAGGGCGTGACCTGAGGGTGACGGCGCAGACCGGCAGCGGCAAGACCGCCGCCTTCGTGCTGCCGATGCTCAATCGGCTGATCGGCGACGCCGTGGTGCGTACCGACGTGCGCGCGCTGATTCTGCTGCCGACCCGTGAACTGGCGCAGCAGACGCTCAAGGAAGTCGAGCGCTTCTCGCAGTTCACCTTCATCAAGTCGGCGATGATCACCGGTGGCGAGGACTTCAAGGTCCAGGCCGCTATCCTGCGCAAGGTGCCGGACATTCTCATCGGCACCCCGGGGCGCCTGATCGAACACCTGAACTCCGGTACGTTGATCCTCAAGGATGTCGAGCTGCTGATCCTCGACGAAGCCGACCGCATGCTCGACATGGGCTTTGCCGAGGATGTGCAGCGCCTGGTCGGCGAATGCGCCAAGCGCCAGCAGACGCTGCTGTTTTCCGCCACCAGCGGAGGTGCGGCGCTGCGCGAGATGACCGCCGCCGTGTTGCGTGACCCGCTGCATCTGCAGCTCAACCGGGTCAGTGAGCTGAACGAGGGCACGCGCCAGCAGATCATCACGGCCGAGGATACCGAGCACAAGGAAAAGCTGGTCCATTGGCTGCTGGCCAACGAAACCTACAAGAAGGCGGTGATCTTCACCAACACCCGAGTGCAGGCCGACCGCCTCTATGGCCGGCTGGTCGCCGAGGGGGTGAAGGCCTTCGTGCTACACGGCGACAAGGACCAGAAGGACCGCAAGCTGGCCATCGATCGGGTCAAGGAGGGCGGCGTCAAGGTATTGGTAGCGACCGATGTGGCCGCGCGCGGGTTGGATATCGAAGGCCTGGATCTGGTGATCAACTTCGACATGCCGCGCTCGGGTGACGAGTACGTGCACCGCATCGGCCGTACCGGCCGCGCGGGTGCCGAAGGGCTGGCGATCTCGCTGATCTGCCACAACGACTGGAACCTGATGTCCAGCATCGAGCGCTACCTCAAGCAGCGCTTCGAGCGTCGTGTGATCAAGGGTCTCAAGGGTAGCTACATGGGACCGAAGAATCTCAAGGCTTCGGGCAAGGCCGCCGGTACCAAGAAGAAAAAAGAAGACAAAAAGAAGGCGGCGGACAAGAAGGGCAAGCCGGCAGCGAAGCCGGTGGCCAAGCGTCCGAAGAACGCCAAGCGCGAGGCCCCGGCTCCGCTGGTCAGCCAGGATGGCTTGGCGCCGCTGCGCCGCAAGAAACCTACACCGCAGTGATCCACGCAGCCGGGGTGGATCCGCTACCCCGGCTCAGGTGATTCAGCGTTTTTCAGCCGGTGCGATATCGGCGTCCTTCTCCGCCTGCTCGACGTGCTCGATGCGCTTGTCGTAAGCCTCGCACTCATTGCCGAGCTGCTCGGCGGTCTGCTTGACCTCCATGTCCCGCAACTCCTGATTGATCTCCGTGGCGCGTTTGGGATCGTTCTCGGTCAGTGCACTGACGCGATCGGCGAGCTCCTTGGCCTTTTCGTTGATCTGGTCGGTCGTGCATTGGTCGGCGAGCACCGGCTGGCTGGCCAGCAGGGCGAGGGTGAGGGGGAGTATCAGGCGTCTCATGGCGCGCTCCTTTTGTCATCGATCTGTTCGGTTGATTGCCGTCGACGCGCTTTAGTTCAGCCGTTTCCGTTGGGCCGGGATCGAACCATGCCGCTGGCGGCGGGGTCCGAATGTGCAAGAGCCGCCGTTCTGTGGCGGTGCGACAGGAGAACGGACATGAGCTACGACTGGGACCTGATGTTGCGCCTGCTCCGAGAAGCGCAGAAAGCCGGCAACGAGCCCTTCGCCCCGCGCCAGTATGCCGATGAGCATGCGCTGGCGATGGAAGAGGCCGGCCAGCCGATGCCCAACATGGATTCGTTGAAGGCCGAAGCGCAGAACTACGAAAGCTTTCTTTTCGAGGGAGGTTTCATGGTGGCGCGTCCCGAGGAGGAAGGTGGCAATGGCGAGAACTTCGTGCTGACCGAGCGCGGCGTGCGCTTGCTTAACATGCTCGAAGGCGGCGACCTCGGCCATCGTCAACGGCTGGACGAAAAGGGCGAGTCGGCACTCACCCCTGAAGTCTTCGACGGCATGGCGACGGGTTGAGCCTTGCGGCGCTCCGCCGAGCACGGAGCGCAACGGGTCAGAGCGGGCCGACCGCTCCGCAGGCCTTGTTGGCGGCATGCTTGAGCAGCACTGGCAGCTGCGGACGAGGCTTGCCGTTCTTGACGTCCAGCGACAGCGCGTAATCGTTCCACCAGGGGCCTGCCGCCCAGTAGGTGCTCGGGATGCAATGCTGGCCGAGGTACCGGAGCAGGTTATCCGTCGCGGCGACGGCCGAAGGAGAATAGTCTGGTGCGCCGTGCTCGCCGATGAAACCACGTAGCCGGTATCTGCTCAGCCACTCGACGAAGGGTTTGGCCCTGACCACGCCTATCATCGGGTCATACACCTCGTGGCGGTTCGTGTAATAGCCGGAGTAATCCTTGTCGAAGTACAGATGGGCTTCGAACATCAGGTTGTTCTTCGCATCGCGCATCCAGGGGTCGCTGACCAGCCGGGTGTTGTAGGACGGCCAGTGGAACGCGCTCGACCAGCGATCGCCAGCGATGATCACCCAATGCTGCGCATCGACGCTGCGAATGCTCTTCGCGGCGGCAAGGGCGGCTTCGGGCCACTTGCCGTTGGTGGTGTGGGGCTCGTTCATCAAGCCGTAGCCATAGACCGCCGGGTGCTTGGCGACCTGCTGGGCGATGCGTCGCCAGGTATCGGCGAACGCGCTCACCGGCACGTCGCCGGAGCCGATCATCTTGCCGTAGTAGCGGTAGTAGTTATGCATGTCGAGGATGACCTGCATGCCGTACTTGCGGGCATGGTCGAGCGTCGCCAGCAGGCGTCCCAGTTCGGCGCGGTTCAACTCGCCGTTGAGCCGCGGCTGGATCCGCTCCCAGCGAAACGGCAGGCGCACCAGTTTCAGGTTGCGCTCGGCGTAGCGCTTGAAGTCCGCCTCGCCGGGGTAGATGTACTGCTTCAGATAAACCCCGGGCAGCGCGACATCGGCGCCGAATTCGGCGCCGGCCAGGTTGATGCCGACCAGGTTGATGGGATTCGCCGGTGCGCCGCCGCCGACAGGCGTCTGGCTGCCGGGGTTCGGGGTGGGATTGCTGAAGCCGGTGCTGCTCACCGAGACGGTGCGCGGATAGCCGACGGCCTTACCGTTGATGGCTCCACCGTCGACCATGACGGTCATGTTGCCGCCCGATTGATAGATCAGTGTGATACTACGCACCAGGCCATCGGCGAAGCGGATCTTCGCACCTTTGTGGAATGCGGCCTTGTTCTCCGCCGTCGCCTTGACCGATACACCGTTGAACTTGCTGGTGTTGTAGACACCGTTGACGAAATCGCCGCCGTTGAATGCGTTCAGCGCCACGGTCTGGGCGGGCGCCTGGTTCGCAGGCGGCGTGACCACTGGCGCGGAGGGCTGACTCGGCGTGGGTGTGGGCTGCACTGGAGTGGCCGTGCTGGTGGTCGAAAGCAGCTTGTTCGGGTAGCCGAGCTTGCCGCTGAGGGTCGCACCGCTGAGCATTACGCTCATGTTGTTGCCGGAGATGTACACCGCGCTGATCTTGCGCACCTGGCCGTCCGCCAGCTTGACCGACGATCCGACCTTGAACGCGGCGCGGTTTGCGCTGCTGGCCGGGATCGACAATCCGGCCGACCTGCGCCATACGCCGCTCAGCCAGTCGTTGTTGGTGTAGTTGTTGATGGCGGAACTGTGGACGACAGCGCTGCTCTGGTTCGCATCGGTGCTTGGAACGACGACCGCAGCGCCCTCTGATGGCGCCGCTCCCAATGCCGAGAGGGTCTTGGGGTAACCGTTCTTCGAAGCGTCAAGGGCGCTGCCGGAGAACATCACGCTCATGTGGGCGCCGGAAAAGTAAACCACCTTGATCGAGCGAACCTGTCCGTCCGCGGTTCTGACCTGAACGCCTTTCCTGAACGCCGCCTTGTTTGCCGCCGTGGCCGGGATGGACAGGCCGGCCGACTGGCGCCAGCTGCCCCTTAGCCACTGTGAGCTGGTGAAGTCGTTGACCTGAGCGGTCGCGATGCTCTGCAGCGACGAAACGGCCGCGTTGGGCGTCGCCGCGTGTACGGGCTGGAGCGGGCTGAAGCCGATTACGGCCAGCAGGGCGGTGCCGAGCAGCACCTTGGGTGCGCTGAATGTTGCCTGGATGGACATGAGGATCTCCGGAACTTAATACGACAAAAGGCCGAAGCCTTTTAAAAAGCGCGGAAGCGTCCAAGGACATGCAACGAGTGAAGCACCGACCAACGACACCACCTATCCACTCGAACCGACGAGAGAAGCCCGCCCGATTCGCGTGGATAGGTTTTATATAGGTTAACGGCGTGTTTTTGAAGTTAATCTGGCGTCATAAAATAGTTGTTCTGTCGGCTGTTGATTGAGAATTTGTTGTGCTACTAGTTGATGGCTTTTAAATATTAAATGGCCTCTATTCAATAACTTACTGAATTAACTGCTATTTATCGAAGCTCTTGCGGATTTTTGAAGATGCAGGCGCGGCAGACACCGCTTCGTCTGTTTGTGGTGTGCCGGAGCAACCTAGCAAATGCAGGTATTACAGAGTATTTCAAAGCGAGGCGGTATATAGGCGCGGTTAGCGAACTTAATAGCGAACTGATAGCGCTCTGCGCGTTATCGGACCTGTTGCAGGCTGTCCACCGTCAGCTCTAATGCCTTGCGCATGTCCAGCCTCGCCGAGCGGCCAATGTCCCGGTTGTCCAATTGATAGCCGCGTTCGGAAGGCAGGATCGGTGCAGTCAGGTCATCCGCTTCTGCCGCTTCGAAATCGCTGTTGCGGCCGATGGTCAGCGCGCTTCGGCGTAATAGTTCGCGCAACTGTTCAGGCGCCAGGGCTGGATTGATCGACAACATGGCGCCGACGATGCCGGTGACCATGGGGGTTGCGTAGGAAGTACCGCAGTGCACCTCGCCGCGCTTGCCCGTTTGCAGCGTGGCCGCGCGGGTGCAGGCGGACGCGGTGATGTCGACGCGCATGTCCACGTTCGAGGACGGACGCTTGGTCACGTAGTCCGGATGTTCGACCGGCACATCCTTGCTGAAATCGCGCTGATGGGCGCCCACCACCAACAATTGCTCGGTGATGAAGGAGGAGGGCAGGCGGTAATCGTCCTGGCCCGAGCGGGCCGAGCCGTTGCCGGCCGAGTTGACCACCAGCACATCGGGATGCTCGCGGCGCAGCCAGAGGAAGAATTCTTCCAGCAGCTCTTCGTAACCACTCATGGCGACCCCCGAGCGAATCAGCGAGTCCACCTCTTCCCCCTCGACATCTCGCGTGCCGATGCGATGAATCCCCCAACTCCAGTTCAGCACCCGTACGCCGTCCTCGACCAGGTTGACCGAGGCCGCGACGTTGGCGGTGATACCGGCGTCCGAGTTGCGCTCGACGATGACCTCGAAGCCTGCGCTCGCCGGCTCGATCGACGTTAGAAAGCCGCGGTCTTGCGCTTCGACGCTGCGTGCGGCCAGGATGCCAGTGACGCTGGTGCCGTGTTCCGCTGGCGATTGCGCATCGCGGGCATAAACGCAGGTGCGAGGCGTATTCGGATCGCACTCGCCGAGATAGGCCGTGAATTCGGGCGAGTCGAAGTCGACGTCGCGCTCGATGATGCCGATGCGCACCGGCTGGGCCTTGATCGGGGCGCTCTGTGCCGGCAGCCGCCGTTGGTAGAAGTCCACTGCATCGAGGAAGCGATTGGCGACCCACTCACTGGTGCGTGGCTTGGGTTGCTTGTCTTGTTCCAGCGGCTCTTCGGCACCGGATTCCTCGATGATCACGGCATCCACGCTCGTTTCGCTGCCCAGGCGCAGCACCAGCGCGTCGCGTTCGGTCAGGTTCTTTACCGGTAGCCGCAGCTGGTAGGTGTTGAGCGGCGCAATGGCACCCACCACTTCGGCACCGTACTTCTCCGCCAGGCGCCGCGACTCGTGCAGTCCGTCGTGGTCCTCCTCGATGATCACGCTGACCAGGTCCACATAGGTGGTCAGGCCGTCCATGTTCTTGGCGACTTCGTCCGGACCCGCCGGCACCACGTGGCTGCCATTGAGGGTGAGCCAGACCGGATTGCTGCGGTGCTCACCTTGCTCCAGCCAGAGCGGACCACTTCGATGGTTCTGTCTACTCAGGGCCAGGCGAAGCCGGCCATCCTGCGCCCGGGTCGCCTCGACGGGCTTGCCGCGAAGCATCACGTTCAAATCGTCGCGGGTGAGCCCCTCGCTGCGCAGGCAGAAGGTCATGTGCTCAGCGGAGAAGAGATCGCCGCAGCGCTGCAGGTCCTTGAGCCGCAACGGCTGTTCCTCGGCGGCTGCGGTACCGAGGCCAAGCGCGAGCGCAAGCGCGGTTAGAGGGCGTGCGATGGGCCTCATGAACGGCGTTGCAGGTAATGGACGCTGAACAGGTCCTGGGCATCGGTCCATTGGCCGCTGCAATCGAAGCCGGCGCTGCTGGCGAGCGCGGCGAAGGACTGCAGCGTGTATTTGTAGGAATTCTCGGTATGCAGGCTTTCACCGGCGTCGAAATGAAAGCGCTGGCCTTCGATGGTGATGTCCTGTGCTTCGCGGCTGATCAGGTGCATCTCGATCCGCGAATCCTGCTCGTTGAAAAATGCCTGATGGGTGAAGCGCGACGGATCGATATCGCTGTCCAGCTCCTGGCGGATGCGCTGTAGCAGGTTGAGGTTGAACGCCGCGGTGACGTGGGCGCGGTCGTTATAGGCCGCCTCCAGCACGCTGCGGTCCTTGACCAGGTCCACGCCAATCAGCACGCCGCCGCCCGGCGGGAGAATCTCATGCAGGTGCCCGAGCAGCCTGCGCGCTTCCAGCGGGGTGAAGTTGCCGATGCTCGAGCCGGGAAAGAACACCAGCGGATGGTGAATGGTGAAGTCGTCCGGCAGTTTCAGTTCATCGGAGAAATCCGCGCAGGCCGCATGGACCTCGAGCCAGGGGTAATCGGCGGCGAGTCGCTGAGTGCTGGTCAGGAGGAAGTCCTCGGAGATGTCGATGCCCAGATAGCTGACCGGACGCAGCCCCTCGAGCAGGAGGCGGACCTTGCGGCTGGCGCCGCTGCCCAGTTCGATCAGGTCGGTCTGCGGGCCGGCGATTTCCAGTATTTCGTTCGCCGCATTGGCGAGGATCTTTTCCTCGGTGCGGGTCACGTAGTATTCGGGCTGCAGGCAGATCTCCTCGAACAGCTCGGAGCCGCGTCGATCGTAGAAGAACTTCGGCGAGATGCGCTTGGGTGTTGCGGCGAAGCCTGCCAGCGCCTCGTCGCGCAGGGAGCTGTCGTGGGTTGGCTGCGTCTGGTCATGAAAGTGTACGGCTAGTGCCATGTTTCATAGCTCCCTGGCCAGGCGCAGCCCGGCGAATTGCCAGCGCATCGCCGGCTGAAAGAAGTTGCGGTAGGTCGCGCGGATGTGGGCCTCCGGCGTTGCGCAACAGCCGCCGCGCAGCACCATCTGGCCCGACATGAATTTCCCGTTGTATTCGCCCAGGCTGCCCTCCAGCGGGCGGAACCCGGGGTAGGGGCGGTAGGCGCTGGCCGTCCATTCCCAGACGTCGCCGAATAGCTGAGCCGGCCCTTCATGCGGGACGCTGGCAGGAACAGGTTGCAGATGATCGCTTTCCAGAAAGTTGCCACGCCGTGGCTGGTCAGTGGCGGCGACTTCCCATTCGGCTTCGGTGGGCAAGCGGGCACCGGCCCAGCGCGCATAAGCGTCCGCTTCATAGAAGCTGACGTGGCAGACGGGCGCTTCCAGATCCAGCGGCTGCAAGCCGCCGAGTGTCATTTCGCACCAGCCGCCGTCCTCGCGGTGCCAGTACAGCGGCGCGTTCCAGCCATGCTGGCGGATGTGGGCCCAGCCATCGGACAGCCAGAGCTCGCTGCGCGCGTAGCCGCCGTCGGCAATGAAGGACAGGTATTCGCGATTGCTTACCAGGCGGTCGGCCAGCTGAAAGTCCTCGACGAACTGCCGGTGCCGCGGCGTCTCGCAATCGAAGGCAAAGCCACTGCCGGCATGGCCGATATGACGCACGCCGCCGGCATAGCTGTGCCAGCGGACGCGGTCGTTGTGCAGCGCGGGCGCGGGTTTCAGGTCGCTGCGATACACCGGGTGCAGCGGGTTGTGCGCCAGGATGTGCTTGATGTCCATCAGCAGCAGTTCCTGATGCTGCTGCTCGTGCTGCAGGCCCAGCTCGACCCTGCGCATGATTTCACCGGCGTGCTGTTGTGGCGGGTTGCCGAGCAAGTCGCCCATCGCCCGGTCGACGTGCTGGCGGAAGCGGTAGACCTCCTCCACGCCAGGCCGCGAGATCAGCCCGCGCTGGCTGCGTGGGAACGGCGTGCCGTGGGTTTCGTAATAGGAGTTGAACAGGTAGTCGTAGGCCGGATCGAGCGGCTTGTAGCCGGGCAGATAAGGTTTGAGCAGGAAGGCTTCGAAGAACCAGCTGACATGCGCCAGATGCCACTTGGGCGGGCTGACGTCGGGCATGCTCTGGATGACGTAGTCTTCGGTCTGCAACGGGGCGCAAATCGCTTCGCTGGTCGCGCGAACCTGCCGGAAGCGTTGCAGCAGGTAGTCCAGTTCGGCCAGAGCCGGCTGTTCCGCCCGCTGTTGTGCCAGGTTCCCCATGGTGCGTTCCCCCTCGTTCGCCATTCGAAAGCTCGACTGCGGGCGGCCGAACCGCCTCTATAGCGACCCGAAGCGAGGCGCAAAAGTTTCTGTCATGGGTCGGTCGCATGCCCGCCTGTAGAGCAAAGCAGCAGGACGAGCGGCCGGAAAGGCGAGCCGACGATTGTGCAGCGCCGGTATGTCTGCCTCATGGCGGCCCGTGGATGGAGTGAACGCCGCGGGGCCGGATACGGGCGGTCGCGGTTGTCCGCTGCGCGCCGGTACTTCCTGGGTTCTGCAACGCTCGTATTTCGCGTTGCGCCTGAGTCGTCGATGCCTCGCAGCGAGCTACGAGCGCAACGCGATTTCTCGGCGGCCAGGCGCGCAAAACCCACGCCCAGGCCGTGGTAGCGGGTCGCTCATGGTCGATTCGGATGAGGGCGGCTCAGTAGTTCGGTGGGGTTTCCGGAATGCCGGTGTCGTCATCCAGCGCCGGCATGGTCCAGGGCTCGAGGCGCTGGCCCTTCTCTTCCACGTCAAGTCGCGCCTGCTCGATGACACCGCCGAGACGTTGCGCACTGATGTATTCCTCGTGTGACACGCTGGGCACACGCAGCACCTCGGCACCGCTACCCGACATGACCGTGAAGCCGAAACTGTCCTCGTCCGGGTTGGCGCTGGTAACGCAGCCGCACGGCAGGAACGCTTCGGAGACGAGCTGCATCGCTTCGTCCAGGTTCAGGGCTTGATTGATCATGGTGTTCTCCATCGACGGGCTGTCTCAAGTGGACCCTCAAGCGGCGGCGCCGTTTCCTTCCGCTTGACGGGTAGGCGACGGGCTGTGGCGAGACGGCCTTGTAGATGCGCCGTCGCGGCAGCATATTCAGGCCATGACAGACCCAACCGTTTCCGACGCGCTGGCGACTTTCCACCCGGCGGTGGCCGGCTGGTTCGGCCGCAGTTTTCCCGCACCCACGCCGGCTCAGGCCCGCGCCTGGCCGCTGATCCGTGCCGGCCGCTCGACGCTGGTGGCGGCGCCCACCGGCTCGGGCAAGACGCTGACCGCCTTTCTCGCTGCCATCGACCAGCTGGTGCAGGAGGATATCGCCGAAGGCGGGCTACCGGACCGGACCGCGGTGCTCTACGTCTCGCCGCTCAAGGCGCTGTCCAATGACATCCACGTCAATCTCGAGCAGCCGCTGGCGGGCATTTCGGCAGAGCTGCAAACGCTCGGCCTGCCACCGCTGGAAATCCGCACCGCCGTACGCACCGGCGACACGCCGCAGGCCGAGCGTGCGGCGATGCGCAAGCGGGTGCCGCACATCCTGGTGACGACGCCGGAGTCGCTCTATGTGCTGCTCGGCTCCGAGTCGGGCCGGCAGATGCTGGGCCATGTGCGCAGCGTGATCGTCGACGAGATCCATGCCATCGCCGGCAACAAGCGTGGCAGCCACCTGGCGCTATCGCTGGAGCGGCTGGAAGCGTTGTGCGGGCAGCCACTGGTGCGTGTCGGGCTGTCGGCGACACAGAAGCCCATCGAAGCGGTGGCCGATTTCCTGGTTGGCGCCGGGCGCGACTGCGAAATCATCGATGTGGGCCATGGCCGGGCGCGCGACCTCGCCCTGGAGGTGCCGCCGGTCCCGCTGGAAGCGGTGATGAGCAACGATGTCTGGGAGCTGGTCTACGACCGGCTGGCCGTGTTGGCGGGTGAACATCGCACCACGCTGGTCTTCGTAAACACCCGGCGGATGGCCGAACGGGCCGCACGGCATTTGAGCGAGCGGCTGGGCAACACGGTGGTTGCGGCCCACCACGGCAGTCTCGCGCGCGAACAGCGGCTGGATGCCGAACAGCGGCTCAAACGCGGCGAGCTGCGGGTGCTGGTGGCTACCGCGTCGCTGGAGTTGGGGATCGACATCGGCGACGTCGAGTTGGTGTGCCAGCTGGGCTCGCCGCGGTCGATTTCCGCCTTCCTGCAGCGCGTCGGCCGTGCCGGCCACCAGGTCGGCGGCATCTCCAAGGGGCGGCTGTTTCCAAGTTCACGCGACGACCTGATCGAATGCGCCGCCTTGCTCGATGCCGTGCGCCGAGGCGAGCTGGATACCCTGGTGATCCCCACGGCTCCGCTGGACGTGCTGGCGCAGCAGATCGTGGCCGAGGTGTCGTGCCGGGAATGGCAGGAGGATGCGTTGTTCGCATTGATCCGTCGGGCCATGCCTTACGCCGATTTGAGCGAGGCGGATTATCAGGCGCTTCTGGCGATGCTCGCCGAGGGCTACACCACCCGCCACGGGGCACGCGGCGCCTACCTGCACCGCGATCTGGTCAACCGCAGCCTGCGGGGACGACGCGGAGGTCGTCTGACCGCGCTGACCTCCGGCGGCACCATTGCCGACAATTCCGACTACTCGGTGCTGCTGGAACCCCAGGGCTTCAACATCGGCACGGTCAACGAGGATTTTGCCGTCGAGAGCCTGACCGGCGATGTCTTCCAGCTCGGCAATACCTCCTACCGCATCATCAAGGTCGAGCCCGGCCGCGTGCGCGTCGAGGATGCCCAGGGCCAACCGCCGAACATCCCGTTCTGGCTGGGCGAAGCGCCGGGGCGCAGCGACGAGTTGTCCGCAGCGGTGGCCAGGTTGCGTGGGGAGATCGATGTGCGTCTGAGCACCGCCGCCCCTCACCCCAGCCCTCTCCCCGGAGGGGAGAGGGGGCGGTCCGAGTGGGTTGAAAACGATGTGTCCGGCTCGGAATTGGGAGGGGCAGCGGAGGGGCCGGTGGGCGTTGCGACGCGTTCGGTGGCCGCAGGCTTGTCTCCCTTACCTGAAGGGGTGATTGAGGCGCATCGTGCCACCGCCGCCCCTCACCCCAGCCCTCTCCCCGGAGGGGAGAAGGGGCGGTCCGAGTGGGTTGAAAAGGATGCGTCCTGCTCGGAGTTGGGAGGGGCAGTGGAGGGGCCGGTGCGCGCTGCGACGCGTTCGGCGGCCGCAGGCTTGCCTTCCTTGCCTGAGGGAAAGATCGAGGCCCATCGTGCCACCGCCGCCCCTCACCCCAGCCCTCTCCCCGGAGGGAAGAAGGGGCAGTCCGAGTGGGTTGAAAAGAATGTGTCCGGCTCGGAGTTGGGAGGGGCAGCGGAGGATCCGATAGGTGCTACGACGCGTCCGGTGGCCGCAGGCTTGCCTTCCTTGCCTGAGGGAAAGATCGAGGCCCATCGTGCCACCGCCGCCCCTCACCCCAGCCCTCTCCCCGGAGGGGAGAGGGGGCAGTCCGAGTGGGTTGGAAAGGATGTGTCCGGCTCGGAGTTGGGAGGGGCAGCGAAGGATCCGATGGGCGCTACGACGCGTCCGCTGGCCGCAGGCTTGTCTCCCTCGCCCCAAGGGGGAGAGGGCCGGGGTGAGGGGGGAGCGGCGCGCACGGTCGATCTGATGCCTGCCATCGACTGGCTCACCGACACCCTCGGCCTGCCGGAAGCCGCCGCTCGCCAGATCGTCGAATACCTCGCTCGCGCCCGTTCCGCGCTGGGCGCGCTGCCGACGCAGCAGCGGTTGATCATGGAGCGCTTCTTCGACGAGTCCGGTGGCACCCAGCTGGTCATTCATTCGCCGTTCGGCAGCCGGATCAACCGGGCCTGGGGGCTGGCGCTGCGCAAGCGCTTCTGTCGCACCTTCAACTTCGAGCTGCAGGCCGCGGCGACCGAGGACGCGATCATCTTTTCGCTGTCCACCAGCCACAGCTTCCCGCTCGATGAAGTGTGGCGTTACCTGCACGCTAACAGCGCCGAGTCCGTGCTGGTCCAGGCCTTGCTCGACGCACCGCTGTTCGGCGTGCGCTGGCGTTGGAACGCGACCACCGCGCTGGCGCTGCCGCGCATGGCCGGTGGGCGCAAGGTCGCGCCGCAGCTGCAACGGATGAAGAGCGAGGATCTGCTCGCCAGCGTCTTCCCGGATCAGGTCGCCTGCGTGGAGAACATCGTCGGCGAGCGTGAAGTACCCGACCATCCGCTGGTGGCACAAACACTGGACGATTGCCTGCACGAAGCCATGGACAGCGAAGGCTGGCTGGCGCTGTTACGGCGCATCGAGGCGGGCGATATCGAGCTGCTGGCGCGTGACTTGCCGGCGCCATCGCCGCTGGCCATGGAGGTGCTGGGCGCGCGACCCTACGCCTTTCTCGACGACGCGCCGCTGGAAGAGCGCCGAACCCAGGCCGTACTCAACCGCCGCTGGACCGATCCCGAGTCGGCCGACGATCTCGGCGCGCTGGACGTCGCGGCGATCACGGCGGTGGGTGAGGAAGCCTGGCCCCAGGCGCGCAATGCGGACGAACTGCATGAGGCGCTCACAGGGCTGGGCTGCATCGCTGAGGCGGAAGCGCAGGCCGATCCGCAATGGCCGGCCTGGCTGAACGAGCTGGCCCGCGGCGGGCGTGCAACGCGGATGCAGGTCGCACAAGACCGTGCACTTTGGTTGCCCATCGAGCGTCTCGCGCTGTTGCAGTCCATCTACCCCAGCGCTCGTTGTGAGCCAGCTCTCGAACCCTTGCCCGGCTTCGATCGGCCATCGAGCGAGGATGATGCGCTGGTCGAGCTGATCCGCGCGCGCCTGACCGGCTTCGGCCCCTTGCCTGTGCCGCTGATCGCCCGGCCGCTGGCCTTGCCGGCCTCGGCGGTCGCGCTGGCGCTCACGCGCCTGGAGTCCGAAGGCTATGTGCTGCGCGGCCGCTTCACGCCCGGCGCTCGTGAGGACGAGTGGTGCGAGCGCCATCTGCTGGCGCGCATCCACCGTTACACGGTCAAGCGCTTGCGCCGCGAGATCGAACCGGTGGAGCGCGCCGACTTCATGCGTTTTCTGTGCGACTGGCAGCACCTGTCCGAGTCGACGCGCATGCAGGGCCGCGATGCGCTCGCTACGGTAGTCGAGCAACTGAAAGGCTTTCAGGCTGCCGCGGGCGCCTGGGAGAGCGATCTGCTGCCCGCGCGTCTGAAGGACTATGGCGGCACCTGGCTGGATGAGCTGTGCCGCTCCGGGCGCATAGTCTGGACGCGTCTGGCCGGGCGGATCAAAGCCAGCAGCGGCCCGGTGCGCGGCACGCCCATCGTGCTGCTGCCGCGCCGGCAACTGGCGGCCTGGTATGCATTGGCCAGCGAGGCGCCGCCACCAGAGTTGTCATCCCGTGCGCAGCGGGTGTTCGAGACGCTGCAGGGGCAGGGCGCCTTGTTCTTCGACGAACTGCAGCAGGACGCCCGCCTGTTGCGTAGCGAACTCGAGGATGCCCTGGGTGAGCTGGTCGCGGTCGGGCTGGTCAATGCCGACAGCTTCGCCGGTTTGCGTGCGTTATTGGCGCCCGCGGCGAAGCGTTCACGCAGCACCCGACAGAGCCGCGGCGGTGCCTTCATCGGCGGCATGGCCGACGCCGGTCGCTGGGCCCTGGTGCGCAAGGGTACGCCGGCACTGGCTGATTCCTCGGCTCGCCGGCCGGTGCTCGATCCCGAAGCGCTGGAGCACATTGCGCTGACCTTGCTGCGTCGCTACGGCGTGGTGTTCTGGCTCCTTCTCGACCGCGAGGCCGATTGGCTTCCGCCTTGGCGAGAGCTCCTGCGCGTCTACCACCGGCTCGAAGCGCGCGGCGACATCCGTGGCGGGCGTTTCGTGGCGGGCGTGCCGGGCGAACAGTTCGCCTTGCCCGAGGCGGTTGCTTTGTTGCGCGAGGTACGCAAGCGATCGCCAATCGGCGAGATGATCGCCGTCTCGGCGGTCGACCCGTTGAATCAGGTCGGCACGCTGCTACCCGGCGAACGGGTACCCGCAGTGCCGGGCAACCGCATCCTCTATCGCGACGGCGTACCGCTGGCGCTACTGATCGCCGGCAAACCGGAGCTGTTGGCGGAGCTGAACGAAGACGACCAGCGAAAGGCGAGGCAACTGTTGGCGGTGGCCAGGCGATAGCGGATGGACGGTAAAGACGGTGGGAAGCAAACAGCGCAGCCCAGGGGCTGCATTCGTCGCGGGTCGCGACTCCCACAGGGTTAGCGTTGGCCGATGGCGTTCCGTAGGAGCCCCGACCTCGGGGCGAAGAGTGGGTGCGGTGCGGAGCAGCGGTTGGAAGCGATGAGCTAAAAGCGCAGCCCTGCAGTCTGCATTCGTCGCGGGTCGCGACTCCCACAGGGCGTAGCGTTGGCCGAAGGCGTTCCGTAGGAGCCCCGACCCCGGGGCGAAGGGTGGGGGCGGTGCGGAGCGGCGGTTGGAAGCGAGGAGCTAAAGGCGCAGCCCAGGGGACTGCATTCGTCGCGGGTCGCGACTCCCACAGGGGTTAGCGTGGGCCGATGGCGTTCCGTAGGAGCCCCGACCTCGGGGCGAAGAGTGGGTGCGGTGCGGAGCAGCGGTTGGAAGCGATGAGCTAAAGGCGCAGCCCTTTGGGCTGCATTCGCCGCGGGGCGCGCCTCCAACAGGGATCGGGTTGGGCCGATGGGCTTTTGTGGGAGGCCCGACCTCGGGGCGAAGAGTGGGTGCGGTGCGGAGCAGCGGTTGGAAGCGATGAGCTAAAGGCGCAGCCCTTTGGGCTGCATTCGCCGCGGGGCGCGCCTCCAACAGGGATCGGGTTGGGCCGATGGGCTTTTGTGGGAGGCCCGACCTCGGGGCGAAGCGGGGTGGAGCAGAGCAGTCCGTCAAGCAAGAACTGTAGTCCAAGCGTCAAGCTTCAAACCCAAAGCTAAAACTCAATCCGTGCCCGAGCCTGTTGCCCTCCAGCCTCCAGCCTCCTTTACCCCGCCACCAACACCCGAATCGCTTCCAGGCGCAGACCGGCCTTTTCCAGCATCGCCAGGCCTTCCTCACGCTGTTTGCGCACGGCTTCGATCTCGCTGTCGCGCACGCTTGGGTTGACGGCTTGCAGGGCGGTGAGGCGGGCCAGCTCTTCGTCGAGGCTCGCCTTGAGTTTGCGCTGCGCTTCGGCGACGCGCTCGGTGTGGCGCGGGGTGACCTTGGCTTCGGCGTCGGCGATCTGCTTGGCCAATACATCGCGTTGTGCCTGGACGAACTTGTTGGCGCTGGCGCGCGGGACGCTTTCCAGCTGATCGGTGAGCGTCTCGAACGCCACCTTCGGCGCCAGGTCGTTGCCGTTCGAATCCAGCAGGCAGCGCAGCGCCAGAGGCGGCAGGAAGCGGTTGAGCTGCAGGGCACGCGGCGCTACCACTTCGCTGACATAGAGCAGTTCCAGCAGAACCGTGCCGGGCTTGAGCGCCTTATTCTTGATCAGCGCCACGGCGGTGTTGCCCATGGAGCCGGACAGCACCAGATCCATGCCGCCCTGCACCATGGGGTGTTCCCAGGTGAGGAACTGCATGTCTTCGCGGGCCAGTGCCTGCTCACGGTCGTAGGTGACGGTGACGGCTTCGTCGTCGCCGAGCGGGAAGCTGGCGTCGAGCATCTTTTCGCTGGGGCGCAGGATCAGTGCGTTCTCGGAATGGTCTTCGCTGTCGATGCCAAAGGCGTCGAACAGCTCCTCCATATAGATCGGCAGGGCGAACTGGTCGTCCTGTTCTTCGATCGCTTCGACCAGCGCCTTGCCCTGTTCGCCACCGCCCGAGTTGAGTTCCAGCAGCCGGTCGCGGCCGGTATGCAGCTCGGCTTCCAGTCGCTCGCGCTCGGCGCGGGCTTCGGTTATGAGCTTCTGGAATTCATCATCGTCGCCTTCTTCCAGCTGGTTCAGCAGGCGCGGCCCGAACTGATGCTGCAGGGCGTTGCCGGTGGGGCAGGTGTTGAGGAAGGCGTTCAGCGCCTCGTGATACCACTTGAACAGACGTTCCTGCGGGCTGGTTTCCAGATAGGGCACGTGCAGCTGGATGACGTGGGCCTGGCCGATCCGGTCGAGGCGACCGATGCGCTGCTCCAGCAGATCGGGGTGGGCCGGCAGATCGAACAGCACCAGGTGATGGGCGAACTGGAAATTGCGGCCTTCACTGCCGATCTCGGAACAGATCAGTACCTGCGCGCCGAATTCTTCATCGGCGAAGTAGGCGGCGGCGCGGTCGCGCTCGAGGATGCTCATGCCTTCGTGGAAGACGGTTGCCGGGATGCCGGAGCGCACGCGCAGCGCGTCTTCCAGGTCCAGCGCGGTCTCGGCGTGGGCGCAGATGACCAGCACCTTGTACTTCCTCAGCATCTTCAGCGTGTCGATCAGCCACTCGACGCGCGGATCGAAGTTCCACCAGCGGTTCTGCGCGTCCGGCTCTTCCTGCTGGCTCTGGAAGCTGACTTCCGGATACAGCTCGGCATGCTCGCCCAGCGGCAATTCCAAGTACTCGGCGGGGCAGGGCAGCGGATAGGGATGCAGTTGGCGCTCGGGGAAACCGCGCACGGCGGCGCGGGTGTTGCGGAACAGGAGGCGGCCGGTGCCGTGACGGTCGAGCAGTTCGCGGATCAGGCGGCTGCTGGCTTCGATGTCGCCATCGGTGGCCGCGGCGAGCAGGGCTTCGCCTTCGGCGCCGAGGAAGTCATGGATGGTCTGGTGCGCTTCCTGCGACAGGCGGCCTTCGTCCAGCAGTTCCTGCACGGCGCGGGCGACTGGCTGGTAGCTGGCACTCTCGGCGCGGAAGGCTTCGAGATCATGGAAACGGTTCGGGTCGAGCAGGCGCAGGCGGGCGAAGTGGCTTTCCTGGCCAAGCTGTTCCGGAGTGGCGGTCAACAGCAGCACGCCTGGGGTGACTTCGGCCAGTTGCTCGACCAGCTTGTATTCGGCGCTGGCGTTTTCCGGGTGCCAGACCAGGTGATGCGCTTCGTCCACAACGAGCAAGTCCCAGCCGGCGGCGAAGGCTGCGTCCTGGGCGCGCTCGTCGTCCTTCAGCCAGTCCAGCGAGACCAGCGCCAGCTGGGTGTCTTCGAAGGGGTTGCTGGCATCGCTCTCGATGAAACGCTCGTCATCGAACAACGCGACCTGCAGATTGAAGCGGCGGCGCATTTCCACCAACCACTGATGCTGGAGGTTTTCCGGGACCAGGATCAGCACGCGCTTGACGCGGCCAGACAGCAGTTGGCGATGGATCACCATGCCGGCTTCGATGGTTTTGCCCAGGCCCACTTCGTCCGCGAGCAACACGCGCGGGGCGATGCGGTCGGCGACTTCACGGGCGATATGCAACTGGTGCGCGATGGGTTGCGCGCGCACCCCGCCCAGGCCCCACAGCAAGGAGGTCAGCTGTTTGCTCTGGTTTTCCAGAGTGTGGTAGCGCAGCTTGAACCAGTTCAGCGGGTCGATCTGGCCGGCGAACAGGCGATCGCTGGCGAGGCGGAACTGGATGAAGTTCGACAGCTGGGTTTCCGGCAGGGTGCGGGCTTCGCTCTGTGCGGTCAGGCCGTGGTAGACCAGCAGGCCGTCGACATCCTCGACTTCGCGCACGGTCATCTTCCAGCCTTCGAAGTGCGTGACCTCATCACCCGGGACGAAGCGCACACGGGTCAGCGGAGCGCTGCGGGCGGCGTATTGGCGGGTTTCGCCGGTGGCGGGGTAGAGCACGGTGAGCATGCGGCCGTCCTGCATGAGGATGGTTCCCAGACCGAGTTCCGCTTCGCTGTCGCTGATCCAGCGTTGCCCCGGTAGATACTGCTGCGCCATGCCCTGCCTCCCGCTGTAAAAAAGCCCGCTATGTTAACGGAACACTGCCGAGAGAGCGACGACAGATGCCACCGGATTAGCGTTGTCGCCGTTCTCGTTTCCGTTGTGACGAACGCAAACGGACCCTGCCAGTGTAGCGTTGCTGCTAAAGTCGTCAGCAGATCGGCCGATCAACCGGTACAGGCTCGCCAGACCAGGTGTGCCCCCGGCTCGTCGGCCTGCCACGGGAGAGCGAAGATGCTGCCAGTCATTCCACCCGGCACCGTCCAGGTCACTGCGCAACAGGACGTAATCAAGCCACGACCCGATATCGCACCGGTGACGCCGGTTCAGCCGAGCGCCAACGAGAGTTCGGTGGGGCTCGATCGCCGTCATCCTCAGGAAGCCGAGCAGATGCTGCGCGACGAGCAGCGCCGGCGCCAGCGGCGGGGCTACACGGCGCAGGAGCTGGCCGAGGGCGAAACCGCCGAAGAGGATCAGGATGCGCTCGAGGAACTCCCGCGGCAGGGCCTCTGGGTCGACGTCGAGGTCTGATGCGCTCGCTCGACGGTCTCGCCATAACCCTGCCTCAGGCCGATCTGACCTACTGGCCGCAATGGGCCGACGCCGCGCTCGCTGATCGCTGGCTGTCGACGCTGACCACCGAGACGCCCTGGACGCAACCCCGGATCAGGCTCTACGGGCGCCAATGCGCCGTGCCAAGGCTGGTCGCCTGGTATGGCGATCCCGAGGCGCGCTATCGATATTCCGGGCTGGTGCACGAGCCCTTGCCTTGGACGCCGCTGCTCGGTGAGATTCGCGAACGAGTCCAGGCTCAACTGGGCGAGCGTCTGAACGGCGTGCTGCTCAACCTCTACCGCGATGGCCAGGACGCCATGGGGTGGCACAGCGATGACGAGCCCGAGCTGGGTCACGAGCCTCTGGTGGTCTCGCTCAACCTCGGCGCAACCCGGCGGTTCGACCTTCGCCGCAAGGGAAACAGTCGGATCGAGCATTCGCTGGACCTGGATCATGGCTCGTTGCTGGTCATGCGTGGTCCGACACAGCATTATTGGCAGCACCAGATCGCCCGGACGCGCAAGGTAACCGAGCCGCGTCTGAACCTGACCTTTCGCCAACTCTTTCGTGAGCCCGTCTTATGAGCAGTGACGCCAAGCTGATCGACTTCAGCGTCGAGCGTGAAAAGCGCATTCATGACATCAAGGAAAAGCGCCTGGCCGAAATGCGCCAGGCGTTCGAGGAGGCTTTGCCGCTGGCCCGGCCGAAAAAGAAACCCAAGGCCAAGCCTAAGAAACGCTGAGCTCCTGTCCTCGAGCTAGACGTCCACTGCGCGATCCGAGCGGCTCGATGAGTCGTTCGGCCTGCGTCTCTCGCCGCATCCCCCCTCTTTTCTTGACCCAGATCAGCTAACGCGATGCCTGGTTTGCGCGGCTTCGCGGCCATTGACATCGATCAATTTTTAAACGGCGCGGCGGGGTAACGTACAGCCATCAGACAGCACAACGGCTTGGAGGCAGGAAATCATGTTCGTCGATAATGTGGTGCTCGCAGGGGTGGTCACGGTCGGCCTGATGGTCGCCTTCCTTGGCGGTTTCGGATATTTCATCTGGCGGGATGCTCACAAGAAGTAGCGGTCCCGCAGATAGACAGAGCACGCAAGGCATTTGGGCGACTTAGGTCGCCCTTTTTTTTGCCTGCCATTCAGCGCCGTTGCTGGGGTTGGACGAAGACAGCGGTGGTAAAGGCCGGTACGTCGAATTCGCCTTCACGGACCTTCGCCTGACGGCTGATCGGGTCGACCGAGTCCCGGAGAACCGGATGCAACTGGTAGCCTGCCGCACCCGGCAGGCGAATCCGCTGGCCGGTTGCGTTGAGAACCACCATCAGCGATTGGTAGCGACGATCGAGGTCGTGACCGGCGCGAGGACCGTCCGCCAGGCTGAAGGCGATCACGCCGGGCTGCTGCTCGGGACCGGTGTTGTGGAACCGCAGCCGGCGTTCCACGTCGCGGGCGCTGCCCAGCTGGAACAGCGCGCTGTCGCTGCGGATCTTCAGCAGCTCGAGGAAGCCGCGCTTGGCCCTGAGGATATCGGTCGCGCCTGGCTTGGCATGCGGATCGGCAATTACCTGGCGAATCAGCGGCCAGTTATCGCCATCCTTGTCGGCTCGCGGCAGGCCCTTGTTCCAGTTGTTGTCCTGGTAGCTGAAGTCCACGGCGTTGAACCAGTCACCCGAGTCGTAGCTGTCGCGTTGCATCGACTTGGAGCGCAGGATGTCCGAGCCGAGATGGATGAAGGGCACGCCCTGGCTGAACAGCGGTACGGACAGCGCCACCAGTTGCAGGCGCACGCGGTCGCTAACGGGCAGGGTGGCCGGCAGCTTGTACTGATTGTTGTCCCACAGCGTCTGGTTGTCGTGCTTGGAAACGTAGTTGATGGTCTCCTGCGGATCGAGCGTGTAGCCGGCCGGTTGCCCGTTGTAGTCGATATCGCCACCCTTGCGAACGCTGCCGTCGGCGGTGACGAACTGGAAGTCGCGCAGGCCTCCGGCGATCCCGACGCGAATCAGGTCGGCGGCGTGCAGGGCCTGGGCCTTTTGCTCCGCCCCCGCACCGGCCAGCTCGTTCGGCAGCACGTACAGCCCATTGGCGAATCCCTGGTTGCGACGGATGCTCTCGCCACCGTCGAAGGGGCTGCCGCCGCGGACCGCGTCGCGCTGCCGATCGTTGAATGTACCGATGCCGGTGCCGGCCATGTTCCGTTGGGTGGCATTGATGCCTCGCGCGTTGCCGGCGACTTCGCCGAATTCCCAGCCCTCGCCGTAGAAGTAGGTGTGCCGGTCGATCCGGCGCACGGCCCGATAGGCATCGACCAGATTCTGGCGCATGTGGTGGCCCATCAGATCGAAGCGGAACCCGGCGATCTTGTAGTCGCGCGCCCAGACTTCCAGCGAGTCGATCATCAGCTTGGCCATCATGCGGTGCTCGCTGGCGGTGTTCTCGCAGCAGGTCGATGTCTCCACCGCACCGGTGGACGGATTACGACGGTGGTAGTAACCGGGCACGATCTTGTCGAGCACCGATTTGTCCGCCAGGCCGGAGGCGTTGGTGTGGTTGTAGACCACGTCCATCACGGTGGCGAGCCCATTACCGGCAAGCGCCTGGACCATCTCGCGGAATTCGATGATGCGCTGGACACCCTCGGCATCGCTCGCGTAGCTGCCCTCCGGCGCGCTGAAGTGGAAGGGGTCGTAGCCCCAGTTGAAATTGTCCAGGGCACGCAGATCGTTGTACAGCGATTGCGCCTGGCCGCTGGCCGGGTCGAAGCCCTGCAGTACCTGGCGCACGCTCGCCGCGCCGCAGTGCTGCGACCAGTGTTCACGAGCCGTTGGCGATAGCTGGCAGAGTTTGGCGAAAGGATCGTCGAGGTCGACGCGGCGATCCGGATCCTCGTCGATGGTGGCGATATCGAACACCGGCAAGAGCTGCACGTGAGTGAGCCCGGCTTTCTGCAGGTCACGCAGATGCTGCATGCCATTGCTGCCCGGCTGGGTGAAAGCGCCGTAGGTACCGCGCAATTCCGCTGGCAGGCTGGTGTCGCTGGCGCTGAAGTCGCGCAGGTGGGTTTCGTAGATCACGCTCGCTTCGGGACGTTCGGGGTGTGGTGGGCGCAAGGCGTCCCAGCCGGCGGGCTTGAGGTCATCAGCGTCCAGGTCGACGACCTGGGCGTACTGGCTGTTGCGCGAGAGGCTCAACGCATAGGGGTCGCTGACCAGCGTCGTCTCGATCGTTCCGGAGCTTGGCCGGAAGGCGGTGACCTCGTATTGGTAATACTGTCGGTCGAGTGAGCGAGGCCCGTCGAGGCTCCACACTCCGAGCCGCTCGTGCATCACCTTCGGATAACCAGGCAGCAGGCGCTTGTCGGTATCGAACACATGCAGACGCACGCGCTGCGCCGTGGGCGCCCAGAGCTTGAAGGCGACGCCACGCGGGCCGACCTTCGCACCCAGTTCGCCGTCGTAGGCGAACAGCATGTCGAGTATGCCGGCGGTCTGTACCTGCGTCGCATCGATCACCTGATCGTCCGCATCGTAGGCGACCACCACCAGTTGGCTCGTCACTGCGCGGCGCAGGTCACGCGCTCCTGCCGCGACCTTGAACGCCGCGGCGCTGGCCAGGTGCGGATGCGTGCGCTTGAGCCCTTCGCGCAGGGCTCCCGGACGCAGGGGCAGCACGGTGCCGCCGCTGACCGTGCGCGCGTCGCCATCGATCCTGATGCTGGCGTCGGGTGAATAGCGCAACTCGACCCGACTGGCCCCGGGCATACCATCGACCAATGCGAGCGTAAACGGGTCCAGCCAATGCGCCCGTGCGCCCTTGATCGCCACGGCGGCGCCTTTCAGTGGTGTGCTGGATAGTTGCGCATTGCCGCTGAGGGAGAAGACGCGACGACCCAGCTGGTCGAAACGCCAGGTCAGGTCGGCGCCGCCCAGGTCCTTCTCGTCGCCCCTGTGCATGATCAGGTTCAGGCAACTGGCGTCGGCGGTCAGCGGGATACGGTAGAAAGCGCCATATTCCGGGTCGGTACCGGCCGCGGGCAGCGGCTGGTCCCAGCTCGTCTCGTTCAGGCTGCCGCTGCACGCCGCGGTGTTCCACAGGTGCGGTCCCCAGCCGTTGTAGTCGCCGTCGGCACGCTGGTAGTAGAGCAAGGCTTCGTCAGGGCCTGGGTCCAGCGGAGCCGCCGAAGCGGGTTGAAGGGTCAGCGAAAAGCCGCCGAGGACGAGCGCCGCCAGGCGCCGGTAAGCGATCGAGCGTGTGAGCATGGTGAGGTCCCGGTGTTGTTCTTGTTGTACCGCGAGCTCGATGGTCGGTGCATGGTGGGTGATGTGCATCCTCCATCGGCGCGGGAGGCGGGGCGTAGTCGAGGGCCGTAATAGCCTTGTGCTGGCAAGCCTTAACGGTGCACGCGCGGGATGGCAAAGCGGGTTGCGTTGACGCAAGGAGACAAGGTGCCGGAGGCGGCACCTTGATTTTGGTCAGTCCGTGAGGACTGACAAGTGTCGATCCGGCTGTCGCTGTTCAGCCGAAGGTGATGGGCGGCAGGTCTTTCAGTTCGACGGTCTCCTCGCGGCGCGGCGCCAGCACTTCGGCTTCGCCATCAACCACCTGTTCGTCGTTCTGATTGAAGACTCGGGTGGCGATGCGTACGCGGTTCTTCGGCATCTTCTCCAGGATCTCCAGGCGTACGGTGAGGGTGTCGCCCAGCTTCACCGGGCGGGTGAATTTCATCGTCTGGCCCAGATAGATGGTGCCCGGCCCGGGTAACGTGCAGGCGACCGCCGCGCTGATCAGGGCGCCGCTGAACATGCCATGGGCGATGCGCTCCTTGAAAGGCGTGCCGGCAGCGAATTCCGCGTCGAGATGGACCGGGTTGCGATCACCCGACATGGCGGCGAACAGCTGGATGTCGCGCTCCTCGACCCGCTTCTCGAAGCTTGCGGTCTGGCCAACCTCGAGGGCGGAGTAGGGCGTGTTGCTCAGCGTGCTCATGAGTAAACCTCTGGTGCGGATACGAACGAAGGACCGCTGCGGCGGTGCCCAGCCAGTCATGAATGGCGACCGTGGAGTCGCGACGTGACCGCATTCTAGAGCGCGGCGGGGCGATTGTCCCGGCTGGCGCTCATTTGCCGCCGTGGGGCGAGATTCACGTCGCTGATTTCGTGGTCGAGCTATTGCGTGGCAATGCGGAGCTGCTAAGTTCGCCACAGCCCGTCGAGCGCGGGTCAGACACTCTCAGGTAACGAGGCCAATAATAATGCAACCTGACTTCTGGAACGACAAACGTCCCGCTGGTGTGCCCAACGACATCGACATGGGGGGCTTCCGCTCGGTCGTGGAAGTATTCGAGCGCTCCTGCAAGAGCCATGCGAATCGCCCGGCCTTCAGCAACATGGGCGTGACCCTGACCTACGCCGACCTGGAGCGGTACTCGGCGGCCTTCGCGGCCTGGCTACAGAATCATACCGATCTGCAACCGGGTGACCGTATCGCCGTGCAGATGCCGAACCTGCTGCAGTACCCGATCGCTGTCTTCGGCGCCCTGCGGGCCGGGCTGATCGTGGTCAATACCAATCCGCTCTATACCGCACGGGAGATGCGTCACCAGTTCAAGGATTCCGGGGTGCGGGGGCTGGTTTACCTGAATACGTTCGGCAAGCTGGTGCAGGAGGTCCTACCCGATACCAGCATCGAGGTGCTCGTGGAGGCGCGCATCGGTGACATGCTGCCTTCGCTCAAGGGGCTGCTGGTCAACACCGCGGTCAAGCACCTGAAGAAGATGGTGCCCGAGTACAGCTTGCCGCAGGCCGTTTCTTTCAAGCAGGTGCTGCGTAGCGGCGGCCACCACAGCCTCAAGCCGGTGTCGCTGACGCTGAACGACACCGCGGTTCTGCAATACACCGGCGGCACCACTGGTGTGGCCAAGGGCGCGATGCTCAGCCACGGCAATCTCGTGGCCAACATGCAGCAAGTCCGGGCAAACATGCAGCAGCTGGACGAGCAGGGGCAGACCCTTATCAAGGAAGGGCAGGAGATCATGATCGCGCCCTTGCCGCTGTATCACATCTACGCCTTCACGGTTAACTGCATGTGCATGATGGTGACCGGCAACCACAACGTGCTGATCACCAATCCTCGCGACATCGATGGCTTCGTCAAGGAGCTGCAGAAGTGGCGGTTCACGGCCTTTCTCGGGCTCAACACGCTGTTCGTCGCGCTGATGGCGCATCGGGACTTCAACAAAATCGACTTCTCAGCGCTCAAGGGCACCAATTCAGGCGGCACGGCCCTAGTGTCCGCGGTAGCCGAGCGCTGGAAGAGCATGACCGGAGTCACCGTGACCGAGGGCTACGGGCTGACTGAAACCTCGCCGGTGGTCTGCGCCAACCCACAGGGCGACAAGTCGCGCATGGGTACCGTCGGGTTGCCGGTACCGGGGACGACGCTGAAGGTGATCGACGACGAGGGCAACGAGCTGCCGTTGGGCGAGCGCGGTGAGCTTTGCGTCAAGGGCCCACAGGTCATGAAGGGTTACTGGCATCGTCCGGACGCCACCGCCGAGGTGCTCGACGCCGAGGGTTGGCTGAAGACCGGCGACATCGCGGTGATCGATCCGGACGGATTCGTGCGGATCGTCGACCGCAAGAAGGACATGATCATCGTCTCCGGATTCAACGTGTATCCCAACGAAATCGAAGACGTGGTCATGGCTCACCCGAAGGT
The DNA here is from genome assembly GCF_018138085.1 of Stutzerimonas stutzeri. Taxonomy (NCBI): domain Bacteria; kingdom Pseudomonadati; phylum Pseudomonadota; class Gammaproteobacteria; order Pseudomonadales; family Pseudomonadaceae; genus Stutzerimonas; species Stutzerimonas stutzeri. The sequence goes on from NZ_CP073105.1 coordinate 1,243,649, forward strand.
GGCGGCGTGCGCGGCGGTCGGCGTCCCGGATGAAAAATCGGGCGAAGCGGTGAAACTGTTCGTGGTGCGCAGCGACGCCAGCCTCACCGTAGAGGAGCTGCAAGCCTACTGTCGGGAAAACTTCACCGGCTACAAGGTCCCGCGACATTTCGTGTTCCGCGATTCCTTGCCGATGACGCCGGTCGGCAAGATCCTCCGCCGAGAGCTGCGCGATCAGGCCTGATCGACGCAGACTCCCGCATTCCGCCGAAAGCACAAGTGACTGAGCGGCGACTGTCAGTCACTTTGTGGTCTTTGTTCAGGTCTGAGCCCCTGTTCGGGCTGTTTCAAAACTGCTAACCTCGCCCCGCCTTTTGACCGGAATTGCCGTACAAAAGTTAACAAAACACAACAAAACAGCTGCTATATGCAGTAAAGCTGTCGCTTAGGAGTGGGGTTCAATGACCGATAACTTCTGGAAGGATAAATATCCTGTCGGGGTCGAAAGCGAGATCAATCCCGACGAGTACCGGAACGTCCAGGCTGTGCTCAAGGCCTCCTGCGAGCGGTTCGCGGACAAGCCAGCCTTCAGCAATCTCGGCAGAACCCTGACCTACGGCGAGCTCTACGAGCTGTCCGGCGAGTTTGCCGCCTATCTACAGCACCATACCGACCTCCAGCCAGGCGATCGAATCGCGGTACAGCTGCCCAACCTGCTCCAGTATCCGGTCGTCGTATTCGGCGCCCTGCGCGCCGGCCTGATCGTGGTCAACACCAACCCGCTGTACACCGCGCGGGAGATGGAACACCAGTTCAACGATTCCGGTGCCAAGGCTCTCGTCTGCCTGGCCAACATGGCGCACCTCGCCGAAGAAGTCGTGCCGAAAACCGGCATCCGGCATGTAGTCATCACCGAAGTCGGCGACATGCTGCCGACCGTCAAGCGCTTGCTGGTCAACGCAGTGATCAAGCATGTGAAGAAGATGGTGCCCAGCTACGACCTGCCCAAGGCCGTCAAACTGAACGATGCCTTGGCGCAAGGGCGCAACAAGCGGCCCAGCGAGGCCGATCCCGAGAGTGACGACATTGCCGTGCTGCAATACACCGGTGGCACCACCGGCGTTGCCAAGGGGGCCATGCTGACCCACCGCAACCTCGTCTCCAACATGCTCCAGTGTCGTGGGCTGATGGGGACCGAGCTGGGCAGTGGCTGCGAGACCATGGTCGCTCCGCTGCCGCTCTACCACATCTACGCGTTTACCTTTCATTGCATGACGATGATGCTGATCGGCGCACACAACGTGCTGATCACCAACCCGCGCGATCTGCCTGCCTTCGTCAAGGATCTGC